>DATJGP010000051.1:0-14435 GCA_035494915.1 Candidatus Eiseniibacteriota bacterium | reverse complement strand
GCCCGCGCCTTCGCGAGCGGCTGGTCGATCACTCCGGTGATGGGGTCGATGGCGCTCGCGCCGGCCAGGGCCGCCGCGTCCGCGGCCGCCTGAAGCTCGGTGCGAGCCGCCATCACCTTCCCCACGTCGATCGCCATCGAGACGAACCAGAGCGACACGAGGAGGAAGAGCGCTACGAAGAGGACCGCGATCCCTCGCTCATGCTTTTGCTTCTGGTCCGAATCCACGGGTAGCTCCTATTTGGTCTGGGGGGGCTGCGCTTTGCCTCCCTGCGGCATGCCATAGTTCTCCTCGCCTGGAATCGGAGCCGGCCACGTCTTGCCCGTGGTGCCGATGATTTCAGGAGAGACGATCATGACCAGATCCCGCTCCGCGAGATCCGTACGGGTGTGCTTGAACAAGAGGTTCAGAATCGGGATCTCGCCCAGGATCGGGAACTTCGAGACCTGCTTGATGGACTCCGTGCTCTTCACGCCGCCGATCACGAGGACTTCGCCCGACTTGAGCTCGACCGTCGTGGACACGCGGCGGCTGATGATGCCGGGGATGAGCGATCCCTGGAGGAGGACCGCATGCTGATAGTCGGGCGCGCTCACCTCCGGCTCCACGTAGAGCTGGACCCGGTTCGAGTCGAGCACGGTCGGCAGCGCCTGGAGGCGGATACCGAACTGCTTCCACTCGATCGTGAACGCGACGGTGTTGTCCGAGCTCGACCGCGTGATCGGAACGGGGAACTCGCCGCCCGCGATGAACGAAGCGCTGTCGCCGCTCAGAGCCACGATGTTCGGGCTCGCGAGCGTGCGCGCCAGACCCTGCTCCTCGAGGGCGTGGAAGATGGTGAGGAACTGGAAGTCGCCGCTCGACTTGATGTACTTGGCGAAGCCGTCCACGGCCGGTCCGAGAACCGGCGGGTCGGACGGGCCTTCGATTTTGCCCGTGAAGAGGCCGCCCGCGATGGCGCCGTCCAGGTGCTTGGCCGAGCGGAGGTACGTCGTCCAGTCCATGCCGAGCTGGCGGGCCTTCGTGGTGTTGATCTCACCGATGCGAACCTTGAGGAGCACCTGCTGGCGCTTGCCCGGGTTCACGCAGTTGACCTGATACAAGGTGTAGTGTCCGCCCTCTTCCCAGACGACGAGCGAGGTGACACCCGCCGCCTTGCCGTTCACGACCACGGTCTTCTGCGAGCCCACGGCCGCATCGGCGACCTTCGGGTCCGCGATCGAGACCGTCGTGACCTCCGTCGGCATCTCGAGAACCAACGACTGCCCCACGGAGACGCTCACCGGGAACGCGGAGCCGGCCGCCGCATGGGCGTTCGGGACGGCCGCGAAGAGGGGCACCAATCCGAGTACCAGGATGGCGACGAGCGCCACGGGCATCCCGGCCCATCCATTTCGCTGCATTTGCAAGCGAACCATCTTCCTGCTCCTGACGTTCGGGTGGACGACTTACCGCTTACTGAATGGAATCCTTCGGGGCCGCCTGCTCGTTGACCTTGGCCTCGCGGATGATCCGGACCACCGGCTTGCTCTGCCGCTGAGGCGGCGTATGAACCGGCTGCGGCACGGCAGCGGACTGCTGCGGCGCCTTCTTGACACCCTTCGCATGGGCCGTGCTGCGCGGCATGGAGCCGTTCTGGCCCTGCAGCATCTCGTTCGTGTTGAGCGCGAACACCTTCGTCGTGTCCGAGTCCTCGGGATTGCGGAGGACCAGGTGGAGCTTGCCCTCGTGGAGCGCGAGCGCGAGCTTCTCGGCGCCCATCGGATCGACGAGGATCGTCACCGCTTGGACCGTGATCGGCTTGTTGTCCTGCTGCGTCGTCTTCTGGCCCGACGCGAGGACCTCGGCGTTCTGGAGGATCGTGCGGGTCACCGCTTCCTGATCCGCGCCGCGCCCATCCACGGTCGCGAGCACGTCGACGCGGTCGCCCGGGAGCACGAAGCCGCTCACGCCGGAGACCTGGTTGACTTCGAGTGATGTCGCGCGGAAGCCCGGCCGGACGAGCATCGAGAGACCGCCGCCGCGGGAGCTGAGCTTGGTCGCGGTGATCGGCTCCTTGCCGGCGAGGAAGATCTTGGTGGTCTGACCGGCGACGGAATCGATGTCGGAGAACGCGCCCGCAGGCAGGCTCTCCTTGGGATACTTGGCGATCCGGAGCTGGGCGCGATCGAGCTTCGTTCCAAACGTGAGATCCGTGGCTGCGACCACGACGGGCACGAACTGCTTGGATGTGTTCTGCGCGACCTGGGCCGCCGTGGCCTTCAGACCGGCGTACCCGGCCAGAGCCGCGAGGAATCCCAGGCCCACGGCCAGTGCGAGAATCGACTTGGAGCGGGCCATGAGTCCTATCCCTCCTTCGTGTGGGTCAGCCTTCGAACCGCATCACCGTCTGGCCAGTCATCGGAATCGTGGCCCCGGTGTCCCATCCGGGCAGGAACAAGAAGACGCCCGGCGTGATGAACGTGAAGGTTGCGTTGACAGTGACCGTGACCATTTGCGCCGCGTCCGGTCCGTCCACGGTGACGGATGTCGGAACGATCCCGCCCGAGGCGAGAACTTGATTCACGTGATCCTCGACGATGTCCAGATCCGGACTCGTCACGACGGCTACGCGCGCTCCTTCACGAGCGGCCTGATCGAGCAGGCTCTTCTCGTGAAACGCGCGCCCGAAGTCCAGCATGCCCATCGCCAGCACCAGCAATATCGGCAGGACGAAGGCGAACTCAATCAATGCCACGCCGGATTCCGAACGGCGTTCCGGGGTCAGGCCGGGATGGACCGGCCGCCCCCTACGGGAGCTCATCGGGAACCTCCAAGTCCGGGCACCAGAACGACTAAGAGCGTGGCGAGCGCGATCGCGACGCCGAACGGCACCCGGAGGCCGGACGGCATGGGACGCGCGAGCGGAGAACCTTTGGCCCGATGAGCGATCCATCGCGCGAGCCCGAACGAACGGGTGAGAACGTGGCCCAGCCGGTTGAAGCGAAGGGCCGTGAGAAGGCCGAGCACGCCGCCCAGAACGAGCGCGAGGAGTCCGGCCATCAATGCTGTGGGGAAGGAGAGAAAGGCCCCGACCGCCATCAGGAGCTTCACGTCTCCGGCGCCGGTGAAGCGCATCACGTAGCCCGGCAGGAGAAGCGCGCCGGCCGCGAGAGCACCACCGAGGGAGAGGAGAAGGCCCGGTCCGGCCCCGGTCGCCCCGTGCAAGCACAGGGCGATACCGAGAGCCGGAAGGGTCAGGAGATTCGGGATCCTGCGATACCGCAGGTCCCACCACGTTGCGATGCCACTTAGGAGTACCGCGCCGCCGGTCATCCAGGGGTTCATGGCCGCTCCGTGGTTGATAGAGTCAATTACATGCCGTTGAGGGCGTCGACAGCGCTCTGATACGCACCTTCGACCGCGCCCATCAGGCCGAGCGGATCCGCGATAATCACGGCCACCGCGATGGCAGCCACGAACGCCGCCAGAAGGCCGTACTCGATGAGATCCTCGCCGCGCTCGTCCTTAATGAAACCCTTGGCGAACTGAAGCATGGTGAAATCCTCCACTCACTACGGTGTGCTGCGTTGTTGTCCGCTCTCGGTCCGACTTCGCTTTGCTCGGACTCTCCCGATGCGAACGGCTCACGATCGACTGCATCGAACGCCCCCGCCGCGGGGACCCGCTTTCGATGCAGTCGTCCATGGCATTCGCAAGCGCCGTGCCGTGTTTTACGCATGCGCGCGCGCCCGCCGTGATGTCGCGTGCGTGTAAGCGCTTGGAGCGCGTGCGTCGCTACATGAAGGTGCGCGTGCGCACTAGCGCGGGGGCGTGGATGGGGTTTTTTCCCCAGGCTTCCTGCGGATTGTGGCCACACCCGCGGCGCGCTAGGATGGTTGCCGCGAATCGCGATGTGCGTTGCAGAACGCCACCTGGGGAGCGCTCATGAATCTCGACAAGGCTTTCGCCTACATCGACCAGAACCAGAAGCAGCTCATCGACGAGCTGGTCCAGTTCCTCCGCATTCCGAGCATCAGCGCGCACAAGGATCGGGACGCCGACGTCGCCCGCGCGCTCGACTACGACAAGAAGAAGCTGGAGTCGCTCGGCTTCAAGACCGAGGTGTGGCCCACGCGCGCGCACAACGGGCTCTTCGCCGAGCGCATGGTCTCACCCGATCTCCCGACCGTGCTCATTTACGGCCACGTCGACGTGCAGCCCGCCGATCCGCTGGACCTCTGGACCAGCCCTCCCTTCGAGCCCCGGATCGCCGACGGCCGCATCTGGGCCCGCGGCGCGGACGACAACAAGGGGCAGCACTACGCGCAGATCGCGGGGGTGGAGGCCACGCTCAAGGGCGCGGGCGAGCTCCCGGTGAACGTGAAGTTCATCATCGAGAGCGACGAGGAGCACGACTCGGAAGCGATGGCGATGGAGCTCGAGAAGCACAAGGACAAGCTGGCCTGCGACGTCTTCGTGGTCTCGGACTCCAACTTCCCCGACCGCGACCATCCCGCCGTGACGCTTTCCCTTCGTGGCGTCCTCGCGATGGAGGTCACGATCACGGGCGCGTCGGGGGACAAGCACTCGGGCGAGTGGGGCGGGATGCTCTACGAGCCGATCGACGTGCTCCGCCATGTCCTCCAGAACCTGAAGGACTTCGAGACCGGGAAAGTGCTCGTGCCCGGCTTCTATGACGATGTCGACGAGCCCACCCCCGCGACGCGCGCCGCCATCGCCGGGCGTCCATGGAACGACGCCGACAAGGCGAAGGAGCAGGGCGTGAAGCGCCTCTTCAACGAGAAGGGCTACACGGCGCTCGAGTCGGGCACGCTCCGTCCCACGCTCCAGACGAACGGGATCCAGGGCGGGTACACGGGTGAGGGGTTCAAGACGGTGATCGGCAACAAGGCGATGGCCAAGATCAGCACGCGGCTCGTGCCTCGGCAACACCCGGACAAGATCTTCGCCGCGGTCGAGAAGCGGATCCGCGAGCTGGTCGGCGACAAGGGAACGGTGGAGATCAAAAAGTTCGGCGGGGGTCTTCCCTTCTGGTCGGATCCGGAGAGCCCGTACGTGCAGGCTGGGCTGCGTGCGCTCACGACAGCGTTCGGGAAGCCGTCGGTCATCCTCGCCATGGGCGGCTCCATCCCGTTCGTGCCGCATCTCGTGCGGGTGACGGGGGCCCCGTGCGTGATGATGGGATTCGGTTTGCCGGACGACAATCTGCACGCGCCGAACGAGAGCTTCCCGATCGACTGCTTCCTGGGCGGGGCGAAGGCGGCGGCGGCCTACCTGGCGGAAGTCGGAGCGATGGCTGGAGCCCCCGGTCGAAAATAGAGTTGCGCGAGGATTCGGACCGAGTATCCTGCACCGCGAAGGCGCATCTAAACCACTGCGGTTGGGGGTGCGCCATCCCGGCCAAGGAAGGCCGGCGGCAAGACGCCCACGTCAAGGATGGCGGGGCGCGTACGGCGGCGAGGGTGTGAGCTCGCGGTTCTCACCGGCACCCGACTCAGGCCCCACCGTGACGGCGCGCCCCATCCTTTCGGGCGGGATCCCCCTCCGACATCCCCCGGTCGCAGCCCCTTAGTTCATCGCGACTTTGAGATCCGCGAAGTCGACGACCGCGTCGTCCTCGGTCCAGAAGCCGACCGTTCCACGCTGGAACCGCTCGTCCCGGAATCGAAGAACCTCTTTCTGGTCGTAGCTCACGACGATCACGCTCTGTTTCTTGGTGACCGAGAGGGTGTGCCACTCACCCGGCTTCGGCGGCTCGATCGAGGCGTACCGGATGTCGCGGCGCTTTCCATAGATGAGGTAGTGGGCGACCACGCGCCCCTTCGCGCCGCTCACGCGGACCAGGTAGCCGTTCTGGGCCTTGCCATCGAGGTGGAAGAGGAGTCCCGCGCCGGGGTCCACTTCCCCCGAGACCACGCGGAAGCGGACGGAGGCCGCGAGGTCGTCCACGACCGGCTTCTTCAGCTGAAGCATGTGGTACTCGGCGCCGTCCTCCCCTTCGAGCTGCCGGAGGATGCGCCCGCCCGACGCGACGCCCAGGGAATCGGACGCGAGATTCGCCACTTCCCAGGTTCCGGTGGCCACTCCGGAGTTGTCCGGCTCCTTCCCCAGCGTGTCGGCTTCGAACGTCCAGGACCAGCTCTTCTGGTGATGGCGCGTCTCCGCCCGGGCGGTAGCCTGGGACATCGCCATCGTCAGAACGAGAGCCGCGCACCATCGCCATCCCCACCGCTTCGTCATGGACGCTCCTTTGTCAGCACCTGGAAGAGCCGCAGCATGGCTTCGGTGTCGCGCTTGCAGTAGGCCGACAGCCCTTCTCTGAGCTGGGCGCGCTCCGAAGCGGGAACCTCGGGATCCGTCATCGAGATGAACGCGAGCGCGGCCTGGCTTCCCTCGCGGATCTCGAGATCGTCGTACCCGAGTCCGTCCACGAGGACGGGGAGCACGTTCTTGATCGAGAACGAGCCGTGGAACTCGGGATGATAGTAGCCGTCGAGGATCAGCCGGTGCAGATCCACCAGGCGGTCCGTGAGCGGGAGGAGCCGCGGGGCGAGCCCCGGAAACTCGCCCGCGAGCCCGCGAATCACCCGTCCCTCGAAGCCGGAGTAGACCACGATCGAGCCTCCATCCTCCAGCGCCTCGACGAGCGCATTCGCGAGCGGCGGCCGCGGATCGGTCCGGTCCGGGTGGAGGTACTCCGAGTGGCGCACGTCGCCATTCGCCTCGAGCACGTGGTCGGACCACTGGAAGGGGACCTGCTGGAACGGGTGCGTCCCGGGAATCACGGGCAGCGCCGGATTGCACGTCTCGAAATCGAGGAAGTGGACGGGATAGCGGATCGCGCGGAGCTGCGCGTGAAGGTCGGGGTGCATGAACGCGACTCCCGATTTCGCCGCCCGGTGAACGCGGATCTGCATGTCGTTCAATCCCTCGAATCCATCCGGGATCTCGCGGATGTCCACGACGTCCGCCTGGACGAGCGCCTGATAGATCTTCGGCGTGAGTCGCGGGAGCCGGCTGATGTGATGCGGCGACACGTCGCTGTGGCAATGGCCGAAATACGGACAGCGGTAGGGCTTCCGACACTGCGGCCCGATCGCGACGACCGGTTCCTCGAGGGAGCGAAGCACGTCGCGCATCCTCGACACCCGATCGAGGAGCCGCGGCACTTGCGCGCGCGCCTCCCGTGAGAGATCGAGGAGCGAGAAGAGCGAGCCCACGTCGTACGGCCCGCCCGGCCACAGGTAGCGTGAATTCACGTGGAGGAGCATCGCGCGTGCGACCCGCACGCCCGATCCCTCGACCACGTGCACCTGCGTCGCCAGATCGACGACGTACTCCTCCTTGAACCCCGTGCTCGACTTCACCTCGACGAGGTCCCACCCCCCCTTCGTGCGCGCGAGGATATCGACGCGCACCCGGATGTCCGAGGAGGTGAATGCGGCCTCGTAGATCGCGTCGACCCTCGGATCCTCGAGGGCCGCGCGCGTCTGGGCGACGGCGCGGTCGTGATACCGGGGGTCCTCCTCCACCTTCACCCCGTTCGGATAGCGCCCTCGCGCCACCAGGCCCACGCGGCGTCCGGCCTTCAGGATCGCCTCCCGGCCGGGATCCATCGGATCGCGCTCGGCGAGGTGGTGCGCCTCGAAATAGAGGCGCTTCGCGCACTGGTAGCCGGCCGCGATCTTGGATTTGGAGAGGGGCCGAAGCGAAGGCCTCTGTCCGAGGGAGCCGTCCCAGAGCGGCAGCTGGCTCATGCGCGCTCCACTCGAGCGATGTACGCCTCGACGTCGAATTTTCGCGCCGCGCCCGAGGCGCTCATCGGACGGATGAAGCCGAGCACCGGCCGCTCCGGCGGCCACGGACGGTCGTGCTTGCCGCAGATGGCCCAGGCGATCCCGGCGTAGCCGTTCGGATCCCGGCCATCGAGCTCCCATCGATCGTTCAGCTGGACCGCCGCGCGATACGCCGCGGCCGGCGACGGGGTCCAGTCGAGGAGCCGCTTCGCCCAGTACATGCGCATGTAGCCGTGCATTCGCCCGGTCGTCACCATCTCGCGCTGCGCCGCGTTCCAGAGCCGATCCTCGGTCGCGCCCGCTTCGAGGGCGTCCCACGAGTAGATCCGCTCGCGCGCGTCCCGCGCATGACGCTTGAGCGTGCGGCGCCCCCAGTCCGGCGCGGAGGCCACGTCGTCGTACCGAGCGTTCCTCGCGACGAAATTGACCGCCAGCTCGCGCCGCACGATCAGCTCCTCGAGGTACGCCTGCTTCGCAGCACGGGGCGCACGCGTGCGACGGACGGCGAGCGCCACCGTGTGCGGACCGAGGTGTCCGAAGTGAAGGTAGGCCGAGAGGCGGCTCGTGCCGTCGAGCGGCGGCGCGTTTCGGTCCAGGTGGTAGCGCTGGAGCGGCCGCTTCAAGAACCGCGCGAGCACGCGAAGACCGGCCGCGGTCCCCCCTCGCGCGCCCGGAACCGGCGCGACCGACCGGTCGACGGGAAGCGTGGCGAGGAGCCGGGCCGGATCGATCGGAGCCGAGCGCGGCTTCGACGCGCGGGTCCACCGCCGCTTCACGCGGGTCACGGGTGAGCGCTTCAGGTAGCGCGGAAGAAGGCGCGTGATCTTCGGGCGGAGCGTGCGCGCGGCCCACTCCTCGCGGTCGAAATGATCCGTCGGCACGATCACGTCGGCGTCCACGGTCCAGAACGGAACCCTGAGACGCTCGGCCGCGCTGCGCCGCCATCCCTCGGGCTCGCGGAGCGGATTCTCGTCGCCGACCACGAGGGCCGGCGACACTTCCTCGCAGAAGCGCACGAGCGAATGGTCCGGATAAGGGCGGAAGGCGAAGGCGGCGCCTCGCGCCTCGATCGCGCGGGCGGTCTCCACGACGCCGTCGAGCAGGAACGCGTAGTGCCTCAGATTGGAACGCGGGTACCCCGGATGCAGGCCGAAGTGGACGACGAGCGGGAGGTCGAGGGCGTTGGCGGCCCGGACGGCCGTGTCGAGGGCCGGATTGTCGCGCGCGCGTTGAGCGCGCTGCATCCAGTAGACGACGCAGCGAGGCGAGGCCGGGACGGAGCCGTCACGGCGGACACGGACGCGAAGGTCGGAAGTGAGCGAATCGAGCGAGTTCACGAGTCCGTTCGGGTTTCTGGACCCCCGGTACGCCGGGCGCGATCGGGCCCGGGCGAACCGCTCATGATGCTAGGTGGGCCCGCCGCGCCGGCCCGAGGAGTATACCCGAAAGACCGCCTGGGCTAGGATGCGGGCATGTCCGCGTTCGATGACCCGATCGCGCTATTCCTGGAGTGGCGTGACGAGGCCCGCCGGGTGATCGCGCCGGAGCCCGATGCCGCGACGCTGGCCACCGTGAGCCCGTCGGGCCAGCCCTCGGCGCGCGTCATCCTCGTGCGTCATGTCGACGCGAACGGCTTCGTCTTCTATACGAACCTCGAGAGTCCGAAGGCGCGGGACCTGGCGGCGGGCACGCACCGTGCGGCGCTCTGCTTCTACTGGGGACCGCTCTTCAAGCAGGTGCGCGTGGAGGGTCGCGCGGAGCCGGTGCGGCCGGAAGAGGCGGAGGCGTACTGGGCGTCGCGCCCGCGCGGCCACCAGGTGATGGGATGGGCGTCACCGCAGAGTCAGCCCCTCCCCGAAGGGCGCGCCGAGATCGAGCGGCGCTTCGCGGAGCTCGACCGTTCGCTGCCCGAGACGAAGGTCCCGCGGCCTCCCTTCTGGTCGGGATTCCGCATCGTGCCGGAGACGATCGAGTTCTGGGAGGCGCGCGAAAACCGCCTCCACCATCGCGTGCGATTCCGGCGCGCGGCCTCCGGGTGGACCCAGGAGATCATCGCACCTTGACGCGCGGCGCCGTGCGGCCGCTCGCGGCGCGGCTCGCCTGGCTCGGCATCCTGAGCGCGCTCCTCGACGTGGGCAGCGCCTATATCAAGATCCCACTCGCGCCGCGCGGAGTGACGGCCGGGGACCTGATCCAGCTCCTCGGCACCCTCCCGCTCCTCGCGCTCTACGCGTCGATCGCGTTCGACCTCCACGCGCGCCATCCCTCGCCCCGGCTGGCCTTCCTTCTCTTCGTCGCCGGCGTGACGTTCGCGCTTGGGTCCGGCATCCACGTGGCCGCGAACTCGATCCACGACATGCTCGATCACACGAAGCTGGGCGATCCCTGGGGGCTCGCCTACTTCTGGGACGAGCACCTCGGCCATTACATGGTCGATGCATCGCGCGCGGCGTTCGCGGTGGGGCTCACCGCGCTCGAATCGAAGTCGCCGGCAGCGTCGGAGGACGGCGCGCCATGGCGTCTTCCCCTGGGTGCGCTCGCCTACGGCTTCATCTACTTCGCGACCGGTGTGGAGGGGCAGACCGTTCCGGTCGCGCTCCCCGTCTCGATCGGGTTCGCGATCGGATCCCTGGCGCGCGGGGGTCCCTGGACGGCTCGGCCGGTCCGGACCTTCTACGCCGTCGCCGCGATCGTCTCGATCGTCCTCTTCCTCATATGGGGCATCTGGCACCGCGGCTTTCCTGAATTCTCGCGCACGGGACTGCTCTGATGTACGCTTCCGCCGTGCGCCTCCCGAACGCGGTCCTCGTCGCCATGTGTGTCGTCGCGATCGCCCTGACCGGCGAAGCCTCCGCCGCGCCGGCCAAGAAGAAGGCGGAGGCGTCGACGAAGAAAGCGGCGCCAGCGGACTCGAAGCCCGCTCCCGCGGCCGGCAAGCGTCCCGGCGGCCTCACGTTCGAGCCCTACAAGATCCAGATGCTCGACGGCACGACGCGCGACGCGGAGCTGGGCCGCGTTTACGTTCCGGAGTCGCGCGATCGGGACACGACTCATCTCATCCATCTCGCGTTCATCCGCTGGAAGAGCACCTCTCCCAAACCCGGCACTCCCATCGTCTTTCTCGCCGGCGGGCCCGGGATCCCGGGGAGCTCGCTCGCGCGAAGCCCGTCGTACGCGAAGCTGTTCGAGAAGCTTCGCGCGCTCGGCGACGTGATCCTGCCCGACCAGCGCGGCACGGGGCTCTCCGAGCCTTCCCTCGCCTGCGCGCCGTCGGCGCCCGAAATCACGATGTTCGAGTCGGAGACCGCGATGCGGCAGGCGCTGCTCAAGCAGATCGAGCCGTGCGCCGCGAAGGCCCGTGCGATCGGGATCGCCATCGAGGCGTTCGACACGCGGGAGAGCGCCTCCGACATCGAGGACATCCGTCGCGCCATCGGCGCCGAGCGCGTGAGGCTCGTCGCCGCGAGCTACGGATGCGAGCTCGCGCTCGAGGCGATCCGCCTCTATCCCGCCCGCATCGAGCGTGCGGCGCTCGCCGGCGTGCGCAGCCCCGACAAGGCGCTCAAGCTCCCGGGCGTGCTCGACCTCCAGCTCCGGCGAATTTCGGGGCTCGTCGCCCAGGACCCTGACTACAAGGCCAATCCGGCTCTGGAAACGCTGGCGCGGGCGCTCATCGACAAGCTCAACGACCAGCCGATCTCGCTCAACGCGGGGCCGGCCTCGGGAGGGGGGCAGCAAACCATGAGGGTGGGCGGCGCGGGGCTCGCGGCGGTGCTGCAGGGAGACCTCACCGAACCGCGCACCGTGATCGCGGTCCCGGCCATGCTCAACGCCATGGCCGCCGGAGATTTCCGCTTCTTCCTCGGCCGGCTTCAAGTGCTCTACAACGCCATGGCCACGGGCGCCTCGGTGATGTCGGTGAGCGCGAACTGCGCCTCCGGCGGCAATCCCGAGCGGCGGGCGGAAGTGGAGCGGGAGGCCGGGGATTCGCCGTTCGGAAACATCCGGAACCTCTACATGGATCCCGTTCTCTGCAGCGCCATCGGGGCGCGCGATCTCGGCCCCCGCTATCGCAACCGCATCTACAGCGCCGTCCCGGCGCTCTTCCTGAGCGGCGCGCTCGATGCGACCACGCCGTCGTTCGAAGCCGAAGAGGTCGCGTGGGGATTTCCGAACGGGACCCATCTGGTGGTCCAGAACGCGTTCCACGACATGCTTCCCGAGGAGAGCGTGCAGCAGGTGGTGGTGGATTTTCTCGGCGGCACAGACGTCGAGGGGCGGCGCATCGCCGCGCCGCCCCTGCATTTCCTATCGATGGACGAGGCCCGAAAGCTCTTCGATCAGCAGACCCAGCGGCCTCGCTGACTTCCTTCCTAGCTACGCGCCATGCGGGCCGGACGCTTCTCCTCTACCGGACCGCTGTGCACCTGACGCCAGAACGCGCCGGCGTTCGTCTGACGTAGACGCGACGTCTCCGAGATGGAGTGGAACGAGAACGCCACGCCGCAGCCCGTCACGATGCCCGCCATGAGGTCGCCACGCGCGCTCGTCGGCGCGTAGAGCCATGAGAAGACGATCGCGAGGGCGACCGTCGCGTTCACGAGGACGGTGGACACCCAGTCGCCGGACGGGTTGAAGCCCGGCACCACCTCGAGGTGGCCGAGGCGCGTGAACCACTGCGGACCGTTCGGATGGGTCTCGTAGAATTCCTTGATGTATCCTGCGATGAGGCGGGTCTGCTGCCGGCTGTGAATGGTCGCGTAGTAGCCGAACGCGGCCGCGAAGACCACGGGCAGCATGAGGCTCCCGTTCTTCCCTTCGATGCCCCAGGACAGAAGAATCGCCGAGACGAGACCGGCGGCCGTCCAGCAGATCATCGAGATCCGCTCCGCGTCGCGCCCGCGCGTCATCAGCGCCTGATATTCCGAATACTCCCAGTCGCCGTAACCGGCCATGTCCGACCTCCGTTTCGTCGTTTCCATACGAGGATCGCCGCCCCCTGCGGCGCTCGTCGATCTATCGGCAGGGACCCCTCCGCAGTTGAGCCGGTGTGATCGATCGACGACCGTGAGGCCCAGCGGCCACACATCGCGGGCAATGCCATTCTTTACAACACAATGCCATACAGATACTTAGCTGATTCCAGGACTGCGGCACGGCCGTTGCGATAAGGGCTGCCGGCACTGGGGATTATCCCCATGACGCTGGAAAGGAGCGGCCATGCGTAGGGTTCAACGAACGAAATTCGCGATGATCGCGGGCCTCCTGGGCGCCGCGCTTCTCATGGGGTCTCCCCTCACGTCCTCTGCGGATCCGGGTGGCAAGTGGTGGGCCCGCGACGGCAAGGGCAACGGACGGAAGAATCGCGCCGAGCGCCCGCAGGAGTCCCGCGGCGGGCAGCAGTGGTCGGATCAACGCGGACAGCAGGGGTCGGGCCAGCGCGGCCAGCAGTGGTCAGGCCAGCGCCAGCAGCAGTGGTCCGGTCAGCGGCAGTGGTCGGGCTCGGTGACGCGCTATCGCGGCACGCCGACGTATAGCGGCGCGCGGAGCTATCGCACGTACAGCGCACCCGTGTGGGGCGGCTCGCGCCAGTTCACGGGACAGAGGTTCTATCGCTCGTACGGTAGCGTTCCGGTCTACCGCGACTACGTGTCCGTGCGCTTCTCGCACTACCGGCCGGTCTACGGGTGGCGCTACTACTGCCCGCCCGCCTATTCCTACCCGACGCACGTCGTGTACGTCCGCCCCGTGCGGTTCTTCGTGGCGGCGAACTTCGCGATCGGCGGGCTCGGCATCTCGGCGTCCTACGTCGATCCGGGTGCCGTGTACGGCTGCAACTTCTGTGACGCGCGCTTCAACGACTACGACGACTACCAGTACCACGTCGAGCACTGCGCGCACGCTCCGCAGGGATACCGGATCATCGCGGAGCAGTGGGACCAGGATCAGGTCGACGAGTGGCACGACGACCAGGCGGGCGACCGCCGGTACGACGACTACAACCGCGACTACGACGACGATCAGGGATACGACGAGCTGGACCGTTAGGCCGAGCGTCCGGCAGCGCCGGCCTGACACCGAGGGGAGGGCGGATTCTCGTCCTCCCCTCTTCCTTTATAGAGCGGCCGCGCCGCCGGTCGCGCGAGCGAGCGCCATGTGCTATTCTCGTCCGCCGTTGGCATGGACGTCCCCTTCGGCAAGGAGGAGCGCACAATGGCCCGCGTGGCCGAAGCCGTCGCGAGTACCGAGTCGCGATCCACGGACCGCCGGGATGCCTGGTGGCTTCCCCCCGTGTCCGTCGCCGTCGGGCTCGGCGTGCTGGGTCTCTATCTCACCTGGGCCGCGTTCCAGAACGCGAACTTCCGCTTCCACAACTACCTGTCGCCGGTCTACTCCCCCGAAGTGCATCCCTCGTGGTGGCCCCTCTCGCCGGCCTTCCTGATCCTCATCCCGCCGGCCTTCTTCCGGACCACCTGCTACTACTACCGGAAGGCATACTACCGCGCTTTCTTCTGGGATCCGCCCGCCTGCGCGGTGGGCGAGCCGCACCGGAACTACACGGGCGAGCAGAAGTTTCCGTTCATCCTCCAGAACCTGCACCGCTACGCGTTCTACCTCGCGGCGTTCTGGCTCATC
>DATJGP010000050.1:0-6379 GCA_035494915.1 Candidatus Eiseniibacteriota bacterium | reverse complement strand
CTGGTCCAGCGCGATCAGCACCGTGAAGGCGACGAGGAGCGCGCCGGTGCTCTGCTCTCGGATCCGGTTGGGCCGGACGCCGGATTGGATCAGGAGGGCGTTCAACAGGCGTCCCGCCGCGAGCGAGAGCGGGATGCCGAGGAGAAGCACGAGGCCCGAGGTCACGATGCGCGGGAGCACGTCCTGCAGCCGCGCCACGAGCGACGGCGCCAGATCGAGACCGATCACGCGGAGCGCGATGATCGCGGTGCCGAGGATGACGAGCCAGAAGATGGAGAAGCCGACCATGCGGCTCGGCAGGAGCTCCGTCCGGATTCCGCCTTCGGCGGCGAGGCGCTTCGCGGGCCCATCGATCCCGGCCAGGGCCAAGAGCCCCTGCGCCGCTCGCGACAGGAGCGCGCCGACGAGCCATCCGACGAGCGCGATGGCGCCCGCGATCAGGATCAGCGTGAGCCCCCCGGTGACGGCGAGGAGGGTCTGCTGGAGCTGATATCCGAGATCCGGAGGAATGATCTGGTGCCAATCCATGGATTACCTCCTGGTTGCGGATGCCCTCCGCAGATCGATCAGCCTGCGGAGGAATCGCGCCACGTCGGCTGTGTTCCGCGCGCGAAACCGTGCGCGCGTCTTCCCAGGACCGACGCGGACCGGGACATCGTCCGGCCCGAGCGCGGCGAAAGCGGACTCGTCGGCGTCACTATCTCCGAAGTAGATGACCGGAGCCCCCCGGGCGCTCCGCCGGAGCGCCTCGATGGCGTTCCCCTTATCGTACCCTCGCGGCACGAAGTCGGTCACGCGACTCCCGCGCTCCGTGAAAAATCCCAAGCCTTCCGCCTTGACCGTCGCGCGGCGGAGTGCTCGCTCGAGCGCGGGACGCGTGGACGCTCCGACGAGGCGATCGTGCAGCGAGATGGTCATCCCCTTGTCCTCGACCCACGACCCGGGTGTGCTGGCCGCGATCGGCTCGAGCAGACGCCGGATCTTGCGGGCTCTCCGCCGCCAGCTCGCTCGCGTGGTGGATGGGGGCGCGACCGCTCCCTCGAGCCCGTACTGCGCGACGCGCAGGATTCCCCGGACCGGAAGAATGCGCCGCAGATCCCGCTCGCGACGCGCGCTCACCACGGCCACCACGATGCCGTCGTCGGCCGCGAGCGAGGCGAGGAGCCGCTTCGTCGGCGCGGGCACGCGAGCGCGGGCGGGATCCTCGACGATGGGCGCCAGCGTGCCATCCACGTCGAACGCGATGAGCGGCCGTTTCCGCCGACGGCGCGGCGCCGTACCGTTGCCACCCACCATCGCGCGTGCCAGCTCATCCCAGGTGCCGCGCGCCAGGAGCGGCCGGGTCAATGCCGCCCGCCGGACCAGCTCGTTCCGGGCATGAGGTGCAGCCGTCGCACGTCGCGCAGGAGCTTTCTCGCCCAATCGTAGATGTTCTGGGACGCCACGACCTCGCGCAGCGACCTCATGCGGCGCTCGCGATCCTCGGGGCTGATGGTGAGCGCCTGGCGGAACGCGCCGCTCAGGCGGTCGATGTCGTACGGGCTCACCTGGATCGCGTGCTCCAGCTCGCGCGAGGCGCCCGTGTAGGGACTCAGGACCAGCACGCCGTCGTTGTGCACGCGCGCGGCCACGTATTCCTTGGCCACCAGGTTCATGCCGTCATGGAGGGACGTCACGGCCATCACGTCGGCGAGCGCGTAGTAGGGGATGAGATCGCGAAAGTCGAGGTTCTCGGTGATGAGGTACACCGACTTCCGTTGATCGGAGCCGAACCGCTGGTTGAGCTGATCCACGCGCTCGGACACGGTGCGGCCGAGCGCCTGGTATTCGGGGAGGTCCACACGGCTCGGTACCGCGATCTGGATCATCACGACCCGGTCGCGCCATTCGGGATGGCGGTCGAGCAGGAGCTCGTACGCGTCGAGCCGCTCCGGGATGCCCTTCGTGTAATCCAGCCGGTCGACGCCCAGGATCACCTGCGCGTCTCCGATCGCGAGCTGCTCCTTGATCCGGCGGCAGGCGGCCTGGGTCGACGGATCGGACGCGACCAGCGCGATCTCGGCCACATCGGGGCTGATGGGGTAGTCGCGGACGAACGTCCGGCGTCCACGGCGGCGCACGGCGCCGCGCTCGTGATCGATCAGCACCTCGAGCTCCTGCGACACGGTCTCGATGAAATTCATCCCGTGGTAGCGGATGTGGAATCCCAGGAGATCGCAGGCGAGGAGGCCTTCCAGGATCTCGCGCTTCCACGGGACGATCCGGAACACCTCCGCGTTGGGCCAGGGAATGTGCCAGAAGAGGACGATCGTGAGATCCGGGCGCCGCGCGCGGATCTCGGCGGCGCACAGGGCGAGGTGATAGTCCTGCAGGAGGACGAGCGCCGGCTCGTCTCCCGCGGCCTCGACGATGGCGTCCGCGAACATGCGGTTCACTTCCTGGTACGCGCGCCAGTGCGCGGCCACGAACTGTGGGCGCACGTAGACGACGTGGCAGAGCGGCCAGAGGCAGCCGTTCACGAACCGGTTGAAGCCCTCGGCCCGCTCCTCGTCGTCGATCCAGATCCGCTGGAGCGTGTACCGGTCTTGACCGGGAGGCATGGACACGCGCCCACGCGCGTCCGCCATCTCGCGGTCGGCGTCGCCGGACGCCTGCGCCACCCACACCGCGCCTGTCGCGCGCGCCACCGAATCGAGCGCGGAGGCGAGCCCGCCGGCGCTCCGGATCGCCTGGACGGAGCCGTTCCGCCGCACGTGCTGGTACGGCTCGCGATTGCTTGCGATGACGATCTTGGTGCGCCCCAGGTACTCGCGGACGCTCCGCTCGAGCTGGTCGGGGCGGGTCTGGCGCTCGACGTCGCGTCGCTGGCTTTCGCGCGCGGCCGCCCGGCCCAGGGCATGGAGGAGGCGCTTGGGAATGCGCTCGGTCTCGGGTGCCATCTTCCTTCCATTCTAGACGGATGGGGGCCCGTCCTGGGAAGAGAGTCCGGCCCGGCCCGGCCGTACAGCGTTATCGGCGAGGGGGTTCCGCGCGGGCCAGATCCGCGAGGTTTCGGAACACGCGGCGGGCCAAAAGGCCCGCCATGGACAGCGCGGCGGCGATCCCCAGCACGTCGAACACGGTCATCCCGATGCCCTTCAGGTGGAAGGGAATGGGACCGATCAGGAGGGCGACCAGGTTCAGCCCGATCAGGATGAGCCGCGCCTCCGTCGGGCCGAGGATGCCGTACCCGTAGCGGAACTTTCCGTAGACGTGGGTCTCCAGGTACACGTTGATCGACAGGACGAGATATCCGATCACGATCGCGAGCCCCACGGCGAGGAGCATGTAGGGCGAGAACCCGAGCCCGAGGCCGATCGCGGTCGTGGAGTACGCGTCGGTCAGATGGTCGAGATAGAAGCCGTATCGGGGCCGCTCGATCTTCCGGACCCGCGCGAGCGTTCCGTCCAGGCTGTCCCCGAACCAGTGCACCACGAGTGCCGCGTTGACCAGCCAGAGCCAGTGCGGGTTTCGGGTGGTGAGCATGTACCCGACCGCGACGCCGGTGGCCGCGAGCACTCCGAGCCCAGTCAGGTGATCGGGGACGACCCAGCGGGGAAGGGACGCGGCCAGGCGCGGTAGCGCCCAGCGCTCGAACCGGGTCGTGATGAAGGTCGACTGGCGTTCCGCGTCCGCTTTCGGACGCTCGGGATCACCGCCGCTCGACATAGGCGCGCCTTCCATGGCGCGCCATGATGCCCGCGATCAGGGGCGCGGGTCTACTTCTTGTTCGAATCCTTCTTGGAGCTCTTCTGCGAGTCCTTCTTGGACTCCTTCTTCGATTCCTTCTTCGATTCCTTGCTCGGGGCGGAGAGGTCCACGGCCGTGCCCGTCGTCGGGTCCGCGCCCGCGAGCGAGACGCGCACGACGCCGCCATCGGCCGCGTCCGGAGCGACCTCAGCCACCGCCTTGATCCGCGAGGGATCGCCGAGCGCGAGGTCGGTCATCGTCATGCCCACCTGCTTCGCGATGAGGTTCGCCTGCTCGTAGCTCCGCGCCGACACCGCGATGGTGACCGGCTGCTGCACGCGGGTCGACTGGTTGAGCCAGCTCACCGTCTCGAGGATCACGGGCGCCACCGCGCGGTTCGCCGACGAGCTGCCCATGCCGTAGGACGACTTCTGCGACGCGAGGACGCTCATGCCGGAGAAGACGAGCACCGGCCCCGCCTGCGTGTCCGCGCGATAGGCGGATACCTTGAAGCCCTCGCCGACGAAGTTCCGCTTGTTGCCGGCCTTGTCGAAGGCCTCCATGTAGTAGGAGTAGGTGAGCCCCGGCGTCACGAGCTTGCCGTTCTGGGTGCGGCCGTCCCACGTGATCTCCTTGGGCGGGTCGCCCTTGCCATCGAACGTGCGCACGAGCTCGCCCTTGGAGTCGGCCACCACCAGCTTCCAGCGCTCGACGCCCTTCACGTTCGGCTGGAACCGGGCCACCGGTCCCGTCGCGAACTGGCGCAGCCACGGACGGCCGAGGTACGGCGTCGGCTGCGTCGCCGAGAGGGCGAGATACTTCGTCGTGAGATCCGGGGACACGCGGTTCAAGACGTCGCCCGCCGTGCCCGATTCGAGGCCGTGGACCTTGGAGGCGTCCAGATCGAGCTGGAGCTCGGGGCGCTCCACGTCCACGTGCACGCGATCCTCGCCCTCGATGGTCATCGTCTTGAAGTCCGTGCGCTCCTGGCCGCCGTGAAGCGTCATGCCCGCGCTATCCGTGCTCGCGGACTCGGTCAGGCTCACTTCCTTCGTCATCGTCGTCGGCGCGGGCTCTACCGCCTGCGGCTTCGGCGCGCTCTTCGAGCTCTTCGACGACTTCTTGGACGACTTGGTCGAAGTCTTGGCTGGCGCCGGAGTCGGTGCCGCCGTCGTGGTCGTGGTCGTGCTCGCGGACTGGACCGCCGCTTCGGAGACCGGCGGGCGGGACGACGTCGCGTCCTCGGCCTTCGCACGCGGCGCGGCGAAGACAGCGGCCGCGACGAGTGCGGTCAGCCAGGCGATGACGCGCGAGACCTTGGTCTCGAACTTCGGAAAGGCCTGCATCGGTCTCCCTCCTCCTTAACCGGCGCTGCGGAGCCGGAAGTGGAACGTGATCGTGCCCCACTGCTCTCCGGTCCGTCCGTTCTTCAGGGGCTCGAATCGCCACGCGCGGAGCGCCGCACGGGCGTTGTCGTCGAAATCACCGAATCCCGCCGTTTTCTGGACGAGGACGTTCTCCTTCACGGTCCCGTCCGGCCGCACGACGAAGTAGAGCGTCACCGATCCCTCGACGGCTTCCTTCTTCGCCCAGTCCGGATACGTCGGGAGCGTGTAGAAGAGAACCGGCCGGTCGGCGATCGGCCCTGCGAGCGACGCGCCCGCGATGGTGCGCTGCGCCGTCGCGTCCCCCGGTTTGGAGGGGGCAGCCGCTTCCGACTTGCCGGCCTGGATCGACGCAGGAGCGAGCGAGGCCGGAGCGCCCGCCGTGCCCCCGCGCGAGAGCTCGAGCGGAGGACCGCTCGTTCCGCCGCCGCGGTTCAGCTTCACGGACGCCGAGCCGGTGCTACCGGGGGCGCCCACCGTGGCCGGGCTCGAGCCGAAGAGCGAGGCCGTGGGGGACCCCGTGACCGTTCCCACCGGGAGCGGTGAGTTCGGCTGCTGGATCGCGGCGAGCCGCGAGTTCAGCTGGTCCTGGAATGTCTTGTCCACCTGCGGATCGAGCGCGACGTCGCCCGACCGCTCCATGCGGACGAAGTGCGCGTCGTTCTGGCTCTCCTTGGACACGCCCTTCACGGTCTGTTCCTGGCGCTCGGGCGCCGGGGCCGGGGCAGCCGCCGCGGCCGCGGGATTGAGATCCCCGGGTTCGAGCAGCGTGACCTCGGTCACGATCGGAAGGTCCTGCGTCGTGGTCTTGAACGAGATGAACCACAGGAAGAGGAGCACGTGAACCGCGAAGCTCACGATCATGGTCCACCGTGTCCTCCGGCGGACCAGCTCTTCGTCGATGCGCAGCGCGGCGGCGGTCACTGGGCGGCTCCAGTCTTCTGGCGCGTCGCGATCGCGAGGTGGGTCGCCCCGGCGCCCCGCGCCTCTTCGAGAAGCTTCTGGACTTCGGTGTACGGCGCGCCCGAATCGGCGCGCACCACCACGAGCACGTCCTTGTCCCCGGCCTTGGTCAAGTGCGCCTGGAGCGCCGCGGGAAGCCCGTCGGCCGTGACCACCTCGTCGTCCACCGCGAGGGCCCCCGTGCTCGACAGCGTGATGCTGATGTTTCGTTCGTCTTCCGAGTCCCGCGACCGCGCCTGCGGCAGGTCGACCGGAAGGTCGGCCACCGACATGAGGGGCGCCGTCACGAGGAGGATGATCAC
>DATJGP010000049.1:0-13857 GCA_035494915.1 Candidatus Eiseniibacteriota bacterium | reverse complement strand
GCCGAGTCCCGCGATCAACGCGTCACGCGCATGCGGATCGGTCTCCGCGCCGAGCCGCCGGATGAGCGCCGGAGCGGCGGTCGTGTCTCCGACCAGGCCGAGGGCGAAGGCCGCTTCGCGCCTTACTTCCGGCGAACGGTCGTTGAGCGCGCGGGAGAGCGCGGGCACGCTGCCGCGGTTCTGGATCCGGCCGAGCGCGACCGCCGCGGCGGTGCGCGCGGCGGCGTTTCCGTCCGTCAGGAGCCAGTGGCCCAGCTCGGTGGTATCGCGCCGGGCTTCGCGGTCGGTGATGGTCCGGAGCCGGGTGACTTGGGGCGACGGCGCGGCGGCGTGGGCCGGGGGTGCGAATAGTGACGCAGCGGATAGAAACGCTGCGACAACCGTCGCGGCCAAGACCGAGGAGCTCCGCGCGCCCTGCGGGGCGCGCGCCAAGAGTGGCAACGCGACCTCGAGCACCTGCTCGGGCGGAATCGATTCCAGCGACGCATCCCCGGCGCGCACCGTGCGCACGCGGCGCCCCACCGGAGCCCACTGCGCCGGATCGGACCATCCGTACACACCCACCGTGGGACATCCCGTGGCGCCCGCGAGATGGAGCGGACCCGTGTCGTTCCCGATGTAGAGCGCGGCGCGCGCGAAGCGGGCGGCGAGCATCGGGATCGTCTCGCCGCGCACGACCGGAAGGCTCCGGCCGAGCGCGCTCGAGGCACGATCCACGCAGCCTTCGTCCTGCGGCCCCTCGATCCAGGAGATCTCGCATCCGCGCGCCAAGAGCGCGCGCGCAACCTCGGCGAATCGCTCCGCCGGCCAGCGGTTCTTCACCTTCCCCGCTCCGGGATGGAGGTAGACATGGCCCGCCGGCACGCGCGTGAGCAGCACCGGATCGGGCACGTAGTACGGAGGCGGCGGCACCGCGGCGCCGGCCCCGGCCGCGCGGGCGAGCGCGGGCGAGACCTCGGACTGGTGCGGCTCTCCGTCCGGAGAAGGAACCGTCTCCGTCAGCCCCGCGCGATCCCGTTCGGCGTAGTGCGCCGCATCGAACCCGACGCGCCGCGTGGCGCCCGAGGAGCGCACGAGCCAGGCGCCGCTCTTCGAGTACGACACGGTGGTGAAGTAGACGGCGAGGTCCGCGCGCGGCCCGCTCCGGGCGAACGCGCCGAAGAGCGCCTTCACCCCCTTGGTCGCCACGACGCGCACGCGGTCCACCCAGGGCTGGCCGAGCACGGCCGGGGCGTTCTGGGGTCCGACGACGAGCGTGATGTGGGCGCTGGGGTAGCGGTCGCGCAGGGCGCGGATGGCGGGAACGTTGAGGAGGAGATCGCCCAGCTGGTTCTGCGGGCGGTAGAGCTCGATGCGCCGGGGCTCCGGCTCGGTCATTCCTTGCCGGTGGCGCGCTTGAGCTTCTCCAGCTCCAGCACCTTCACGAGGCGGTCGTGGCAGTCGGCGGACATCTGGGGCGTTTCGAAGTGGCGGTAGAGCTTGATCGTCATGGTGAGCGTATCGAATTCGGCGCGGCAGTCGGTGCAGAGCCCGATGTGCTTCTTCATCTCGACGGCGACTTCCTGTTTCAGCTCTTCATCCATATAACCGGACAGTGATTCGAGGACCTCCTTGCACGTCATCATCACTGGGCTCCCATGGCGCGCCGCGTTCGCGGCTCGGTGAAGTAGGTCGCGAGCCTATTGCGGACCTTGAGGCGCGCTCGGTGCAGTCGGGATTTCACGGCTGCCACCGAGAGATCGAGGATCTCGGCCACTTCTGCGTTGGAGAGCTCCTCGATGTCGCGCAGCACGAACACCTGGCGGAATTCCGGGGGAAGGGCATCGATGGCTTCGGTCATCGCGGTCTGCGTTTCCTGGTTGAGCATCTGCTCGACCGGACCCGGTGCCCAGTCGGCGATATTGATCGGCGCTTCCCGTTCGTCGGCGTCGTCGATGGACACCGTGGGGAGCTGACGCTTTCGAAGGCGCATGAGCGCCGAGTTCGCCGTGATCCGATAGATCCACGTCGAGAACGTGGAATTGCCTTTGAAGGACTTGATGCCCCGATACGCGCGAAGGAACGTGTCCTGAAGCACGTCCTCCGCGTCCTCCGGATTGCGGAGCATCTTCAGGGCGAGGCTGTACACCTTCGACTCGTAGCGGGACACCAGCTCGCCGAACGCGCGCTCGTCGTCCTGTTGAGACTTCCGGACGAGCTGTTCGTCGGTCTCGGCTTGGGTCACGTCTTCCTCGCCCCTATCGATGCGTGGGAGCAAACGGTGGGTTCCCAGAAAAGTTCCAGACCTGAGGGTACGGACCCCCCGGAGGGGTGTCAAGGCGAGGAAGGCGGGCTAGACGGCCCCGACCCGGACGGGCTCTTCGCGCCCGATGCCGTGGCGTCGCATCTTGCAGCGGAGGCTGCCCCGGCCGATGTGGAGGAGCTTGGCCGCTTCCACCACGTTTCCGTGGGTCCGGGCGAGCGCCCCGACGATGACGGCCTTCTCGACGGCCACGAGCGAGACCCCGTCCGACGGGATGCGCAGATTGAGGTCGGCCAGGCCCACCTCCTGCCCCGAGACGTCCCGGGCCTTCGGGAGCGCGAGCTCGTCCGGCCCGATCTCCTCCGTGCGCGCGAGGAGCACGGCGCGCTCGATGGCGTTCATGAGCTCCCGGACGTTGCCCGGCCAGCCATACCGCGCGATCTCCTTCTCCCCCGCCTGGCTCAAATGCGCCTTCTTGCCCAGCTTTCGCCCGACCCGCTCGACGAAGAGCCGCGCGAGGAGCGGGGCGTCGTCGCCGCGGTCGCGAAGCGGCGGGATGGAGATCGGAACGACGCTGAGGCGGTAGTAGAGATCCTCGCGGAAGCGTCCCTGGCGCACCTCGTCCACGAGCGAGCGGTTGGTCGCGGCTAGAATCCGCACGTCCACCGGGATGTCGCGGTTGCCGCCGACGCGCCGCACGATCTTCGAATCGAGGAACTTGAGGAGCTTGGCCTGGAGCGTGAGCGGGAGCTCGCCGATCTCGTCGAGGAAGACCGAACCGTGCTCGGCCGCTTCGAAGAGACCCACGCGCTGCTGGGTCGCGTCGGTGAACGCCCCTTTCTCGTGTCCGAAGAGCTCCGACTCGAGGAGCTCGCGCGGGATCGCCGCGCAGTTGATCTCGAGGAACGGCCCGTGCGCGCGCGGGCTCTCGCCGTGGATGGCACGCGCGAAGAGCTCCTTGCCCACGCCGCTCTCGCCGAGGAGGAGCACCGAGGTGGCGCTGGACTCGGCCACGCTCTGCGCGAGGCCGATCGAATCGCGGATCGCGGAGCTCTGCCCCACGATGCGATCGAAGCGGAACTCCTCCCGGACGCGCGCGGTCTCGCGCTGCTGACGGGCCTGCTGCGCGGCGCTCTTGCCCGCCGCCTTGAGGAGGCCGTCGATCGGCTCGTAGCGGACCGGCTTCAGGTAGAGATTGCGAATCCCGAGCTCGTTCATCTCCGCGGCTTCGGCGGCGGACGAACGGTCGAGCCAGAGGGCGAGCTGGAGGCGCGGGAAGCGCTCCTTGACGCTCTTCACCGCGGCGCGGCGCTCCGAGTGATCGGGGCCGCCGTTCTCGGAATCCCCGAAGTCGAGGAGCGCGAGACCGCACGACTCCGCCTGAAGGTGCGACAGGAACTGGCTCACGTCCTCGGCGATGAGGACGGGGCAGCCCGAGTCCTCGACATGCTGGACCAGGCGTTCCCGCTCGGACCCGGCGGGCATGATGATGCCGACGTTGAGATTCAAGGCGTTACGACCCCCCGCGACCCTGGAATGGGACGTTTGACCCGACGCCGAAGCTATCGGCGCGGATGGGGGAAACGTTTAGGGGGAAGTCGCTACGGGGGGTTGCGGGCTGAGCAGGGGCCTAACGGGCGGGCTGCGGCATGTCCACGCTGGCGGGGAATCGCATGCGCTTCATGAGCTCGGTAAATCTCGGATCGGGACGGAGCCGGTCCCAGCGCGGATCGACCCCCAGGAGGACCAGCATGTTGGCGCGCAGCTCGTAGGCCCGCTCGAGCTGCGCGAACGCCTCGTCGTCCAGCCCCAGCGCCTCGCAGACGAGCGCCAAGTCGTAGGGCGATACATAACGGCTCGACGCGAGATTGCGCAACTCCGCGAGAATCGCTTCGGCTTCGGGTTGGCGACCCATTTTTGCGAGCGCGCGCCCCATGCCGGAGAGCGCCCAGGGGTTTCTCGCGGTCATCTCTCCCCCGCGGATCGCGGCGCGAAGCGCCTTCTCGTAGTCGCCGTGGGCTTCGTAGATGGGGGAAGCCCACAGGAAACCGGTCGAGAAGTCGGGCTCCCGTGCCATCAGCTCCTCGATGAGGAGCACCGCAGCGTTCAGGTCTCGCCCGAAGAAGTGCATCCACGCCCGGGCGGCGCGGATGATCATCGAGAGCGGGTCGAGCTCGTGCCCGCGGGTGACCGACCGGATGGATTCCTCGTGACGGTTCATCGCGGCGAGCAGGTTCGCGTAGAAGAGGTGGATGTAGGCGCTGCCCTCGTTCAGCTCGAGCGCGCGATGGAAGCTGCGCTCCGCAGCGGCAAAGTCCCACTCGTAGTAATGCTGCACATAGGCGAGGGCGGAGTAGGCCTCCGCGAGTTGGTCGTCCATTTTGAGCGCGGCGGTCGCCGCGATCTTGGCCTTGGGAAAGCTGTCCCCCGGAGGCAGCGTGCCGTAGAAGCCGATCACGCAGTAGGCGTCGGCGAGGCCCACGCGCGCGGTCGCCCAGTCGGGATCCAGGTCGATGGCTTCCCGGAAATACTCGAGGCTCCGCAGCAGCCCCTCGTCGTTGCGCCGGTTCCAGAGCTGCCGCCCGCGCAAGTAGCTCTCGTAGGCGCGCGGATCGACCACGTGCGACTTCGCGAGGCGCGCCTCTTCCTCCGGCGTCACTTTGACCCGGATTTCTTGCGCGATCGCGCGCGCGACCTCGCCCTGGAGCGCGAGCACGTCCTTGAGATCGCGCTCGTAGCTCTTGGCCCAGAGGTGGCGGTCCGTCGCGACCTCGATGAGCTGAGCGGTGATGCGAACGCGATCCGCGTGACGCCGGACCGAGCCCTCCACCACCGCTTCGACGTTCAACTCTCGGCCGATCTCCTGGAGCGTCTTCGTCGTCTTCTTGTAGCGCATCGCGGATGTGCGCGAGATCACGCGCAGCGCCTGGATCTGCGCGAGGTCCGCGATGAGCTCCTCGGTCATGCCATCGGCGAAGAACTCCTGCTCGGGATCGCCGGAGAGATTCTCGAGCGGGAGCACGACGAGGCCGCGGATGGACGACGTGACCGTGGCGGGGGCCGTGGCCGTGCCGCCACCCTTGAGCTCGGCGACCACATCGCGCGCGGTTCGGGGTCGGCGGTCGCGCTCCTTCTCGAGCAGACGCGCCACCAGGGCCTCGACGCGCGGAGACACGGGGCGCAGGCGCGCGACCGGCTGGGGACGCTCGTTCAGGATGGCATTCATGAGCGGGCCCGCCCCCATCGCGGTGAACGGCCGCCGTCCCGCGAGCATCTCGTAGAGGAGGGCGCCCAGCGCGTAGAGATCCGCGCGACCATCCACGTCCTTCCCTTCGAGCTGCTCCGGCGCCATGTACGGCAGCGTTCCGGACCAGGAGCCCGCGTCCGTGAGCGCCATCGTGTCCGCGGCGTCGCTCGACATGAGTAGCCGTGCGAGACCGAAGTCGAGCACCTTCACGCGCCCCTTCGGCGTCACCGCGACGTTGGCCGGCTTCAGGTCGCGATGCACCACCCCCTGCTCGTGCGCCTCCTCGAGCGCCTCCGCGATCTGGAGCGCGATCGGCGTCGCGTCCGCTTCGGAGAGCGGGCCGCGGGCGAGCCGGGTGGCCAGCGTCTCTCCGTCCACGTGTTCCATGACGAGAAAGTCGATGCCGTCCGCACAGTCGAAATCGTGGACGGTCGCGATGTTCGGGTGGCTGAGACGCGAGAGCGCCATGGCCTCGCGGCGGAAGCGATGGCGCGCGGACTCGTTGGTCAGGATCGCGGGGGCCAGGACCTTGACCGCGACGTCGCGGTTGAGGCGGAGGTCGCGGGCGCGATAGACGACGCCCATACCGCCGCCGCCGAGGCGGTCGATCAAGGTGTAGTGGGTCAGGGTCTTCCCGATCACGTCGCTGTCCTCAAATGAAACCGCCTCCGGCGCCTGTTCGGCCGGAGGCGGAATCCTATCATGGGCGCGCGCCCGGTATGGGGACGGCGCGCGCGTCTACTTGGGCATCACGTGACAGGTGGGCGCGATGCCGCGCTTCTCGAAGTAGCGCTGGTGATACTCCTCCGCGCGGTAGAACGGGCCGGCGGGCAGGATCTGCGTCACGATGGAGCGGCGGAAGCGCTTTCCCGCCGTCAGCTGGTCGATCGCCCCGTGCGCCTCGCGGTCCTGCTCCGGCGAGTGCGTGAAGATGGCGGAGCGGTACTGCTCGCCCACGTCGGGCCCCTGCCGGTTCGGCGTGGTCGGATCGTGGTTCTCGAAGAATACTTGTAAGAGGGTCCCGTAGGACACGCGATCCGGGTCGTACGTCACCTCGACCGCTTCGGCATGCCCGGTGCGTCCGGTGCATACCTGCTCGTACGTGGGATCGACGGTCTTACCGCCCGTGTATCCGACCACCGCGTCCTGGACGCCGGGGATCGCGCGGAACATGGATTCGACGCCCCAGAAGCAACCGGCGGCGAACGTCGCCTTCGCGGGCTCACGACTGCTCATGGCTTGGCTCCTCTCCTTCGAGGGGGACTCTCGTTCGGGATCTCACACGAGAGTACGGCCCCGTGATCGATTCGAGACCGAAAAAAGGAGCGCCCCGAGCCGGAACAACTCGGGGCGCGGCACCGATCTGGTTCTGAACGAAGCCGCTTACGCGGCCTCGTTCACTAGCATCACTTTACAACCTCGTAGTCCGCATCCACCGCGCCGTCGCCGCCTTCACCCTTGTCGTGCGGCGGCTGGTGCGGCTCGCCCTGCGGCGGTGCCTCCCCACCCTGGCCCTTCGACGCCTCGGCGTACAGCTTGCTCGAGACCTCGTTCCAGACCGAGGTGAGGGCTTCGCTCGCGGACCGGATCTCCGCGGTGTCGTTCCGCTCGACCGCCTTCTTCAGCGTCTCGAGCGCGCTCTCCACCTTGCTCCTCGACTCGGCATCCACCTTGTCGCCGAGCTCCTTGAGATTCTTCTCCGTCTCGTAGGCCAGGGCGTCCCCGCGGTTCTTGACCTCGATGTCCTCGCGCCGCTTCTTGTCCTCGTCGGCGTGGGACTCCGCGTCCGAGACCATGCGTTTGATCTCGGAGTCGCTGAGACCGCCGCTCGCCTCGATCTTGATCTTCTGCTCCTTGCCGGTGGCCTTGTCGCGCGCCGCCACATGGAGAATGCCGTTCGCGTCGATGTCGAACGTCACCTCGATCTGCGGGAGGCCGCGCGGCGCCGGCGGAAGACCGGTGAGCGTGAAACGCCCGATGGTCTTGTTGTCCTGCGCCATCTGCCGCTCGCCCTGGAGCACGTGGATCTCCACCTGCGTCTGGTTGTCCGAAGCCGTCGAGAAGGTCTCTCCCTTCTTCGTCGGAATCGTGGTGTTGCGCTCGATCAGCCGCGTGGTCACGCCGCCCAGGGTCTCGATGCCGAGCGAGAGGGGCGTCACGTCGAGGAGCAGCACGTCCTTGACGTCGCCCGCGAGGACGCCGCCCTGGATGGCCGCGCCGATCGCGACGACCTCGTCCGGATTGACTCCCTTGTGCGGCTCCTTGCCGCCGAACAGCCTCTTCACCAGCTCCTGCACCTTCGGCGTGCGCGTCGCGCCGCCGACCAGGATCACCTCGTCGATGTCGGAGGCCTTGAGCCCCGCGTCGGCGAGCGCCCGCTCCACCGGTCCCTTGGTGCGCTCGATGAGATCGTCCACGAGCTGCTCGTACTTGGACCGGGTGAGGGTCAGGTTCAGGTGCTTCGGACCCGACGCGTCCGCCGTGATGAACGGCAGGTTCACGTCGGTCTGCATGACCGTCGAGAGCTCGATCTTGGCCTTCTCTCCCGCCTCCTTGAGGCGCTGGAGAGCCATCGCATCCTTCCGGAGATCGATGCCTTCCGACTTCTTGAACTCGTCCGCGAGCCAGTCGATGACGCGCTTGTCGAAGTCGTCGCCGCCCAGATGGGTGTCCCCGTTGGTCGACTTGACCTCGAACACGCCGTCCCCGAGCTCGAGGATGGAGATGTCGAAAGTGCCGCCGCCCAGGTCGTAGACGGCGATCTTCTCGTCCTTCTTCTTGTCGAGCCCGTACGCCAGCGCGGCCGCCGTCGGCTCGTTGATGATGCGCTTGACGTCGAGGCCCGCGATCTTGCCGGCGTCCTTCGTCGCCTGACGCTGCGTGTCGTTGAAGTAAGCCGGCACGGTGATGACGGCTTCCGTCACCTTCTCACCGAGATAGTCTTCCGCCGTCTGCTTCATCTTCTGGAGGATCATCGCCGAGATCTCGGGGGGCGAGTACTGCTTCCCCTCGACGTCGATGACCGCCTCGCCGTTCGCTCCGTCCTTCACCACATACGGAACGTTCTTCGCCTCCTCGGCCACCTCGGCGTAGCGGCGGCCCATGAAGCGCTTGATCGAATAGATCGTGTTCTTTGGATTGGTCACGGCCTGGCGCTTGGCCACCTGGCCCACCAGCCGCTCGCCGTTCTTCGTGAATGCCACAACGGAAGGGGTGGTTCGCGTGCCCTCGGAGTTCGAGATCACGACCGGCTCACCGCCTTCCATCACGGCCACGCACGAGTTGGTCGTGCCCAGGTCGATTCCGATGGTCTTGCCCATGGTCCCTCCCATGCCCAAGCGCGGAGAGGCGTGCGCCTCCCCGCGTCTCTGGCTATCTCAGAATGCCGATCCGAACCGGATCGGTCGTTACGACTGCGCGCCCTGCGAGGTCTTGATGGGGATCTCGCGGGACTTGGCCTCCTCGGCCTTCGGAACGTTCACCTCGAGCACACCGTCGCGATAGGTCGCCGAGATGCGCTCCGGCTGAACCGCGTGGGACAGCGTGAAGGCGCGTTCGAACTGGCCGTACACGCGCTCCGTGCGGATGAAGCTGCCTTCCTTCTTCTCTTCCTCGCGACGCTTCTCGCCGCGAAGGACGAGCTGGTTGTCGGCGAAGGTGATCTTGATGTCCTCGAGCTTCAGGCCCGGAAGGTCGGTCCGGATCGTGAAGCCTTCGGGATGCTCTTCCACATCCACGGCGGGCGTCCACGCCACCGAGCCCTGGTTTCGGCTCACGCCCAGAACCTCGTCGAACAGACGGTTGAGATCGTTCTGAAACGCGAAGGGGTCCCGCGCCGGGGTCCAACGAATGAGTGCCATGGTCGTGCTCTCCTCCTCGTGATTCGTGAACTACTTCGGAAGCGGTTCGGGCCGCTCCCCAATTCCTGGCGAGGAGTAAAGCAGGCGCTGTGCCAAAAAGCCCATTGGAGCTATCTCGTTGAGAGTGCGTAGCTTGTCCAGATTTCCCATCATTTGAAGCCTGTTTCAAATTGATACATCAGGCTTATTTTGAAACGCCATTCGTTCCATTACGAATCACATCCGATAATGCTTCATTTTCCGCCACAACGTCGAGCGGGAAATTCCGAGGCTCCGGGCGGTGCGAGTCGTGTTGCCCGCGAAGTGGGAGAGCGCGCGGCGGATGTGCTCCGCCTCGATCTGGGCCAGGCTCAGGGTCTCCGAGTAGGGGAACGCGTTTCCCTCCCCTAGCACGAGCACGGACGGCTCGCGGAACGAGGGCGGGAGATCCATGTGGCTGATCTCGGCGCCGTCCGCGAGGGTCACCGCCCGCTCGATCGCGTTCTCGAGCTCGCGGACGTTGCCCGGGTAGTCGTAGTGGAGGAGCGCGTACTGCGCGCGCTCGCTGAACCGCTCGACGCGCTTCTTCAGCCTCTTCGCGAACCGCTGGCGGAAATAGTTCGCGAGGAGGGGAATGTCCTCGCGCCGCTCGCGCAGAGGCGGAAGGTCGATATGGAAGACGCTCAGGCGATAGTAGAGGTCCTCGCGAAGCCGGCCCTCGGCCAGCGCGCGCTTCACGTCGAGGTTCGTCGCCGCGATCACGCGCAGGTCGATGCGGCTCGACTCGGCGTCTCCGACGCGCCGGATCTCGCCGTTCTGGAGCGCTCGCAGGAGCTTGGGCTGGACGGAGAGCGGCATCTCGGCCACCTCGTCCAGGAAGATCGTGCCTCCGTCCGCGCGCTTCAGGAGACCGACCTTGTCGGAGATCGCCCCGGTGAAGGATCCGCGTACGTGGCCGAAGAGCTCGCTCTCGAACAGCGTTTCCGGAATGGCGGCGCAGTTCACGGTCACGAACGGCTTGTGGGCGCGGGCGCTCTGGAGATGGATCGACGTGGCGACCATCTCCTTTCCCGTGCCGCTCTCGCCGGTGATGAGGACGGTCGACTCGGTCGGGGCGACCTTCGCCACGAGCCGGAACACGCGATGCATGCGGGGACTGACCCCGATCATCTCCTGCGTGATCCCGCTCGGCGTTCGCTCCTCGTCCGTCTGGACGGTTGCCTCCCAGAGCCCGCGCGATGCGGGGTCCTGCGCCTCGAGCTCCGCCGCGGAGTCGGCCGTGTGGCCGTGCGGCGCTACTGAGTCGCGGGCGCCCACGCGGGACCCGGATCGTTGACCGATCCGCCCGGGTTTCCTAGGATGCGGCTCGCCCGTTCGACTCACGGACGAGGGAGTTCCACCATCGTGCATCGCGTTCCATCCTTCCAATGACGCCCGCGACTTTCATAGCAGGAATTGTGCTCGCCGCCTTTGCGGCCGTGCTTCCGAGGCTCGGCGATCTGGGAACGAGGACGAACGAGGTCCTGATCCTCTGGGGCATCGCCCACGTCGCCTACCTCGTCGCGGCGTTCCACGCGCTCCGAGCCCCCGCGGCCGCCACGTCCTCGCGATCGCTCGCGTGGATCCTGGGCGTGGCGCTCGTGGCGCGGCTCCTCCTCATCCCCACGGCCCCCACGCTCTCCGAGGACGCGTACCGCTATCTCTGGGACGGGTCGCTGGTCCGCGACGGCATCAACCCCTACGTTCACGCCCCCTCCGATCCCGCACTCGCCGACCGACGGAACGAGCTCTTCACGCACCTCAACCACGCGGACGTGCCGACGATCTATCCGCCGGCCGCGCAGCTCTTCTTCGGGGCCGTCGCCGCGGTGCGCGCCACGCCCGCGACGCTGAAGGGCGCCTATCTCCCGGTCGAGATCGCGGCCTGGCTCGCGCTCTTGGCGCTCCTCCGCCGTCGGGGCCTTGCGTCCGAACGGATCCTTCTCTTCGCCTGGAACCCGCTCGTCCTCGTCGAGAGCTACGGGAGCGGCCACGTCGATCTCCTGGCCGCGGCCGCGCTCGTCCTGGCGCTCGCCCTCATCGAAGCCGGCCGTCGCGTTCCCGCCGGGGTCGCGTGGGCGATGGCCTGCCTTTGTAAGTATACGCCCCTTCTCCTCGGTCCCACTCTCGTCCGCACGAGGGCCTGGGCCATCCTAGTGTCGGCCGGCCTGACCATGGCGGTGCTCGCGCTTCCCTTTCTGAACGCTGGGCCGGCGATCTTCCACGGCCTCGAGGCCTACGCCGCGCACTGGGAATTCAATGGTCCCCTGTTTCCGGTCCTGCGCACGGTCCTCCACTCCGGAGATGCCGCTCGCCTCGTTCTGGCCGCCCTTCTCGTCGCGGCCGTGATCGCGATCTCGCTTCGCGCGAAGACCGCGAGCGGCGCCGCGCTCGGCTGCCTCATGGCGTACCTCCTCGCGAGCCCCACCGTGTTCCCGTGGTACCTCGTGCCGCTCGCGGCGCTCCTGCCGCTCCATCCGAACGCGGGTGTCCTCGCCGCGACGGGCCTCGTCGCGCTCTCCTACCTTCCGCTGCCGCACTACAGGGCCACCGGCGATTGGGCGCTACCCAAGTGGATCCCATGGGTGGAGTACGGAGGGTGCGCTCTCGTCGCCGGGGCGGCGTGGCTCCGGGCTCGCGCGGTAGCGAGTCCCGCCGCGTCTCAGGAGCGGCGCGAGGCGTGGGCCACCGAGAGTCCGCCCACGTAGAGAAATCCGAAGAGGTAGAGAAGGAAGAACGGAAGGGGCGCCCAGAGCCCCGCGCGGGCGAGCGACAGCATGGCCCACGCGAAGTAGACGGCGAGCGCGAGCTCCACGAGCACGTGCACGCGGACGGGCGATCGATAGCGCTTCCCACGCCAGCGGTCGCGCCGCTCCTCGAGCCGGAACTTCGGCGTCCTGTGGAAGGCTCCCGCCCGGCAGAAGAGCCCCTCGAGCACCGCGCGTGTGTTGTTGACCGCGAGCCCGATCCCGAGCGTCATCACGAGCGGCACCCACCGGAGGCGCCAGAGCGCGGAGCCGCGCTCGGCCTGCGCGAAGTAGGCGAGCACGGGGGCCGTGGCGGCGAGGAGGAGCGCCGTGTCGGCCGCGAGGAAGAAGACGTTCCGGCTCGAGTAGCGCGCCAGCACGACGGGGTAGACGATCAACGAGAGGAGGAGCAGCAGCACGTAGGGCACGTTCGACGTGAGGTGGAACGTTGCCTCGAGCTTCACGCCGAGCGGCGCCTCGCTCTTCCAGATTCGCGGAAGGAGCTTGCGCGCGACCTGGATCGAGCCTCGGACCCAGCGGTGCTGCTGCGCCTTGAAGGCGTTCATCTCGACGGGCAGCTCGCCCGGGCAGCCGACCTCCCCCGCGAACACGAACCGCCATCCCTGGAGCTGCGCGCGATAGCTGAGGTCGAGATCCTCGGTGAGCGTGTCCGACTGCCAGCCTCCGGCGTCCTCGATGCAGGTGCGCCGCAGGATCCCCGCGGTGCCGTTGAAGTTGAAGTAGCGGTCCGCGCTCATGCGCGCGGTGTGCTCCACCAGGAAGTGCGCGTCGAGCGAGATGGCCTGGAGACGGGCGAGGAGCGAGTAGTCGCGATTGAGATGGCTCCAGCGGGCCTGCACCATGCCGACGCTCGGGTCCCCGAAGTGCGGCACCATGCGCCTCAGGATGTCCGGCTGCGGCACGAAGTCGGCGTCGAAGATGGCGAGGAGGTCGCTCTTGGCGCGCGCGAGTCCGTATTCGAGCGCGCCCGCCTTGTATCCCGCGCGCGTCCCGCGGCGGATGTGCACCGCGTCGATGCCGCGGGCGCGGAGCGCCGCCACGGCGCGCTCCATCCGCCCGGCCGTCTCGTCCTCGGAGTCGTCGAGCACCTGGATCTCGAGCCGGTCGCGCGGATAGTCCACCGCGGCCGCCGCCTCGAGGATCCGCTCGGCCACGTAGCGCTCGTCGTAGAGCGGGAGCTGGATCGTGACGCGCGGCCACACCGCGGGCGCCTGCGGCGGAACCGAGAGCCGTCGCCTCCGGTAGAGATGGATCAAGTGGAGCCGGTGGAGGCCGTAGGCGGCCAGAACGACCCACAGCGCGAGATGAAACCAGAGGATCGCGTTCGATCCCGCAGCGTGGCCGAGGGTCGTGAGTGCGTGGTTCACCGCGACATGATGAAACCTGCCGAAACCGTGTCAAGTCGAACTCGCGATCGTTGACCGCGAGCCGCGCGCTCTGATAGCGTGCGATGCGTCGTATCGGGATGGGGTCGGGAGGCTGGGAGGCAGACACTGGCACGCGCGTTCGTCGTCGGAAATGGATCGGTTCTCGCCACGGGGGACCGTTCAGGCTCGCTCCGCGAGCTCTACGTCCCTTCGATCTTCCCAGGTCATCAGCTCCTTCGCCGTCCGGCCAGGATCGGCCTTCTCCTGGACGGCGCCCTCCGCTGGATCGACGACTCGTTCGAGGCCAAGCTCGGCGAAGGGGGCGATGCGCCCGTCGTCGATCTCGCGCTCGTCT
>DATJGP010000048.1:0-16620 GCA_035494915.1 Candidatus Eiseniibacteriota bacterium | reverse complement strand
GTATAGGCCTCAGTTCTACTTCCGGACGACGGACGTGACGGGTGTGGCGACGCTTCCGGAGGGACGGGAGATGGTGATGCCGGGGGACAACGTGGAGATGGCGGTGGAGCTGATCACGCCGATCGCGATGGAGAAGGAGCTCCGCTTCGCCATCCGTGAAGGCGGCCGCACCGTCGGCGCCGGCGTCGTCGCGGAGGTCACCGAGTGATGGCTGGAACCGCTCCAGGGCAGCGCATCCGCATTCGTCTGCGGTCGTACGACCACGCCGTGCTCGACCAGTCGGCGGGGGAGATCGTCCGCACGGCGAAGCGAACCGGCGCACGGACGGCGGGACCGATCCCGCTGCCCACGCAGCGTTCCGTGTACACGGTGCTCCGGTCCCCTCACGTCGACAAGAAGTCGCGTGAGCAGTTCGAGGTCCGGGTGCACAAGCGTCTCATCGACATCGTGAAGTCCACGCCGCAGACGATCGACGCGCTGATGAAGCTCGATCTCCCCGCGGGCGTGGATATCGAAATCAAGCTCTAGGCGGACGGGATGGCCATGATCGGGTTGCTCGCACAGAAGGTCGGCATGACCCAGGTGTACGGGGAGGATGGTCGCGTGGTTCCGGTGACCGTGCTCACGGCCGGGCCGTGCCCCGTGGTCCAGATCAAGACACAGGAGCGGGACGGCTACGCCGCGCTCCAGATCGGCTTCGGAACGAAGCGTGAGTCGCTCATTCCCAAGCCGCTCCAGGGCCACCACAAGAAGCACCAGGCGTCCGGCGTCCGCATGCTGCGCGAGCTGCGCGTGGACGACGCCTCGGGCTTCGAGGTCGGCCAGAAGCTCGACGTCTCGATATTCGAGGTCGGGAGCTCCGTCGATGTGATCGGCGTGTCGAAGGGACGCGGATTCGCCGGCGTCACCAAGCGGCACCATTTCACCGGCGGCCGCGAGACGCACGGCTGCGTGACGCACAAGCAGCCCGGCTCGATCGGCGCCTCGGCGTATCCGAGCCGCGTCATCAAGGGCAAGCGCCTCCCCGGCCGCATGGGCGGCGAGCGCGTGACCGTCAAGAACCTCGGCGTGATCGGCGTCGACGCGGAGCAGAACCTGATCTGGGTTCGCGGCTCGGTCCCCGGCCACGTGAACTGCACCGTCCTCATCCGCCAGACGGCGAAGGCGGGTGCCTGATGGCGACCGCGCGGCGCTTCGGAGCGGACGGCAAGGAGATGGCCAAGGTGGACCTCCCGGCGGCGATCTTCGACGCCCCGGTGAACGAGCACCTGATCTGGGAGGCCGTGAAGATTCACCTCGGCAACCAGCGGCTGGGCACGGCCAAGGTGAAGAACAAGGCGGCCGTGAGCGGCGGTGGACGGAAGCCCTGGAAGCAGAAGGGCACCGGCCGCGCGCGCTCGGGATCGAACACCTCCCCGCTCTGGCCGGGCGGCGGTGTCGCCTTCGGGCCGCAGCCGCGTGACTACACGGCACGCATGAACCAGAAGGCACGCCGCGCGGCGCTCCTCGGAGCCCTCACGGTGCGCGCGAAGGACGGCAACGTCGTCATCCTGGACGCGCCGGCCCTGGGCGAGCCGAAGACGAAGCCGCTCGCGCAGCTCTTGAAGACGGTCGGCCTCGAGGGACGGAAGGTTCTCTGGGTATTCGACAAGACGGGCGAAGTGCTCCGCAAGTCGTCCCGGAACCTCGACAAGGTCGAGACCTCGGAGAGCAACACCCTCAACACGTACGAGCTGATGCACTGCGAGTGTCTCGTCCTGACCGAGGACGGTCTCAAGAGCCTGACGGAGCGACTGAGCGCATGAAACGAGAGCCGCGCACCATCGTGCGACGCGCCCTGATCACCGAGAAGGGCACCCAGATTCGCGAGCGCGAGAATGGGTACCTGTTCGAAGTGTCGCGCGACGCGAACAAGATCGAGATCCGCCACGCGATCGAGGCGATCTTCCCCGTGAAGGTCGAAGCGGTCCGGACCCTGCGCGTGCACGGCAAGCCCAAGCGGATGGGCCGCTATGCCGGACACCGCCCCGACTGGAAGAAGGCGATCGTCACGCTCAAGAAGGGGCAGACGATCGAGCTCTTCGAGCAGGTATAAACGATGCCACTTCGCAAATTCAGGCCGCTCACGCCGGCCCAGCGTTTCAGGACCGTCGCGTCGTTCGACGAGATCACGCGCTCGAAGCCGGAGCCGCGCCTCATCGAGAAGCTGAAGAAGTCGGGCGGCCGCGCCAACACCGGGCACACGTCTGCGTGGCTTCGTGGCGGCGGACACGTCAAGAAGTACCGGATCATCGATTTCAAGCGCGACAAGGTGGGCATTCCCGCGAAGGTCGCGCACATCGAGTACGACCCGAACCGGAGCGCCCGCATCGCGCTCCTCCACTACGCGGACGGCGAGAAGCGCTACATCATCGCCCCGCAGCAGCTTCAGGTGGGGCATTCGGTGATGTCGGGCCCGGACGCGGAAGTGCAGCCGGGCAACGCGATGCCGCTCTCGGTCGTGCCGCTCGGCACGTTCGTCTACAACGTGGAGCTGGTGCCCGGAAAGGGCGGCCAGATGAGCCGGAGCGCGGGCACCTATTGCCAGGTGATGGCGCGCGAGGGCCAGTACGCGCAGCTTCGGCTCCCGTCGGGCGAGATGCGCAAGGTGCCGGTCGTCTGCAAATGCTCGATCGGCATGGTGGGGAATGAAGACCACCAGAACATCGTGATCGGCAAGGCGGGCAAGTCCCGCTGGATGGGCCGGCGTCCCAGCGTGCGCGGCGTGGCGATGAATCCCGTCGATCACCCGATGGGCGGCGGCGAAGGCAAGTCCTCGGGCGGGCGGCATCCATGCTCGCCGTGGGGGCAGCTGTCCAAGGGCAAGAAGACACGCAAGACGAAGCTGTCAGACGCCTTGATCGTGCGCCGGCGGAAGTCGAAGGGCGCGTAAGGCGATAACGAGTAAGAGGAGCGCGACGACGCGATGAGCCGTTCGGTCAAGAAAGGTCCCTTTGTGGACGCCAAGCTTCTGCAGCGCCTCGAGGCGATGAATCGAGTGAACGAGCGCCGTGTGCTCAAGACCTGGGCGCGCCGTTCGACGATCTCTCCGGAGTTCGTGGGGCACACGCTCGCGGTGCACAACGGCAACAAGTTCATTCCGGTCTACATCACGGAAAACATGGTTGGACACAAGCTGGGCGAGTTCGCGGCCACGCGGATCTTCCGCGGCCACGGATCGCACGTGGAGAAGGCGGCCGGACCCGCCGCGGCGAAGTAGCCCCGGGGGACGGAACGACACTATGGAAGCCAAAGCGATCGCGCGATACGTGCGGGTGACCCCGCGCAAGACGGACCAGGTGCTGCAGCTCATCCGCGGCAAGCGGGTGGATCAGGCGACCGAGATCCTCGATTTCGCCTCGAAGCACGTGGCCAAGGTCATCGGCAAGGTGCTGAAGTCGGCCGTGGCGAACGCCGTGGCCATCGAGGGGAAGATCAACGTCGAGGAGCTTCGGGTGAAGACGGCCGTGGCGGGCGCGGGACCGACGATGAAGCGGTTCCTTCCGCGCGCGCAGGGCCGTGCGACGCCGCTCCTCAAGCGGACCTGCCACATCACCATCGTGGTCGAGGGTCACGTCGACGAGGCCGCCCACGCGCCGCGCCGCGCGCGCCGCACGGGCAAGGTCGAGGCGCCGGCTGCGCCGGTCCAGGCCCCGGCCGTCGAGACGAAGGCAGCGAAGGCTCCGGCCCGGAAGAAGGCCGCGAAGCCCGCGGCGAAGAAGTCGTCCCCGGCGAAGGCGTCCGCGAAGCCCGCATCCAAGGCCAAGCCGAAGAAGGGAGCGAAGTAGTGGGGCAGAAAACCAATCCGATCGGAATGCGCCTCGGGATCATCCGGACGTGGGACTCGCGCTGGTTCGCGCGCAAGGACTACCCGAAGCTCCTCGAAGAGGACATCTTCATCCGCAAGTACCTGAAGAAGCGCCTGTCGCAGGCCGGGATCTCGCGGATCGTGATCCAGCGCGCCGTCTCGAAGGTGACCATCAACATCTCGACCGCGCGCCCGGGCCTCGTGATCGGCCGCCGCGGTCAGCAGGTGGACCAGCTTCGCGACGAGCTGCAGCACATCACGAAGAAGGAGATCTTCCTCAATATCGACGAGGTGAAGAAGCCGGACATCGACGCGACGCTCGTGGGTGAGCACGTGGCCCGCCAGCTCGAGCAGCGCGTCAGCTTCCGCCGCGCGATGAAGAAGGCGATCGCCTCGACCATGCGCGCGGGCGCCGGCGGCGTCCGCATCGTCTGCTCCGGCCGCCTCGGCGGCGCCGAAATGGCGCGCACCGAGAGCTACCGCGACGGTCGGGTTCCGCTCCACACGCTCCGCGCCGACATCGATTTCGCGCGGTCCACGGCGCGGACGATCTACGGCACGGTGGGCGTGAAGGTGTGGATCTTCAAGGGCGAGGTCCTGGACAAGAGCGTGGCGGCGGAAGCCGCGGCGGCTCCGTCCGGCGGCCCGGCCCGGTCGGCGTAGGGAGACCGGAATGCTCGTACCGAAGCGGGTCAAACATCGAAAGCAGATGCGCGGTCGCCGGAAGGGCAAGGCCTACACCGGCTCCACCGTCGCGTTCGGCGAATACGGTCTGCAGGCGCTCGAGGCGGCGTGGATCACCAACCGCCAGATCGAGGCCGCCCGCGTGGCCATCACGCGCTTCATCAAGCGTGGCGGGAAGATGTGGATCCGGATCTTCCCGGACAAGCCGGTGACGGTGAAGCCGGCCGAGACGCGTATGGGCAAGGGCAAGGGCGCCCCGGAGTTCTGGGTCGCCGTGGTCAAGCCGGGGCGCGTGCTCTTCGAGCTGGAAGGGATCAGCGACGACCTCGCCAAGAAGGCCATGCGCCTCGGGGCGAGCAAGCTGCCGATCAAGACGAAGTTCATCGAGCGGCACGATCTGGCGGGGAGCTGACATGCGCGATCTGAAGGCCGAGAAGGTGCGGGATCTGAACGAGGAGGAAATCCTCGCCAAGATCAACGAGCTGACGGAGGAGATCTTCAATCTCCGGTTCCGGAACAGCATGCGCCAGCTCCAGAACCCGCTGTCCATCCGCGAGAAGCGGCGTGACATCGCGCGGCTTCGGACGATTTTGACCGAGCACCGGAAGGGCATTCGCAAGCTCGCCGGACACGGAGAGGCGAAGTGACGGAGACAACGGAACGCGGCAAGCGGAAGGTCATGACCGGCACGGTCGTGAGCGACAAGATGCAGAAGACGATCGTCGTTTCGATCGAGCGTCTGGTCAAGCACGCGACCTACGGCAAGTACGTCCGCCGCCGGAACAAGTTCAAGGTTCACGACGAGAAGAACGAGGCCAAGGTGGGGGACATCGTCCGGTTCATGGAGACGCGCCCCGTGAGCAAGGACAAACGCTGGCGGCTTCTCGACTTCGTCCAGCGCGTCGAGCGCTAGGGGGAAAACGACGACGCCATGGTTCAGCCACGTAGCATCATCGCCATCTCGGACAATTCCGGCGCGCGCGTCGCGCGCGTCGTCAAGGTGCTCGGCGGTACTCGCAAGCGGTACGGACGGCTCGGCGACGTCATCGTCGTCTCCATCCAGGACGCGCTTCCGGGAGCTGCCGTGAAGAAGGGGGACGTCCACAAGGCGGTGCTCATCCGGACCGTCAAGGAAGTCCGCCGCCGGGACGGGAGCTACATCCGGTTCGACCAGAACGCCGCCGTCCTCATCGACGACCAGAAGGAGCCCAAGGGAACCCGCATCTTCGGACCCGTGGCGCGCGAGCTGCGCGAGCGGGAATTCATGAAGATCATCTCCCTCGCTCCGGAAGTGATCTAGGGGAGCCATGAAGCACTTTCGAAGGAACGACCAGGTGATCGTGATCTCCGGCGACGACCGGGGCAAGTCCGGCAAGATCCTCAAGGTCATGAGGGACAAGGACCGGGTCATCGTCGAGAAGGTCAATTTCGTGAAGCGGCACACCAAGCCGCGCGGCGCGGGCCGGACGGGCGGGATCCTCGAGAAGGAGGCTCCGATTCACGTCTCGAACGTGATGCACCTCTGCCCCAAGTGCCAGGCCGGCGTGCACATCACGGTCCGGGCGGGCTCCGATGGAGCGCGCGAACGTTACTGCTCTCGCTGTGGCGAGACGATTCCGAGAGTGATCTGATGGCCGACGAGAAAGAGCCGAAAGAGAAGAAGGAAGCCAAGCCGAAGGGCGAGGGCAAGCCGAAGGGCGACGCCAAGGAAGCCTCGGGGAAGGGCAGCAAGAAGGGCAAGGGCAAGGAAGAGAAGTCGTCCGCTTCCGCGATCGGCGAAGCCGAAGCCCCGGCCAAGGTCCCGAACCTTCGCCAGCACTACGATCAGAACGTGCGGGGCGAGCTGATGAAGCGCTTCAGCTATTCCAACCCCATGCAGGCGCCGCGTCTCACGAAGATCGTGGTCAACATGGGGGTGGGCGACGCGCTCACGAACGTCAAGATGCTCGACACCGCGGCGGCCGAGCTGACGACGATCACGGGCCAGAAGGCCTCGATCCGCAAGGCGAAGAAGTCGATCGCGAACTTCAAGCTCCGCCAGGGGCAGCCCATCGGCTGCATGGTGACCTTGCGAGGAGCGCGGATGTACGAGTTCTACGACCGGCTGGTGAACGTCGCGCTTCCGCGAATTCGCGACTTCCGTGGCGTGCCGATGCGCTCGTTCGACGGCCGCGGCAATTACACGCTCGGGCTCACGGAGCAGATCATCTTTCCGGAGATCAATTACGACCGGGTGGAGAAGATTCGAGGGATGGACGTCACGCTCGTCACCTCGGCCCGGACGGACGAGGAAGGGCAGGAGCTCTTGCGGCTCATGAACATGCCCTTCCGGCAGCGATAGAAAGGTCGGAGGAACGCGTGGCCAAGAAGTCGATCGTCGAGAAGTGGAAGCGGACGCCCAAGTTCAAGGTGCGTCGGTACAACCGCTGCCACCGGTGCGGCCGTCCCCGCGCATTCCTGCGCGATTTCGGGATCTGCCGCATCTGCTTCCGGGAGCTCGCCCTCTTGGGGCAGATCCCGGGCGTGGTGAAGGCGAGCTGGTAGCACGGGCTAGGCCCGGAGCTTGAAGGGAGACCATGTCGGTTAGCGATCCGGTTGCGGACCTGTTGACCAGCATCCGCAACGCCTGCAAGGCAAAGCACAAGAAGGTGGACGTTCCGGCCTCGCTGCTGAAGGGCGAGATCGTTCGCGTCCTCCTGCGTGAGAAGTACATCAACAACTTCAAGTCGATCGACGACAAGAAGCGGGGCATCCTTCGGATCTACCTCAAGTACGACCAGAAGGAGCGTCCCGTCATCCAGGGCATCGAGCGGATGAGCAAGCCCGGCCGCCGCCTGTATCTGCGGCGCCACGAGGTGCCCAAGGTGCAGGGCGGACTCGGCACGGCGCTCGTCTCGACGTCCTCGGGGATCATGACCGATCAGGAGGCGCGGGATGAGGGGCTCGGTGGCGAGTACCTCTGCCGCGTCTGGTAGGAGCACGCCATGCCGTCACGCGTAGGTAAGATGCCGATCGACATCCCGTCCGGCGTGCAGGTCACGCGGAACGGATCGTCGGTCATGGTGAAGGGCCCGAAGGGCGAGATGTCGTTCACGATCGCCCACGGCGTGGACGTCGCGGTCGAGCCGAAGGAAATCCTGGTGTCCCAGGTGGGCGGCGGCAAGCAGGCGCTCGCGCTCCACGGAACGACGCGCGCGGTGATCGCGAACATGGTCACGGGCGTGACCGCGGGATTCACGAAGACGCTCGAGATCACGGGCACGGGCTACCGGGCGCAGCTCGCCGGGAAGAAGCTCACGCTCCAGCTCGGCTACTCGCACCCGATCGAGTTCGATCCCCCCGCGGGCATCACGATCCAGGTGGAGACGCCGACGAAGGTTCACGTCCTGGGCTTCGACAAGGGGCTGGTGGGACAGGTCGCGGCGAACATCCGCGGTTTCCGTCCCCCCGAGCCATACAAGGGCAAGGGCATCAAGTACGCCGGCGAGTACATCCGGCGCAAGGCGGGCAAGGCCGCTGGCGGGAAGTCGGCGTAAGCCGGCGTCCCCTACCGAACGGAAGGAACGATGAAATCCAAAGCGACGCCCCGGTACGAAGGACGGCATCGGCGCCACCTGCGCATTCGCAAGAAGGTGCAGGGATCGGCCGACCGGCCGCGCCTCACCGTGTATCGCAGCTTGAACCACATCTACGCTCAGCTGGTGGACGACCTGGCCGGCCACACGCTCCTCTCGGTCTCTTCGCGCGACGAGTCTCTCGCCGGCGACGTGAAGGGGTCGAAGGGGAAGGTCGCGGCGGGGAAGCTCGTCGGCAAAGCGCTCGCTGCCCGCGCCAAGGAGAAGGGGATCGTCGCGGTCTGCTTCGACCGCGGCGGGTACCTCTACCACGGCCGCGTCAAAGCGGTCGCCGAGGGCGCCCGTGAGGGCGGCCTGACCTTCTAGGAGAATTCATGGCTCATCCAGGAATGCGCGGCGGCCGCGGCCAGCAGCAGCAGGATTCGGAGTTCATCGAGCGCGTGATCCACGTGAACCGCGTCGCCAAGGTGGTCAAGGGCGGCCGGCGCTTCAGCTTCAACGCCATCGTCGCCATCGGCGACGGCAAGGGTAAGGTCGGCGTGGGCCTCGGGAAGGCGAACGAGGTGGCCGACGCGATCCGCAAGGCGGGCGAAGCGGCGAAGAAGCGCATGTTCGAGGTCCCGCTTCGGCGGACCACGATCCCTCACGAGGTCACGGGACGCTTCGGCGCCGGCCGCGTGTTCCTGAAGCCCGCCACGGCCGGTACCGGCGTGATCGCGGGTGGTGCGATCCGCGCCGTCCTCGAGGCGGCGGGAATCCAGGACGTGCTCACCAAGTCGCTCGGCTCGGGCAATCCGCACAACGTGGTGAAGGCCACGGTGGCCGGACTCCAGGGCCTCCGCCGCGCGAGCGACGTCGCGGCGCTCCGCGGGAAGACCGTGGACGAGCTTCTCGGCATTCGACGCAAGGTGGAGACCGATGCCTCACATTAAGATCACGCAGGAGAAGAGCAAGATCCGCACGCTGAAGAAGCACAAGCGGACGCTCGCCGCGCTCGGCCTCCGGCGCATTCGTCATTCGGTGATCCACGAAGACACGCCGCAGATCCGCGGCATGGTGGATCAGGTTCGCTATCTCGTGCGTGTCGAGCCCGCGGACGCCAAGTCCGCCGGGAAGACCGCCAAGCCGCGCGCCGCCAAGGCGCCGGCCAAGCCGCGTGCCGCCAAGGCCGAGGCCGGGAGGACGTCGTGAGGATTGGACAGATCAAGCCCGCGAAGGGAGCCACGAAGGACCGGAAGCGCCGCGGCTTGGGCCCGGCGTCGGGTCTCGGCGGCACCGCGGGCAAGGGGCACAAGGGACAGCTCGCCCGGACGGGCGGCAAGGTGGCGCGCTGGTTCGAGGGCGGCCAGATGCCGATTCAGCGCCGGCTCCCGAAGGTCGGGTTCAAGAATCCGACCCGCGTGGACTACCAGGTGGTGAACGTGGGCCGGCTCGCCCTGTACGGGGCGGGTGAGACGGTGGATCGCGCGTCGCTCCAGTCGAAGAGGCTGATCGATCGCGCAAACCTGCCGGTCAAGATCCTCGGCACGGGCGACGTCGCCGGTGCTCTCAAAGTTTCGGTCGACGCGGTCAGCGCGTCGGCTCGTCAGAAGATCGAGGCGGCGGGTGGCACCGTGACGCTGCCGGAGCCTCGGAAATACCGTCCGCGCGGCGTGAAGAAGACCCCGCGCTCGTAACGGAGAGGAATGCTCGAGAAATTCCAGAACATCTTTAGGATCCCGGAGCTGAAGCGCCGGGTCCTCTTCACGCTGGGACTCCTCGTCGTCTATCGCCTGGGCGGGCACATCCCGACCCCGGGGGTGAACAGCGAGGCGCTCGTCACGGCGTTCGCGCAGCAGACGAACTCGCTCTTCGGGCTCTACGACCTCTTCGTCGGCGGAAGCTTCGCCAAGGCGACGGTCTTCGCGCTCGGGATCATGCCGTACATCTCGGTCTCGATCATCTTCCAGCTCCTCGGCGCGGTGATCCCCTACTTCGAGAAGCTCCAGAAGGAAGGGGAAGAGGGACGGAAGAAGATCACGCAGTACACGCGCGTCGGCACGGTGGCGCTCGCGGCGGTCCAGTCGCTCGCGTTCGCCAAGTTCCTCGAGTCGATGGGCTCGGGCGGCGTGCCCGTGGTGCCGCATCCCGGGATCACGTTCCAGCTCATGACCATGATCACCCAGACCACCGGGACGATCCTCATCATGTGGCTGGGCGAGCAGATCACCGAGCGCGGGATCGGGAACGGCATCTCGCTCATCATCTTCATCGGCATCGTGGCCCGCTTCCCGGCCGACATCGTGAACACGATCCGGGCGATCCGGGTGGGCACGCTCTCGCCGGTGATCGCGGCGCTCCTCGTCGGCATGATGGTCGCGGTGATCGCGGCTGTCGTCGCCATGACGCAGGCGCAGCGGAAGATTCCGGTCCAGTACGCGAAGCGCGTCGTGGGTCGGAAGATGTACGGCGGCCAGGCGACGCACATCCCGCTCCGCGTGAACACGGCGGGCGTGATCCCGATCATCTTCGCGCAGTCCTTGATCATGCTGCCGAGCACGCTGGCGCTCTATTTCCAGGGGAGCAACATGATCCAGTCCGTCGCGAGGCTCTTCGCGCACGGGACGTGGGTGTACGTGATCGTCTATTCGCTCACGATCATCTTCTTCACGTACTTCTATACCGCCATCGTCCTCAACCCGACCGACATGGCGGACAACATGAAGAAATACGGCGGCTTCGTCCCGGGCATCCGGCCTGGGAAGAAGACGTCTGAATACATCGACCGAATCCTGTCTCGCATCACGCTGCCGGGCGCCATCTTCCTGGCCTTGATCGCGGTCCTGCCGGATCTCCTGATCCGCTCGTTCAACGTGCCCTTCTATTTCGGCGGCACGAGCGTGCTGATCGTGGTCGGCGTGGCTCTCGATACGCTCCAGCAGATCGAGTCGCATCTGATCATGCGGCACTACGAAGGATTCGTGACGCACGGGAAGATGCGGGGTCGTCGATGAGGGTTGTGCTTCTCGGACCTCCGGGGAGCGGCAAGGGCACGCACGGCCAGCGGCTCGCGAAGGCGCTGGGGACTCCGGTGATCTCGACGGGGGACATCCTCCGCGAGGCCATCGCGCAGCAGACGCGGCTCGGACAGGCTGCCCAGGCGGACGTGAAATCGGGGCGGCTCGTCGCGGACGAGACGGTCCTCGGTCTCATCGAGACCCGGCTCGGGCTCACGGACGCAAAGAACGGCTTCATCCTGGACGGGTTCCCGCGCACGGTCGCGCAGGCCGACGGGCTGAAGAAGATCCTCGGCGGTCAGAAGATCGACCGGGTGGTGAACCTGGTGGTGCCGGCGGACATGCTGGTGCAGCGGCTCGAGGCGCGCTGGACCTGCGGGAGCTGCGGCGCCATCTACAACATGAAGACCTCCCCGAAGCCTGCGAAGGCCGGGGTTTGCGACCGCTGCGGCGGCGAGCTGAAGCAGCGCGAGGACGATCGCCCCGAGGCGGTCCGGACGCGGCTCCAGGTCTACGAGAATCAGACGGCACCGCTGGTGGCGTACTACCAGGGCGAGGGCACGCTCCGGAACGTGGACGCGTCGGGTCTGCCCGAAGAGGTGTACGCGGCGATCGAGCGGGCGATCGGACGGGTCGCGGCGTGAGGGCCGGAGGAGTCAAGGCGAGCGGCATCCGGATTCGCACTCCCGAGGAGATCGCGCAGATCAGGGAGAGCGCCCAGATCGTCGGGCGGTGCCTCCGGATGATCGCCTCGGAGATCGGCCCTGGCGTCTCGACGATGCATCTGGACCGTCTGGCCGAGCGCTTCATTCGCGACTCGGGGGGCGAGCCGGCGTTCAAGGGATACCGCGGGTTCCCCGCGAGCATCTGCGCCTCGATCAACGAGGAAGTGGTGCACGGGATCCCGAGCGAGAAGCGGGTCCTCCGAGAGGGGGACGTCATCTCGGTCGACATCGGCGTCCGGAAGAACGGCTGGTACGGTGACGCGGCGAGCACCTTCGCGGTCGGGGAGATCGACTCCGAGACCGCGAAGCTCCTCGCGGCGACCGAGCGGTCGCTGGAAGAGGGCATGGCCAAGGCGAAGGACGGTGGCCGGCTCTCCGACATCTCGTTCGCGATCGAGCAGGTGGTGAAGAAGGAGGGCTTCAGCGTGGTGCGGGCGCTCGTGGGACATGGCATCGGGCGCGAGCTCCACGAGGAGCCTCAGGTTCCAAACTACGGCCGCGCGGGCGAGGGACCCCGTCTCCAGACGGGCATGACGATCGCGATCGAGCCGATGGTGAACGCCGGAGGGGCGGACGTCGTGACCCTCTCCGACCAATGGACGGTCGTGACGGCGGACAGCAAGCGGTCGGCGCACTTCGAGCACACCGTCGCGATCGGTCCGGAAGGGCCCCAAGTACTTTCCCGGATCGAGGGCGATTGATGGCGAAAGAAGAAGGCGTTCAGGTCGAGGGGACGGTGGTCGAGCCTCTCCCGAACGCGATGTTCCGTGTGGAATTGGAGAATGGGCACCGCGTACTGGCACACATCTCGGGCAAGATGCGGATGAACTTCATCAAGATCCTGCCCGGGGACAAGGTCACGGTGGAATTGAGCCCGTACGATCTCAATCGCGGGCGCATCGTCTACCGGTACAAGTAGGAAGGCGGCCATGAAGGTCAAGGCTTCGGTCACCAAGATCTGTGATAACTGCAAGGTCGTCCGGCGCAAGGGTGTGGTCCGGATCATCTGCAAGAACCCGCGCCACAAGCAGCGGCAGGGATAGGACAGGAGGCACGGTTTGGCTCGTATCGCCGGCGTCGATCTACCCAATGACAAGCGCGTCGTCATTGGGCTGACGTATCTCTTCGGTATCGGCAACTCGACGGCCCGGAAGATCATCCAGATGACGGGGGTGAATCCGGACACGCGCATCAAGAACCTCACGGACGAGGAGACCGCGCGGCTCCGCCAGGTGATCGAGAACCAGTTCAAGGTCGAAGGCGCGCGCCGGAGCGAGGTCGCGATGTCCATCAAGCGGCTCATGGACATCGGCGCCTACCGAGGTCTGCGCCATCGCAAGAACCTGCCCGCGCGCGGCCAGCGCACGCGTACCAACGCGCGCACTCGCAAGGGACCCAAGAAGACCGCCGGCGCCATGCGCAAGGTGACGGCCGTCAAGAAGCCCGCGCCGAAGCCGGCCGGTTGACGATGAGCGCGGCGCGCCTCGCGCGCCGTCCCTGAGACGAAGGAGCGAACGTGGCGGAACAGGCAGCATCGGCGAAACCCAAGAAGAAGCGCGAACGGAAGGTGGGCATCAACGGCATCGCCCACGTCCAGTCGACGTTCAACAACACGATCGTCACGATCGCCGACATGGACGGCCACACGGTGGCCTGGGCCAGCGCCGGCAAGGTCGGATTCAAGGGCTCGCGCAAGAGCACGCCGTTCGCCGCGCAGATCGCGGCCGAGGCGGCGACCAAGGAAGCGCTCTCGCTCGGACTCAAGAAAGTGGAGGTGTGGGTGAAGGGGCCGGGTGCTGGCCGCGAGGCGGCGATCCGGTCGCTGCAGGCGGCCGGGCTCGAGATCTCGGCCATCAAGGACGTCACCCCGATCCCGCACAATGGCTGCCGGCCGCCCAAGCGGCGCCGCGTCTAGCCAAAGGAGGAACGAAGCACCGATATGGCGACCTTTCACGAAGGAAAATGCCGGCAGTGCCGCCGGGAGGGAGAGAAGCTCTTCCTCAAGGGTACCCGCTGCTTCACGGAGAAGTGCGCCTTCGAGCGCCGCGGCTACGCGCCCGGGGAGCACGGCAAGGATCGGCGTCCCAAGGAAACCAACTACGGCACGCAGCTCCGCATGAAGCAGAAGGCCCGGCGCATCTACGGCGTTCTGGAGCGGCAGTTCCGGAACTACTTCGAGAAGGCGGAGCACCAGAAGGGGGTCACGGGCCAGAACCTGCTCCTCATGCTGGAGCGGCGCCTCGACAACCTCACGTACCGGCTCGGGTTCGCCCCCTCGCGCTCTTCGGCGCGACGGCTGGTGCGCCACCGGCACGTTCTGGTGAACGGGAAGCTGGTGGACATTCCGTCGTTCCAGGTGCGGGTGGGCGACGAGATCAGCGTCAAGCCGGCCAGCAAGGACCTGGTCGCGATCCAGGCGTCCGTGGAGCACACCAAGGGACGCGACATGATGAGCTGGCTCAGCCTCGATCCCGAGAAGCTCTCGGGGCGGCTGCTCGAATATCCGACGCGCGGGAACATTCCGACCAAGGTTTCCGAGCAGCTCATCGTGGAGCTGTACTCGAAGTAAACGGTCGAGGAGGGGGAATCCAAGAATGAAGTGGAAGAATCTTCAGATGCCCAAGAACGTCGAGCTGGACGAGAAGTCCACGACGAACCGATACGGTAAGTTCTCCATCGAGCCTCTCGAGCGCGGATTCGGCGTGACGCTGGGGAACGCGCTGCGGCGCGTGCTCCTCTCGTCGCTCCCGGGCGCCGCGGTCACGGCCGTCAAGATCGACGGCGTGCAGCACGAGTTCTCCACCCTCACGGGGGTGAAGGAGGACGTGCCCGAGGTGCTCCTCAATCTCAAGCAGATGCGCTTCAAGATTCACAGCGACGGTCCGAAGATGGCCACGTTCGACGCGCGCGGCACGAACGTCGTGACCGCGGCCGATCTCAAGGCGGACCCGGACATCGAGATCCTCAATCCGGAGCTTCACATCGCCACCCTGAACAAGGATGGCGAGTTCCGCGCCGAGGTCGAAGTGGGCGCGGGCCGGGGCTACGTCTCGGCGGAGAACCAGGCCGTCCAGGACCGCCCGATCGGCGTGCTCCCGGTCGACTCCATGTTCTCGCCGGTGACGAAGGTCAACTTCGAGGTGGAGAACACCCGGATCGGCCAGCGCATCGACTACGACAAGCTGACGCTCGAAGTCCATACGGACGGCTCCATCCTTCCGTCGGACGCGCTCGCGTACGGCGCCAAGATCCTGAAGGACCACTTCGCTCTGTTCGTCCACTTCGAGGAGGAAATCGTCGAAGAGGTCGAGGAGGAGGTGGACGAGGAGTTCCTGCGCGTGAAGCAGCTGCTCGAGCGGAGCGTGGAAGAGCTCGAGCTCTCCGTGCGGTCCTCCAATTGCCTCAAGGCCGCGAACATCAAGACCATCGGCGACCTGGTCACGAAGTCCGAGGGCGAAATGCTCAAGTACCGGAACTTCGGCCGCAAGTCGCTCAAGGAGATCGCCGACATCCTCGCGAACATGCAGCTCCACTTCGGCATGGACGTGGGCAAGTTCAAGCTCGGCGAGAAGATCGAGGCGGCTTGAGGGGCTATGGGCCCCGGGAGCGCTTTGTAGCGGTCCCGCCGAACCCTGAGAGGACGTTCTTAGACCATGCGACACCGTAAAGATCATCGGAAGCTCAGCCGGACGCACTCCCATCGGAAGGCGCTGCTCCGGAACCTTGTGACGTCGCTCTTCATCCACGAGCGGATCGAGACGACGGTCGCCAAGGCCAAGGAAGCTCGCCGGCTGGGCGAGCGCATGATCACCTTCGCGAAGCGGGGCGACCTCGGCGCCCGCCGTCACGTCGCGCGTTTCGTGCACGGGGACGACGTCGTGAGGAAGCTCTTCGACACCGTGGCTCCGTGGTACGCCGAGCGGAATGGCGGCTACACGCGCATCGTCCGGATCGGCCGCCGTCTCGGCGACGCGGGCGAGACCGCGCTGTTGGAGCTGGTGAAGTCTCCGGAGCTGAAAGAAAAGCTCCGCCACGACGCCGAGGAAGCCGCCAAGGCGGCGAAGGCGGCCGAGAAGAAGGGCGGCGCCAAGACCGCGAAGGGCAAGGGTGGCGAAGCGGCCGCGAAGGGCGGCGAGGGCGAGGCTGCCGCGGAGGGCGGGACGCAGAAGGAAAAGCGCGCGGCCAAGCCGGCTCGCGGCGACAAGTTCGGCAAGAAGGGCGCCCCGACGCAGCACAAGCCGACGACGCGCGCCCGGCAGCGGGGGAAGAGCGGCGACTAGAGCCGCTTGAGGGTAACGAGCACATTCGCGCCGGCGCGGCACCAAGCGCCGGCGTTTTACTTTGGGGTCATGGGCATGGTTCGAGCGGTGGCGTTGGTCGTGGCTGTGATGGTACTGGCGGCGTTCGGCCCTGCCGCCGCGTGGGCCGCGCCCCCCGCGGGCCAGGAAACCCGCGCGCTCTGGGTTGTGCGCCACGCCATCAGCACACCGGGCCGCGTGGACGCTGTCGTCGATCTCGCCGAGCAGATGAACATCAACACCCTCCTCATCCAGGTGCGCGGCCGCGGCGACGCGTTCTACAAGTCCGACCTCGTGCCTCCCGCCGAGATCTTGGAAGGCGCCCCCGCCGGCTTCGATCCCCTCGAGCGCGTCATCGAGCGCGCACACGCGCGCGGTCTCGAGGTGCAGGCGTGGATCAACGTGTATCTCGTCTGGTCCGCCGGGGCGCCGCCTCGCTCGCCGCGGCACATCGTGAACGCGCACCCCGACTGGATCTCCGTGCGCGCGGACGGA
>DATJGP010000047.1:0-4613 GCA_035494915.1 Candidatus Eiseniibacteriota bacterium | reverse complement strand
CAGGGGATCCTGCTCCGAGGCGCGGCGATGAAGCGCGATCGACTCCTCGATGCGGCCGAGCGCCATGGCCAGAACGCCCGCGCCGTTCAGGGACACGGCATCTCCCGGCGCGAGCTCGAGCGCCCTCGCGAAGCAGGCTTCCGCCCCTTTCCAGTTCCAGTCGTGGAACATCCGGATGACGCCCATGCGCGCGTGCCCTTCCACCAGATTGGGCTCGATCGCGAGCGCGCGTACCGCGGCGTCGCGGGCACTCTGGACTGCTTCGGCTTTCGGCCTGAGGCCCCACGTCGCCGCCCTCGTGTAGGCCGCGCCGAGCTCGGCCCACGCCAGAGCGAACTCCGGGTCCATGGCCACCGCTTGATGGAGATAGTCGATCGCCTTTCCCAGGTCCTCACGGTTCAGCCTGTTGATGAAATGCCGGGCGAGGAGATAGAGCCTGTGGGCTGCGGGATCGGTGGCGCGCCCCTTGGCCGCCATCGCGACCTCGGCCTTCACGTCGGCGCCCGGCTCCGCCTCCCGTCCCAGGAGCGCCGCGCGCATCTCCTTCACCGCCGATTGCGCGATCTCATCCTGCACCGCGAAGATGTCGTCCAGCTTGCGATCGTAGGTGTCCGACCATAGGTGGAGGCCGTCCGAGACCTTCACGAGCTGAACGGAGATCCGGATCCGCTCCCCCGACCGCCGGATGCTTCCGTCGAGCACGGTCTGCACGCGGAGCGCGCGGCCGATCTCCTCGATGGTCGCCTCGCGACCGCGGAAGCTGAACGCCGACGTGCGCGCCGCCACCCGCAAGCCACGGATCTTTCCGAGCGTGCCGATCAGCTCGTCCGCGAGCCCGTCGGAGAAGTATTCGTCCTCGCTCTCCGCGCCTCGATTGACGAACGGAAGCACCGCGATCGAGAGCGCGGTGCTCGAGGATCCGAGGTCCAGGGCAACGGCCCGCAGGCGCACACCCAGCTCCGCCGCCGTGCGGACGCGCTCCGCGCGTGACGGAGCCATGGCGGCGAGGATCGCGTCGACCAGATCGCGGGGAACGTCGGGGCGAATCGACTGGAGCGGCTGCGTGGGACCGCGGACCGCTTCCTCTCGGAGCTCGGCCAGCGTTTTCGCCTCGAAGGGAGACCGCCCCGCCACGGCCCACCACAAGGTGACCCCGAGGGCGTAGAGATCGGACTGATGGGTGGGCTTCTCTCCGGCGAGGACCTCGGGAGCCATGAACAAGGGCGTGCCCGAGCTCTTCGGCGCCTCGTCTCCTCCGGACTCCGGCCGCCATCCAAGCCCGAAATCGGTCAGCACTGCCCGATCCTCCCGCTCGAGGAGGATGTTCGCCGGCTTGATGTCGCGGTGCACCAGTCCGGCTGTGTCCAGAGCCTCGAGCGCGGAGCAGAGCTGGGTGCCGATGAGCGCCACCTGGAGCGGTCGGAGCGGTCCCACCCGTTCCATCTCACGCGACAGGCTCGTCCCTGGGACGCACTCCATCCACATGCCCACCCGCCCCTGGTCCTCGGCGATCCCGAACACCGTCACGACGCTCGGGTGACGGATCCGGGCCAAGGCTCGCGCCTCGGTCAGGAGATCCGCCGAGGCCGACTCGTCCTCCGAGGGCTGAAGGAACTTGAGCGCGACCTGCCTCCTGAGCGTGGAGTCCCAGGCGCGCCATACCTCGCCCCGCGCTCCGGCGCCGATCGGCTCCATGAGGGTGAGATCGCGCCAGCGCTCGAGAGGAGGTGCCGTGGTGTTCGGTGGTGGCGTACTGCCAGATTGCTGCAGGGCTCGGTTGTATTCCGCGATCCGAGCCACGTCGCGCATCATCCGGACGGTGTCGGAATCGAGCTCGGCGTCGAGCTCGACGGCCTCCCAGTCGACCGGCTTTCCGTCGGAAACGGAGCCTGTAAGGCGGTCGACGCTGTCGCCAGGTTCCACGGAGCCCCCTTCGTGAAAGCCCGATCGGCATGAGACGAACTGTATGGGAAGCGGGATCGGGACGGCCCGCGAGAGGCGCGGTTCCTGGCCCTGAGATCGGCTAGTGTAGCAGATCGGATCTGTCGGTCGGTAGGCGTGGAGCCGGGGTGCAGGAGATGGGCCGGAAGGGGACCAGGAAGAAATCGGGCGGCGTTAAGAGACCCGACCCAGGCAAGAGCGTGAGGCTTCTCGCCGGCGGCAATCCGCAGATCGCGAAGGCCGAAGGGGACGCTCCGGTGAAGACCTACATCGCGGCGATTCCGGGCTGGAAGCGGGACGTCGGACGCCGCCTCGACGCGCTCATCACGCGCGCCCTCCCGGACGTGCGGAAGGCGGTCAAATGGAACTCACCGTTCTACGGAGTCGAGAGTCAAGGCTGGTTCCTGAACTTCCACTGCTTCACGAAATACATCAAGGTCGCGTTCTTCCGCGGCACGTTGCTCCGCCCCATGCCGCCCGGCGAGTCCAAGCACAAGGACGTTCGCTATCTGGACATTCACGAAGATGACGAGCTCGACGAAGCCCAGCTCAGCGACTGGGTGAAGCAGGCGAGCGAGCTGCCCGGGTGGGATGGTCGAGCCGGGGTGAGGTGATTGCTCGGGGCGGGTCGAAACCGCACTTGCCCCGGGGCAAGCGAGCTCGCCCTGGGACGGGTCACCCGCCGCTACCCCAAGCCCGCGGTCTTCGAACCCTCGCCGATCCGCACCGGCAGCTTCAGCGCCAGCAAGCTCGACACTAGAACCACGATCGCTCCGAGCCACATGGGGCTCGGGTGGGCGATGTGGTCGAACGCCCATCCACCCAGGAACGGTCCCACCGCTCGTCCCAGGCTTCCCATCGATTGATAGAGGCCGAGCACCGCGCCCTGCTCCATGGCGCTCGCGGCGGACGACACGAGCCCGGCCAGGGTCGGCCCCGCGAGACTCGATCCGACCGCGATGGCGCCGAGCGCAGCCATCAGCCATGACATCCGCGGAGCCATCGCCATCCCGACCAGCCCTACGGCCATCACCAGGAACCCTGCGCGCACCATCGTGCCTTCCCCGAATCGCCGCGCGAGCCGTGCGACGATGCCGCCCTGGAGGATCACGGCGAGCGTCCCGACGTACGCGAGCAGCAAGCCGACCTGGCGCGGACCGAGCCCGAAGCGCCATTGACTGAAGAGCGCGAACGTTCCTTCCATCGCGGCGAAGCAGACGGTGGACAGGAACAGGAGCCAGAGCCCGGTTCCGACCACCGGCCGCCCGAACATCGCCCATCGCGATCCCGCCGATGCACGCCGCGCCACCGCCTCGGCGCGCGACTCGCGCGGGAGCGACTCGGGCAGGAAGACGATCGCGGCGACGCACGCCGCGAGCGCGAGTCCGGCCGCGGCGAGCCCCGGGACCGCGTAGCCGTAGTGGCTCAGGATGCCGCCGATCGCCGGTCCGAAGATGAAGCCGGCGCCGAACGCGGCGTAGATGAGCCCCATCCCCTGCGTGCGCTTCTCCGGCGTCGTCGTGTCGGCGACGTAGGCCTGCGCGGTCGAGATGGTCGCCCCGGCGATGCCGGCCAGGATGCGCGAGACGAAGAGCATCGCGAGCGATCCCGCGAACGCGAACATCACGTAGGAGCCGGCGGTGAGGAGGAGGCTCCCGATCAGCATCGGACGTCGGCCGATGCGATCGGAGAGGCGTCCCCAGACGGGCGAGCAGAGGAATTGCATCGCCGAGAAGGACGCGAGGAGGAGTCCCACCTGGACGCCGGTCGCGCCGTATGTCTGCGCGTAGTACGGCAGGAGCGGGACGATGATCCCGAAACCGACCAGGTGGATGAAGACGGTCAGGAAGAGCGCGAGTCGAAGGCCCATCGCGCTCTCCCTAGAACCGGAGCGTCGGTGAAGCGCCGGTCCTGTCACGGCGCTTCATGACGCCATCGAGCAACGTGCGGATCAGAACGAGACGCCGAAGACGGCCTCGGGGTAGACCTGCGAGCACGTGTTGTAGCGGGACTCGTCGCAATCGAGGTAGTGCTCGTACACGGCGCCGATCCCACCCGCGGAGCGCCCACCGATCTTGTTGTAGACGCCGACACGGCCGCCGATCGAGCTCAGATCGGGCTCGTCCTCGATCCAGGCGTGCCGCCAGAACCCGGCGAGATAGGGCCTGGGACCGCGCGGCCTCGGAACGACGATCTGGAGCTCGGGCGTGAACTTGGTGACGTTGGGATCGTTGAGGGCCCACGTCTCGAGGCCGAGGTTGAGCGCCATGTTGTTCCGGAAGTAGTAGCCGACGCCGAGCCCGAGCAGCAAATAGTCCTCGCCGAACGAGCGTCCCCATCCCGCGGTGAAATTCGCGCGCCGCGTTCCCTTGCCGAAGGGACCGGTCGGCTGCTGCTTCGCCGGCGGAGGTGGCGGCGGCGCCGTCTGCGTCTGCGCTGCCGGCGGCGGCGCGGTCTGCATCTGGGTCGCCGGCGGCGGCGTCACCTGATCTTGAGGCGGAGGCGGCGGCGGCGGAACCTGCACGGAGTCGGCGTGGGCCGGAGCGCCCGTGAGGCTGTCCGCCTGCTCGTATGCGAACGCCGATCCTCCCATCACCACCACGCCCAGCACGAGGGCGGCCAAGAGGATCAGCAGAAGGGCTTTCACGGTGGAGCCTCCGATCTCGCGACAC
>DATJGP010000046.1:0-6728 GCA_035494915.1 Candidatus Eiseniibacteriota bacterium | reverse complement strand
GATCATGACGACTACCAGACGGGCCGCCGCCACGCCCTCCCTGCGATCACGGTCCTCGACGACCGCGCCCGAGTCACGCCGGCAGGCGGTCCGTACAGCGGCCTCGACCGGTTCGAGGCGCGCGCCCGGATCGTCGCGGATCTCGATGCGCGTGGGGACCTCGAGCGGACCAACCCGCACGAGATGGTGATCGGCCGCTGCCAGCGGTCGAACGACATCCTCGAGCCGCTCCTGAAGACGCAGTGGTTCATCAGGACGGGACCGATGGCCGCCCGCGCGCTCGAGGCGACCCGATCGGGCCGGACGCGGATCCAACCCGACCGGTTCGAGAAGACCTGGGAGCACTGGCTCACCGGGATCCGCGACTGGAACGTCAGCCGCCAGCTGTGGTGGGGGCACCGCATCCCGGCGTGGTACTGCCCGGACGGGCACGCCACCGTCTCCGAGGCGCCCGACGGCCCAGCGGCCTGCGAGATCTGCGGCCGCCCGGCGACCGAGCTGACCCAGGACCCGGACATCTTCGACACCTGGTTCAGCTCCGGGCTGTGGCCGTTCTCCACGCTCGGCTGGCCCGAGCAGACGCCCGATCTCGATCGCTTCTACCCGTCGTCCGTGCTCGTCACCGGGCCCGACATCATCTTCTTCTGGGTGGCGCGCATGGTGATGGCCGGGTTCGAGTTCATGGGGAGCTGCCCATTCAAGCAGGTCTACCTGCACGGCATCGTGCGGGACGCGCAGGGGCGGAAGCTCTCGAAGTCGCTCGGCAATTCGTCCGACCCGCTCGAGCTGATGGACCGCTACGGCTCGGACTCGCTCCGCATGACGCTCGTCCTCCTATCGCCGCAGGGGAACGACATCCACGGCTTCTCGGACGAGAAGGTGGATCTCGGGCGGCACTTCGCGAACAAGCTCTGGAACGCGTTCCGGCTTGTGCAGCCGCACCTCGACGGCTTCGTGCCGGATGAGGCGAAGGCGCGGCCGGTTCTCAACGATGCGGACCTCTGGATTCTGAGCCGTGCCGCGGCCACCGCGCGCTCCTGTACGCGGAATCTCAAGACGTATCGAATCGGCGACGCCGCAAAGGACGTCTACGACTTCACCTGGCGCGAGCTCTGCGACTGGTACCTGGAGCTGGCCAAGCCGAGGCTCTACGCGGACCCCGGTACTTCGGACGCCATGGCCGTGCGGTACACCGTCACCCAGGTGTTCTCGACAGTCTTGCGCCTCCTGCATCCGTTCATGCCGTTCCTCACCGAAGAGCTGTGGCACGCGATGCCAGGCGTGGAGGGCGACGTGTCGGTGGCCGAGTGGCCCACGACCACGCGAGCCGGCTCGCACCCGGCCGCCGAGGCACGGATCGCCTTGCTGAAGGAAATCGTGGGCGCGGTTCGGAATCTGCGTTCCGAAATGAACATCGCCCCCGCGCGGAAGGCGCCGATCCTGATCCGCGCGGAGGGGCACGAGGCCGACATCATCCGGGAGCAGCGCGAGTGGATCATGCTTCTAGGACGAGGCGAGTCTCTGGAAGTCGGACCGCACGTGCACAAGCCCGAGGTCGCCGCGTCCGCGGTGGTGCGGCAGCACGAGATCTTTCTGCCTCTCGCGGGGTTGATCGACGTGGACGTGGAGCTGAAGCGGCTCCAGAAGGAATACGAGCGCGTGCTGCGGGAGTTCGACATCACGCGGCGCAAGCTCCAGAACGACGACTTTCTGGGCAAGGCCAAGAAGGAGGTGGTCGACCGCGAGCGGGAGAAGTTCGAGACGCTCGGATCGACGAAGGAGAAGTTGGAGAAGAACCTGGAGGTTCTCAAGCGATGAGGGTGATTCAGGGGGCGTTTGGTTTGGCGTTTCTGGCGCTGGTCGGCGTGCTCGGCGTGGCTCCGGCTCTGGCGCAATCGTCGGCGAAGTCGGCCGACGTGCCGTTGTCCACGGAGACGGGGAAGCAGCGCGACCTGTCTCTCTCGATCTACAACGACAACCTCGCGCTCGTGCGCGACCGCCGGCAGTTCACGATCAAGAGCGGCACCTCGGAGCTTCGCTTCACCGACGTGGCCGCCACCACCGAGCCGACCTCCGTGCGGCTTCGCCCCCTGGGCAAGCGCAGCATCGACATCCTCTCCCAGGACTTCCGCTACGATCTCGCGACCGCGGATCGGCTCCTCGAGCGCTACCTGAATCGCGACGTCGAGATCGTGAGTACCAACGATCAGATCAAGCGCGGCACGCTGCTCTCGTACGATCCCACCTCGCTCGTCCTCCGCGAGACGCCCGGCACGGTGCTGGTGATGAATCGAGCGGAGATCCGCCACGTCGCGCTCCGGGAGCCCGCGGAGGGACTGATCACGCGACCCTCGCTCGTCTGGCGCATCCGGTCGAACGGCGCCGGCGAGGAGCCGCTCGAGGTCTCCTACCTGGCGAACGCCATCTCCTGGCGCGCCGATTACGTGGCGACGCTGGAGTCCAATCTCAAGGGCCTCGACCTCCAGGGCTGGGCTTCCATCGAGAATCACTCCGGAACGACGTTCGACAACACGAAGCTCGATCTGGTCGCGGGAACCATCCACCGCGCCACGCAGCCGGGCGTTCCGATGCCCATGATGGACCGCGGCGTCGCCGCCCAGGCCAAGGGCGGTTTCGAGCAGTTCCAGGAGCGCAGCTTCTCCGAGTACCACGTGTACGAGCTGCCCCAGCGGGTGACGCTCGCCAACGACGAGGTGAAGCAGCTCGGGCTCCTCGAGGCCAAGTCCGTCCGCTCCACGCCGCGCTACGTCTACGACGCGCAGCGCGACGCCCAGCACGTCATCTCCACCGTTCAGTTCGCGAACTCGGGCGGCGACCTCGGCGTCCCGATTCCTCAGGGCATCGTGCGGCTCTACCAGAAGGACAAGGACGGCTCGCTCCGGCTCGTGGGCGAGGACCAGGTGGCCCACACCGCCGTCCGCGACACGGTGCGCCTCACCATCGGCACCGTGTTCGATGTCACCGCTGAGCGACGCCAGACCGATCAGCAGCAGGTCACGCCCCGCGTCATGGAGAGCTCGGTCGAGATCAAGCTGACGAACCAGAAGTCCGAGTCGATCGACGTCGCCGTGGTCGAGCACTCCTGGGGCGACTGGACGATCACCGACTCCAGCCAGAAGTGGCGCAAGGTCGACGCGAACACCTTCGAGTTCCTGGTTCGCTGCCCGCCCGGTAAGCCGGTGACGGTCACGTACCGGATCCAGACCGGGGGGTGAGGGCGACGCAGGAATCCAGCGAGCGCTCCAAGCCCATTCCGGCCCGGCGCGTCCTCCTGACGCGCGACGCGCCTCCTGTCCCGTTCAAGCTGCACGCTCCGTACGAACCTCGCGGCGATCAGCCACGCGCGATCCGGGAGCTGTCCGAGGGACTCGTGCGCGGGGACAAGAGCCAGGTGCTGCTCGGCGTCACCGGCTCGGGGAAGACGTTCACGATGGCGAACGTCATCGCCGCGTACGGGAAGCCCACGCTCGTCATCTCCCATAACAAGACGCTCGCGGCCCAGCTCTACGGCGAGTTCCGGAGCTTCTTCCCGGAGAACGCGGTGGGCTACTTCGTCTCCTATTACGACTACTACCAGCCCGAGGCGTACGTCCCGCAGACGAACACGTACATCGAGAAGGACGCGTCGATCAACGACGACATCGACCGCCTCCGGCTCGCCGCGACGAGCGCGCTCCTCGAGCGGAAGGACGTGATCGTGGTGGCGAGCGTCTCCTGCATCTACGGCCTCGGATCGCCGGAGGACTTCCGGCGGGAAATGCTGCTGATCCAGGTGGGCGAGAAGATGACCCGCGAGGACATCCTCACCCAGTTGGTTCACGACCAGTACTCGCGCGGCGATTTCGAGCTCAAGCGCGGCACCTTTCGCGCTCGAGGCGACGTTCTCGAGATCCATCCGGCGTACGAGGAGACCGCGATTCGCGTGGAGCTGTTCGGCGACGTCGTCGATCGGATCGCGATCATCGATCCGCTGACGGGCAACACGATTCAGCCCATCAACACCGCCGCGATCTATCCTGCCAAGCACTTCGTCACGACTCCGGCCCGGATCCAGGACGGACTGCGAGCCATTCGCGAAGAGCTGACGGAGCGCCTCGGACAGCTCGAGAACGAGGGGAAGCTCCTCGAGGCGCAGCGGCTCCGCATGCGGACCGAGTACGACATGGAAATGCTGAAGGAAGTCGGGTACTGCCCGGGCATCGAGAATTACTCGCGCCCTCTCTCGGGAAGGAAACCCGGCGAGCGCCCCGGGTGCCTGATCGACTATTTTCCGGAAGACTTCCTCATGATCATCGACGAGTCGCATGTGACGCTGCCGCAGGTGGGCGGCATGTACGAGGGAGACCGGTCGCGGAAGCAGGTGCTGGTGGAGCACGGCTTCCGTCTCCCGTCCGCGCTCGACAACCGGCCGCTCCGATTCGACGAGTTCGAGTCGCTCTTGAACCAGGCCATCTACGTGTCCGCGACCCCGGGCGAGCTGGAGCTCCGGAAGGCGGGCGGCGTCGTGGTGGAGCAGATCATCCGCCCCACGGGGCTCATCGACCCTCAGCTCACCATCCGGCCGACACGCGGGCAGATCGACGATCTCCTGGAGGAGATCCAGCGGCGTGTCGAAGTGGGGGAGCGCACCCTCGTGACCACGCTGACCAAGCGCATGGCCGAGGACTTGACCGAGTACCTCTTCCAGGCCGGCGTGCGCGTGCGCTACATCCACTCCGACATCGAGACGATCGAGCGGGTGGAAATTCTCAGGGCCCTTCGGCTGAAGAAGGTGGACGTGCTCGTGGGGATCAATCTGCTGCGTGAGGGCCTCGATCTCCCCGAAGTGTCGCTCGTCGCCATCCTCGACGCCGACAAGGAAGGTTTCCTGAGGTCCGAGACCTCGCTGATCCAGACCGCCGGCCGCGCGGCGCGCCACATTCGCGGCCAGGTGATCCTCTACGCCGACCACATGACCGGCGCGATGCGCCGCGCCATCGAGGAGATGAATCGCCGCCGCGAGGCGCAGGTGGCCTACAACGAGGAGCACGGCATCGTGCCCACGACGATCGTGAAATCGATCGAGGACGTGATGCGCTCCACGTCGGTGGCCGACGCCGCGACCGCGATCGCCGCGGAGGAGATCCTGCCGCAGGCGGCGGCGAATCTCGATCCAGATGCGCTCATGGATCTGCTCGAACGGGAGATGCTCGCCGCGGCCGCGCGCGAGGACTTTGAAGTGGCTGCCGTGTTCCGCGACCGGCTGGACGAGCTACGGCTCGCTCCGGGTGAGCCGGGAAGCCCGCGAAAGGAGGCCGCTGATGCGGCTCGAAGCGTTCGCCCTGCCCCTGGTCCGTCTGGCTCTGACGGAGGACCTCGGGGGAGGGGACGTCACAACCGACGGCGTCGTTGACGAAGGCGCCGCCGGGCGCGCCCACATCGAGGCCAGGCACGACGGCGTGCTCGCCGGGCGGGAGCTTGCGGAGCTCACGTTCCGCGAGCTGGATCCCGAGGCGAAGGTGGAGTGGAGTGTCGCCGAGGGGGGCGCGCTGACGAAGGGCGCCAAGTTCGCCACGATCACGGCCCGGGCGCGCGCGATTCTGAGCGGCGAGCGCGTGGCGCTGAACTTCCTCCAGCATCTCTCCGGCGTGGCCACGCTGGCGCGCGCGTACGCGAAGGCGGTGGAAGGCACGGGCGTCACCATTCTCGATACGAGAAAGACGACGCCGGGCTTGAGGTTTCTCGAGAAGCACGCGGTCAGGGTTGGAGGGGCGGGGAATCACCGCTTCGGGCTCTTCGACGGCGTGCTCATCAAGGAGAACCACATCCGCGCGGCGGGCTCGATGAAGGCGGCGTTCGAGAAGACCCGCGCCGGGGCGGAGGGGCTTCCGACGGTCATCGAGGCGAAGTCGCCCGAGGACGCGCTGGATGCCGCGGACCTGCATCCGACGCGCGTCCTCCTCGACAACTTCACCCCGACCGCGATCGCGGCGACGGTGAAGCGGTTGAAGGGAAGCAAGGTGGAGGTCGAGGTCTCCGGCGGGATCCGGCTCGCGAACGTGCGAGATTTTGCGATTCCCGGGGTCAATTACATCTCGGTGGGGTCGATCACGCACTCGGCGCCGGCGCTGGATATGTCGTTGTTGATGGACGAGGTGAAGGCCGGCGCATGACGGACGGGAGGACGGCACGGTGGGCTCGGTGAGCGACCTCCGATTCCTGGGCGCGCCCGTGGAGCGGCACGCCTCCCTCGGCTCGACCAACGACGAAGCCCTCCGGCGCGCGATGGAAGGCGCCCCCGAGGGTGTCGTCGTGGTGGCCGACGTGCAGACCGCGGGGCGGGGGCGCCAGGGCCGCGCCTGGAACGACGTCCCCGGCGCCTCGCTCGCGTTCTCGGTCGTGCTGCGGCCCTCGCTTCCGCTCCCGCGACTCCCGCTCCTTGCCCTCGCCATGGCGTGCTCCGTCGCCGAGGCTGCGGAAGCAGTGACCGGCGGCAAGCACTCCGTGAAGTGGCCGAACGATGTGCTCTTCGAGGGCCGCAAGGTGTGCGGCATCCTCGCCGAATCCCGGAGCGGCGGCGACGGGAAGCCGGTGCTCGTGATCGGGACCGGGGTGAATGTGAACCACCGCACCGAGGACTTCCCCGACGAGTTCCGTCAACGCGCCACGTCGTTGAGGCAGGCTAGCGGCGAGTACGTGAATCCGGAGTCCGTCCTGCACGCGGTGCT
>DATJGP010000045.1:0-4769 GCA_035494915.1 Candidatus Eiseniibacteriota bacterium | reverse complement strand
TTTATTCGCTCGGCTGCGTGGGATTCTGGCTCCTGACGGGGCGGCTCGTGTTCGAGCGCGACACGCCCATCCAGACGCTCCTGAGCCATCTCAACGACAAGCCGGTTGCGCCCTCGCAGCGCGCGCAGCAGCCAATCCCCGAGGAGCTCGATCGGGTGATCCTCGATTGCCTGGAGAAGGATCCCTCCAAGCGCCCGGCTTCAGCGGAAGAGCTGGGGAAACGGCTCCAGCGATGCCTCGGCGGCATGGATCCGTGGACCGCGGATGAAGCGCGCGCTTGGTGGACCCAGGTTCGGGCGGTCTCGCCGGAGCCGGCCAAGAGCGAAGCCATGACGAGCGTGACCGGCTGAATTTTCGATGTGGCGTAGGGACTGGTCCCCTGTGCTAGGTTTCGGTCCTCGGACCGATCCACAGTTCCCAAACCGGATCCAGGGATGGTCGGCACTCCAGCCAATCGGTTGATCGCACTCTTGGTCGCCGCGCTCGCGTGCGTCGCGTCACACGCCGTCGCGAGCGAGACCGAGCCTCCGTCCCAGACCGTGCTCGCGCAGTCCCACGCCGCGACCTCCTCGCTCGGTCTCGAGTGTCCCGAGTGCAATCCGCCGAAGAAATTCCTGCCCGCGTTCGGCGAGCTCATGGCGGTGCAGCTGATTCCCTGGTCGGTCAACCACTTCGCGCGCGACGCCGAATGGGCGGACATCAGCCCCGAGAGCTGGTGGACGAACATGAGCAACCCCTGGCTCTGGGACAACAACAAGTTCCTGAACAACCAGTTCTCACACCCGTATCACGGGAACCTCTACTTCAACGCCGGCCGCGCCAACGGATACAACTTCTGGGAGTCGTCGCTCTTTAGCGGGGGCGGAAGCCTCATGTGGGAGCTCTATGGCGAAGCGTGGGCGCCTTCTCCCAACGATTGGTTCAATACGACGCTCGGCGGGATCGCGCTGGGCGAGATGCTCTGGCGCGTGTCTTCCCTGGCGCTGGACAACGAGAGCTCGGGGAGCGAGCGGACCTGGCGCGAGATCGGCGGTGCGGCGCTCAACCCGGTGCGGGGATTCAGCCGTCTCGTGAACGGTCAGACCCACGGGCGCCGAGCCAACCCGGACGATTTCCGCCCCACCCGGATCCAGGCGTTGCTCGACCTCGGCTATCGCCGAACGAACCACTTCGGCGTGACCGGCGAGGAGCTGGACCAGGGTTACGGCGAGCTCGTGCTCTCCTACGGCGACCAGGTGGAAGATCTCAAGAAGAAGCCCTTCTCGGCCTTCCTCGTGGACTTCGAGCTCGCGCCGGGCCAGCCCGACGTAGGCGCTCTGGCTCAGCTCCGAGCCCGCGGGAATCTGGCGGCGAAGACGCTCAGCCGCACGAACGGTCACGTGCACCAGCTCGCCGCGTTCATGTCCTACGAATACTTCAACACACCCGCGTTCCAGTTCGGCGGACAGGGATTCCACGGGGGCCTCGTGTCACGCTGGGGAGATCCGCGAGGAAAGCGGACGCAGATCGAAGTCCTCGGAACCTTCCTCCCGATCTCGGCGCTTCGCTCCGACTACTTCGTCACGCTCGAAGGGCGCGACTACGACTACGGCGTGAGCTTTGGGACGTGGACGCGCGTGGCGCGGATCTGGGAAGGGAAGGGCATGGTGCAGGCGGTGGGGCGCATGCTCTACACGCCGATCATCAGCGGCTTCGATGGCGACCACGTCCAGGCGGGCGCCACGTTCGAAGGCCGGCTCTATCCCCGCGGCCGCTTCGGGCTCGGAGCGGCGTGGACGTACTACTACCGGAACTCCTGGTATGACGACTTCCCGGACGTGAAGCGGGACGGCTCGCAGGCGCGGGCCTACGTGTCGTACGCGTTCCCGAGGTGGCAGCCGTGAGCGCGCGGCGCGTCCTGTGGGCCTTGGCCCTCGGCGTGGCCACCGTCCTCGCGGCGGCCGGCTGCCAGGACACGATCGTCAAGTACCTGGGCCCGGAGAACAAGCCGGACCTCTACATCGCGACCGACACGACCCGGTACCAAGCGCACGATCTCGACAACGTGACCGACGTCGAAGCGTGGACCTGGCCCATGACCGGCCGCATCGCGAACGTCTACCACCACAACTTCGTCCATCACGGCCATGCCCGCATCACCATCGAGGATGCGAACGGCAAGATCGTCTACGACCACATCCCCGTCGAATTCGACCTGGTCAACGAAACCCAGGACGGCGACCCAGGCGACTGGCGCGTGATGATCGAGTTCTTCGGCGCCAAGGGACGGGTGGACTTCTCAGCCGCGAGGAAGCGCTAGTCCCAGTCGAGGCATCACGCACGCCGTGCGACAACGATCAAGGCGCCGAAGCGACCTCGGCTCGGTGCCGTACCATCCGGATCTTCTCCGAATACACGAACGCGTCCGAGTGCTGTGGATTGTGGCACTCGAGGCACGTGGATTCGGGGGGTGTCCGCTCCATGCGGGCGGTGGCGGGAGCCGCCACGTGAGCACCGCCGGGTCCGTGGCACACCTCGCACTGCACGTTGGCCAGCGGCTCTTCGGGATCGCCCAGCTTGTAGCCGTGGCGCGTGCGGAATCCCACGACGTGGCAGACGATGCAGCGCGGCTGGTAGTGCCGGTGCGCGTCGAGCAGCGTCTTGTACGCCGTGGCGTGCCGCGTGGTCTTCCACTGGTCGAACTCCGGGCGGTGGCACACGGCGCAGCGTGACGCGCCGACGTAGACGCCGTCGAGGCGCTCCCGCGAGTCGGGGAACAGCGGTCGCACGCTCGCCTGGGCGGAGTCCTGCGTTCCAACCTGGTCGTAGAAATGCGTCAGCATGGCGCGGATCTTCGGGTCGTCCGGCACGTCTTCGAAGAGCCAGTGGTGCGTGGTCTTGGCGCTCGCCACGTGACTCGAGTCGTCGAGGCGCAGATCGACCGATTCGAGGCCGTAGTTCCGGCTGTCTTCGTGGAGCACCAGGGTTCGGCCGAGGAAGCCCTGGTCGCCCGTCGTCTCGGGTGCCCCCGCAGCCTTGATGAGGGAGGACGTGCCCCCCGCATTCGAGAGGATGAGGTCGACTCTCGGAAGGGCGCCCACCAGGCTCTGGATGGTCGCTGCCTCCAGCCGGCCGATCACGATCACGAAATCCGCCCGGTCGCCGATCTCGCTGAGGCTTTGGATCACCGTGGACACGGGATCCTCAAATCTGAGGCCCGCGGTGCTCGCCTCGAACTGGGCCAACGCCGCCGGCCCGTGCGGCGGCTCGAGCGCCGCGATCACCGCGATGCGCAGACCGCCCGCGTGCACGATGCGCCACGACGGCTCGAGCGCGACTCCGCGCTCGAGCACATTGCTCGACAGGTAGGGAAGCCCGAGTCCCTTCGTCGCCTCGCGGAACCACCCGGTTCCGTACAGGAGCTCGTTCGTTCCGATGGCCGCTGCGTCATAGCGCATGTCCGCCATGGTTTCGAGATAGAGCCGCTGCTCCCGGCGGGAGAGGTAATCGAGCTCCTCGGCCGTCTCCGGCTTGGTGAAGGCGTTCCCAACATCCAGGAGCGGCGCGCCCGGATGCTCGTGCCTCAGTCGCGCGATCAGGGTCGCTCTGCGCGCCACGCCTCCCGACTGGTTCACCTTGCAGCCGCAGTGTTCGAGAAAGCCGTTGGTGTCACCCGTGAAGATCACGGTGAGATCTCGAACGGGGCGTCCTGCCGGCGGCGAGGGCGTGGGCTCGGCCTGCGCGAGCTCCGATCCGGGGGGGGCCGGCACAGTCTGATGGCCTTGCACGAAGCGCTGGCGGAACGATTCCCAATCGCGCGGCTTCGTGCCTTCGATGGACGCCCAGAGCGAGGCGGTGGGACGGCTCCGGAACATTCGACGGATCGCATCGTCCAAGCTGGAACGCCCGTCCGTGCGCCCGCGAATGGTGCGGTCGAGATCGTGAAGCACGAACGGCGCGTCCACGCGTCGCGCGAGGTCGGTGTCGAGCTTCGTCTCGTAGAGACGTTCCAGGTTGTGCTCGACGCCATCGACGTGCCGTGCGGCCGCATAGGACGTCGCGAGGTCGTCCCGGACCTCCCGCTCCGACACGAGTCCCGCGGACGCGACCGCGCGCCAGGCGTACAAGTTCGTGATTCCGTCCACGAGCCAGTACTCGTCGGGGCGCTCGATCTCGCTTCGATAAGGCGCGAATTTGAGACGCGTCCCCAGCAGCGCCTCCGCGTAGCGCAGGAGCCGGCTCGGCGTGATCGGCGTGAGCGTCCCGCCCTGGCCCGCGGCCCAGGGCTCTCCGTGGATGTCGCTTCCGTCCGGGGTGGTCGGCAGGACGGCCGTCACGTACGCGCGGCCGAGCTCTCCGCCCACCACTGATCGGATCGTCTTGGTCACGCTCTCCAGAGCGGAGAGCGCCGAGTCCGCGCTTCCGGGAAGATAGGCGAATCGATAACGAGTCTTCCCCAGCGTCATCGAGCGTTCGAGAAAGGGCCCGAACGCGAGCGTCGAGGCGATCAGATGCTCGTCGCGAAACCGGCCGGAGATACCCGGCCGGAATCCGTCCCCGTCTCGCGCCCACGGCGTGACCGCGGTCCATCCCCGTGGGAGCGAAAAGCGGACGCGGATGTCTCCCGCCGCTGACGGAAGCAGGAAGAGGTTGCGACCGCCGATGGCGGCGAATCCCTGGCCGACGTATCCGTAGCGCACCGCGCTGAACCCGGTATGCGCGTCCCCTTCGCGGATGTCAGGGTCGATCGCGTAGCGAATCCGAATGCGCGAGGGCAGTGGGCCCGCGAT
>DATJGP010000044.1:0-28538 GCA_035494915.1 Candidatus Eiseniibacteriota bacterium | reverse complement strand
GGACGAGGACGTCGGTCTCCGTCTGGCCGCGACTGGCTCGTTTGCGAGAGGTGGGTGTCATGTGGATCGGGTGGCCCCCGAGAGCCTGAAGCCTAGGGCATCTTCGCGAGTGGCGCCACCGGCCGGAACGATCCCCTCCAGGTGAGGCTCGACGGGATCGAGCGGCGTGAGGCGGGTCCGGAGCACGCGCACGGGGAGCGACGGGTGGAAGGAGCGCGGCCATCGGGCCTCGTCCTTCTCGGTGATGAGCGCCTCGGCCGCGCCGGCCGACGCCCCCCGCTCGAGCGCGCGGGCAAGGTCGCCCTCGTGAAATCGCGCGTGATCGGGGAACGACGCGTGATGGACGATCCGGGCCCCCGAGGCCGCGACCAGCCGCTCGACGCGCTCCGGGGCCCCCACGCCGGTCACGAGCGCGACGGGGACCCCGGGTGTCAGCGTCGCCGCGAGCGCGCTCCGGTCTCCGAGCGCCGTCATGCGATCGAGCGAACGACGAAAGCGGAGGATCGAGGCCTGCGGCGCGCGCGCGCGGATCGCCCGGAACACCGCCTCATCGATCTCGTCGCCGGGCTCGAGCACGAACGCGACCACGTGGGCCTCCCGCAGCGTCCCCGGAGGTCGCCGCAAGGGACCCGCGGGAAGCGCCCAGCCGTTGCCAAACGGGTGCGTCGGATCGACGGCAACCCACAGGCGGTCCCACGCGAGCGACCGCTGCTCCCATCCGTCGTCGAGGAGCACGGAGGTCGCGCCGTACCCTTCCACCGCGCGCAGCGCGGCGCGGCGGCGATCCCGCCCCACCGCGACCACCGCTCCTGGCGGAAGCGCGGTGCGGAGCGCCGCGGCTTCGTCGCCGCCCCGCCGCGCCAGCCGGTCGGCCGGATAGTCCGGCGCGTCGGGCAGCACCCAGGTCGTGGCCACGTCCTCGCGGCCATGCCCTCGCGAGACGACGGCCGCATGTCCGCCACGATCCACGATGACGTCGGCGAGCCATCGCACGAGGCTCGACTTGCCCGATCCTCCGACCGTGAGCCCGCCCACGCAGAGGACCGGCGTCCCTTCGAGGGGACGGCGCGACGATGCCGCGCGTCCACGCGCGATCGCCGAGCCCGCGGCGTAGGCGAGCGCCAGGGGCGCCAGCGCGAGGGTCCAGGGTGCCGACCGTCCCGACCAGGAGCGCTCGAGCGATCCCGCCAGGCCGCGATTCGACCCGCTCATGGCGCGAGCCCCCACGATTCGATCGCGTCGAGCCCGCGCTCCGCGGCGCCGGCCGCGCGCGCGACGGCGCGGATGGAGGCGAGCCCGCGCTCGGCCAGATCGCCATCCAGCAGCCAGCCTTCGACCGCGGCGATCGCGTGCCGCTCGTCCGCGGCGGCGGTCGCGCCCCCTTCGGCGCGCACCGCGTCCACCGCGACCGCGACTTCCTCGTGATGCGGCCCGACGAGAATCGGGCAGCCGCGCGCGGCGGCCTCCCACACGTTGTGTCCTCCGTGCTCCGAGAACGTGCCGCCGACGATCGCGCCCCACGCGTGCTCGTACGCGGCGGCGAGCTCTCCGCGCGTCGCCAGGAGTCCGGCGCGCGGACCCCTGCGGCTCGCCAGATCCTCGATCCACGCCTCGAGCGACCGGACCGAGCGGGTGCGCTCGTCGCGCACGTCGACCTCGAACCCCGCCCCCGCGAGCGCGGCCTTCGCCAGCGCTTCTCCGGCCGGGTGCCGCGGGGCGACGATCAGGACCGCGCGCGAGCGTCCCGTGAAGGGACCGCTCCCCCACGACTCGCTCGCCGCCCCCTCCCGGGCGCGATGGCGCTCCAGCGTGTCCGCGACGAGCCGGGCCAGCCGCTCCTCGCCCGGCCGGAGGCTCCCGAAAACGAGCGCCGGCCTCGATCCGAACGACCACGATCCCTGGGCCGGAGGAGGCTCCGCCTTGAGATCCCCGATGACCTGGATCCGCGCCTCGGGGACGCCGAGCCGCGCGAAGCGCCGCGCGTGTGCGTCGCTCTGCGGGAGAGCGTACACGCCGGCGCCGAGGAGGGACGAGCCCGCCACGCCAAGCGAGGTGAGTCGCGAGGTGGTGCGCTCCGACACGGACGCGCCCACGAGCGTCACCGCGACGCCGCGCTTCCGGGACTCGACGATCAGGTTGGGCCAGATCTCGGTCTCGATGATGTCGAGGCGCCAGGGACACGCGTCGTCGAGCACCGCGTCCACGATCTGGGGAAGATCGTGCGGCGCGATGCGCGCCGCCACGAGTCCTTCGAAGTCCGCACGCGCGCGCGCGAGTCCCGCCGCGGTTCGCGTGGTGAGGAGGAATGGAGGGCGGTACCGGCGCGCCGCGAGTGCGCGGGCCCACGTGCGCGCCGCGCCGACTTCGCCGAGGGACGAAGCATGGATCCACACCGATCCCGCGGCGCGCGCGGTCTCCTCGCCCGCTCCCGTTCGTCCCGCGCGCCAGGGACTCGCGCCGGCAGCCGGAGGGAGTGGTCCCAGGAAGGCGCCCACGCCTTGCGTGAGCGCGCGGTAGATCGCGAGGCCCGCGCTCATGGCGGGCTCAGCCGCGCGCGGCCGGGGCCTGGGCCGCGCGGCCGCTCTGGACGAAGTCGAGGATGGCGTCCGCGGCGCGCTCCGCCGCGCCTGCCCCGCCGAGCCGCTCGTGGAGCCCGGAGAAGATGGAGCGCTGGCGCTCCCGCTCCGCCGGCTCCTCGAGAAGCTTGGCCGCGGCGGCGGCGATGGAGGCGCCGGTGGCCGCGTCCTGGATGCGCTCCGGGGCCACGTCCTGCCCCATCACGATGTTCGCGAGGCCGATCCTCGGAAGCCGCACGAGCCGCCGCGCGATCGCGAAGTTCAAAGCGCTCGTCTTGTAGACGATCACGAGCGGCACCCCGATCGATGCCGTCTCGAGCGTCGCCGTTCCCGACGCGACGAGCGCGAGATCGGCGGCGCGGAGGAGCGCCTCCGATTCACCGCGGACCTGCATCGGGCGGAGCGAGTCCCAGAGCCCGCGCACCGAACCTCGCGCGCGCTCCTCCTCGACCGGGCCTGCGTCGCTCACGGCCACCCGCACGCGCCCCGGAGCGTGGCTCGAGAGACGGAGCGCGGCGTCGAGCATCGGAGCGAGATGGTGGCGCACTTCCCCTTTCCGGCTCCCGGGAAGGAGCGCGATCAGCATGTCCTCGGGATCGATCTCGAGCGCGCGGCGCGCCTCGTCGCGCTTCGCCGGGTCGGGCTCGAGCGCGCCCGCGGGGTGTCCCACCCAGCGCGCGGCCACGCCCTCGCGCTGGCAGATCGCCTCCTCGAAACGAAACAGGAGGAGCATGAGGTCCACGTCCTCCCGGATGCGGCGGATGCGGCCATAGCCCCACGCCCAGATCTGAGGGAGCACGTAATAGACGACCGGACGGCCGAGGCGATGCGCCACGCGGGCGAGGCCGAGGTTGAGTCCGGGCGAGTCGATGGGAAGGAAGATCGAGTCGGGAGTCTGCTCGAGGAGGTCGAGCACCCGTGCGCGAGCGCGTCGGATGGCGGGCAGGTGGCGCACGACCCCGCCGAACCCCATCACGGCGACCGACTCCATCGGAGCGACGGCGTGAAGTCCCGCGGCGCGGAGTGCGGGACCGCCGAGGCCGGCGGCCTCCACGGGAACGCCGCGGCGCCGGAGCGCGTTCAAGCACGCCGCGCCCAGCCGGTCCCCGGACGGGTCGCCGGCGGAGACGATGATCTTCGGGAACGTCAGGCGGCGACGCCCTGCGGCGTGAGCGGGGCGGTCAGGCGCCCGATCCGCTCGGCGGCGCGGAGCGCCTCGAGCGCCGTCGCGGACTCCGCCCAGGAACGGTGCGGGTCGTCGCGCAAGGCGAGGACATGGCGGAGCTCGGTCTCCAGCGGATCGGCGTCCTGGACCTCGATCGCCACGGGGCGGATCCGTGCGAGCAGCTCGGCCACCGATGCGCCCCCTCCGAGAGGACCGCCGGGCGTGAGCCCATACGCCTCCACCGAGCGGTTCATGCAGTCGATGGAGAGGTATTCGCTCCCTTCGAAGAACCGGATCTTGCGGACCTTCTCGCGCGAGATGCGGCTCGCCGTGAGGTTCGCGACGCACCCGCTCTCGAACACGAGCCGCGCGTTCGCGATGTCGATCTTGGAGGTGAGGACCGGCACGCCGACCGCATGGATCTCGGTGATGCGGGAGCGCGTCGCGAGAAGCGCGAGATCGAGATCGTGGATCATGAGATCGAGGATCACGTCCACGTCGAGCCCGCGGTTCACGGGGGGCGCGAGCCTATGTGCCTCGATGAACTTGGGCGAGCGCAGGTGCGGCAGGGACGCCGCCACCGCCGGATTGTGCCGCTCGACATGGCCCACGTAGAGCACCCTGCCGGCCGAGCGCGCCGCGCTGAGCATGCGCTCCCCGTCCTCGGGACGCCCGGCCATGGGCTTCTCGACCAGCACGTGGATGCCGCGCCCCAGCGCCTCGACCGCCCCCTCGGCATGCGCGGGGGTCGGAGACGCGAGCGAGATGACGTCGACCTGGTCGAGGAGATCGGCGAAGGACTCGAAGGTGGGGATGCCGAGATCCGACTCCGCGCGCGTGCGCGCGGCGGGATCCGGATCGTGGCCGCCCACGAGCGTGACGCCGTCGATCTTCTTCCAGGCGCGGGCATGGTGGCTTCCGAGGTGCCCGAGCCCCGAAACGCCGACCCGCGCTTTCGTCACCGCACGATGCCCCGCTCCGAGCTCCGGACGAACTCGACGAACTCGTGGACCTCGGGATAGGGCTTGAGCTCGCGCAAGATCCGGTCGAGCGCCTGCGCCACGTTGAGCTGCGAGCGATACAGAATGCGATAGGCGCGCTTCAGCTCGAGGCGCGTCTCGGCGGTGATGCCTCGACGCTCCATCCCGATCGTGTTGAGCCCGCACGCACGGAGCGGATTGCCCGCCGCCTTCACGTAGGGAGGGACGTCCTGCGGCACGCGCGAGCCGCCCCCGATGAAGGCATGGCAGCCGACCGCCACGAACTGATGGATCGGCGTGATGCCGCCGATGATGGCGTGGTCGTCGACCCGCACGTGGCCGGCCAGATTGACCGCGTTGGCCAGGATCACGTTGTTCCCGAGGCGGCAGTTGTGCGCGATGTGGGTGTAGGCCATGAGGAGCACGTTGTCCCCGATGCGCGTCGCCTCGTTCTCCTCGGTCGCCGCATGCACGGTGGCGTACTCACGAATGGTGGTGCCGCTCCCGATCACGACCTGGGTCGGAGCACCGCGGTACTTGAGGTCCTGCGGGAGATTTCCGATCACCGCGCCGTGGTGCACCTGGCACCGCGCGCCAATCGTGGTGCGTCCCTCGATGACGGCGTGGAGCCCGATGCGGGTCCCCTCGCCGAGCTTGACGCGCGGGCCAACGTAGGCGAACGGACCGACGACGACACCGTCCCCCAGCTCCGCCCCCTTCTCGACGATCGCGGTGGGATGGATCAACGGACGCGCGCTCTCGCGACCAGGCATAGGCACGACGCTCGCCTGGGCCCGAGCCCACGTTCCGGTCAGTAGGTCGACTTCAGGGATTCCGGTCGACGATGCTGGATAGAAGCTCTGCTTCCGCGACGAGGTCTCCATCGACGTAGGCCTTCCCCTCCATTTTGCAGATGCGCGACTTGAGGCGGAGCAGGGTCAGCTCGAAACGGAGCTGGTCTCCCGGCCGCACCGGTTTCCTGAACTTCGCGTTGTCGATCCCCATGAAATACACCAGCCGCTCCTTCGGCCGGTCGACGCTGTTCAGCAGCAGGACCCCGCCGCATTGGGCCATCGCCTCGATGATGAGGACGGCGGGCATGATCGGATGTCCCGGAAAGTGTCCGTTGAAGAACGGCTCGTTGATCGTGACGTTCTTGATGCCGACGACCCGCCGCGGCTCGAGGCTCAGGATCCGGTCCACGAGCAGGAGCGGATAACGGTGCGGCATGATCCGCTGGATCGCGTTGATGTCGAGCTGCACCGGTCCGCTTCCGTTGGTTGAGACCGGCCCGAGGAGCGAGTCCTCGGTGGCCGCGAGGCGCTGCACGAACCGCACGTTCGAAGCGTGCCCCGACTTCACCGACAGGAAGTGCCCGCGCGCCGGGCGCCCGAGCAGCGAGAGATCGCCGAGGAAGTCGAGGATCTTGTGCCGCACGAACTCGTCCTCGAAGCGGAGCGGCTCCTGGTTCAGGATCCCATCCGGCTTCACGACGACGGCGTTCTGGAGCGTGCCGCCCTGGATCATGCCCTTCGAGCGGAGGAATTCCACGTCCCGCTCGAGCACGAAGGTGCGCGCCGGGGCGATCTCCCTCACGAACACGTCGGGATCGATGTCATAGGTGGCGTACTGCGTTCCGCGCCACGCGTTGGTGTACTCGATCGTGAACGTGACGCGGAGCCCGTCATGCGGAAGCGCGACCAGGATGACGCCGTTCTCCTCGTGGCGCACCGGCTCGGTCACGCGAAAGTAGCGCCGCGGCGCCGGCTGGTCCACGAGTCCCGCTTCCTGGAAGAGGCGGACGTAAGGCGTGGCGCTCCCGTCCGGCGGCTCGGGGGGCTCCTGCGCGTCGAGCGCGATCACGAGATTGTCGATGCCGAGGCCCGCGGCGGCCGCGAGGATGTGCTCCACGGTGTGCACTTCCGCCTGGCCGTTCTTCAAGATCGTGCGCCGCATCTGGTCCATGTCGGCGCGCGCGTACTTCGGATTGACCGGGATCTCGGGGTGTCCGGGAAGGTCCAGCCGGACGAAGCGAATGCCGGAGCCGGGAGGCGCGGGTCGGAACTCGACCTTGCACACACCTCCCGTGTGGAGGCCGGTCCCCTGGTAGGAGATCGCCTTCGCGATGGTCCGCTGACTCGGCGTGCTCACTTGGGAGTGCGTGACCTCTCGAGCTCGTCCACGCGGTGCTTCAGGCGGCGCACCGTCTGGACGAGCTCGGGCAGTTTCTTGATGCTGGCCTCGATCCGCTTCGCGAGCGCGAGCGGCTGCGCGGGGGCGCCGAACATCTTCTCGCCCGGGGCGATGGACTTGGCGACGCCCGACTGGGCTCCGACCATCGCCCCCTGCCCGATCTCGATGTGCCCCACGACCCCGACCTGGCCGGCCAGGGTCACGTCGTCGCGCAGAATGGTGCTGCCGGAGATGCCGACCTGCGCCACGATGATGCAGTTCCGTCCCACCTGCACGTTGTGGGCGATCTGGACGAGATTGTCGATCTTGCTCCCGGCGCCGATGCGCGTGGTGCCCGTGGTGGCGCGGTCGATCGTCACGCAAGCGCCCAGCTCCACGTCGTCCTCCACGACCACGTTCCCCACCTGGGGGAGCTTGCAGTACGCGGCGCCGTCGCGAATGAAGCCGAACCCGTCGCTCCCGATCACGGTGCTCGAGTGGACGATGACCCTGTCCTTGAGCTCGCACCCCTCGCGAACCGTCACGTTCGGGTAGAGCGTGCAGTCCGCCCCCACGCTGGCGTCGGCGCCCACGTAGCAGCCGGCCTGGATCGCGGTGCGGGGTCCGATCGAGGCGCCCCCCTCGAGCACGACGTGGGGGCCGATCTGGGCCGTGGGATCGACCTTCGCCGTGGCCGCGATCACCGCGCTCGCATGGATGCCCGGAGTGGGCGGACAGGCCTCGCCCTGGAAGAAGCGGACGGCCTTCAGGTACGCGAGGTAGGGATTGGAGTTCTGGACGAGGGTCTTCCTCGTGTGCCGGTGATTCTCGGCCACGATGACGGCGGAAGCCTGCGTGTGATCGAGGTATTCCTCGTAGCGGGGGTGGGCCAGGAAGGTGAGCTCCCCCTCACGGGCCTCGCGGATTCCGGCGCATCCCGTGATCTCGATGGAACCGTCCCCGACGATCGTACCGTCGATCGCCTTGGCGACCATCTCCAGGGTCACTTTCATCCTAGGCTCCGTGCCGTGGACGGGCAGTCCCACGACTCTCCCGACGACGAGAGCAAGGCGCTACTGATCGTCCTTGCCGTTGTCGACCGGGGGGTTCGTATTGCCCGTTGGCTGACTGCCGCTGGGTGTGCCGTTGGACACGGTGCTGGTCGCGCGGGGCAGCGCCCCGGGCGCCTTCTTCCCTTGGTCCTCATCGTTCAACCCTTGCAGGATCCGGTCGGTCAGGTCGAGCGTGTGATCGCCGAAGATGATGTTGCCGTCCACAGCGTCGAGGATCAGGGAGTAGCCCTCCTGTTGGCCGATCTCCGACACGAGCGCGTGCACGCGGTCCACGATCGGCTTCAAGAACTCTTCGTTGAGCTTCGAGATTCGACCGCCCGGACCCCAGTTGGTCTGGACGAACGATTCGTAGTCGGCGACTTTCCGCTGGAGATCGCGGTTCTGCTCGTCCCGCTTGGCCTCGCTCAGCATCGGTCCTTGCGCGTCGAGCTTCTTCTGCAGCTCGTCGATCTCGGACTTCTTCTCCTTGGCGGTTCGGGAGAGCTCTTGAACCTCCCGATTGAAGGAGGACTGAGCTTCCTGAGTCTTCGGATACTCGGCAAAAATACGGTCCGAGTCAATGAACCCGACCTTGATGTCCGCCCGAACGGCAGGGGCCCCGACGACGAGGGCGAGGACGGCCCCGAGCCAGATTAGCGTACGAAATGGGCGATGTCGAGTCATAAGCTAACTCCTTGCATTACAGTGTGTTACCGAGCTGGAAGTGGGTCCGCCAGCCGGCCCCCTCCTCCCGGTCGAGACCATACCCGAGATCGAACCCGACCCGTCCCAGTGCCGGCACTTCGAACCGGAATCCGATGCCCACGCTCCGCCTCAGGTCTCCCAAGTCGACGTCCCGGGTCGAATTCCATGTATTGCCCGCGTCGAAGAAGAGGAGCGCGTGGAGCGGGTCGGCGATCGGAAACTGGATCTCGGCCCCCGCGATGAGCATCCGACGGCCGCCCGGGTACCTCTCCAAGACCGTGCCCGTCGCCGGGTTCTTGGTGATGTTCTCCCGGGGGACGATATAGTAATCGGGGTAACCGCGCACGTAATCTGCAGTTGTCCCGCCAAGCCGGAAGCGCTCGTACTCCGGCACGCTCTTCCCTCCCAGGAATCCAGTCCGACCCCGGACCATCAGGGTGAAGGGGCCGGTCAATTTGGCGTAGTTCTTCACGTCGAGGACGCTCTTGTAGAACTGCTCGACCCCGCCCAGAGGTCCGCCCGCGAACGTCTGGATCCAGCTCATTTTGGATCCACGGCTGGCGTAGAAGGGGTTGTCGGTGCTGACCCGGTTGAAGCTCAGGGTCACGCTCGAGACGAGGCGCGGCCACTCCGTCTCCCGGAGGCTGGTCAGATTGCTGGACTCCCCCACGGTCGGCGCCACGAAGTTGTTCAGGGTCACGTTCCGGAGGTCGTAGGAGATCAGACCTCGGGTGTAGTCGGGCCACCTGATGGGACGCCCGAACCGGACGCCTCCTCCCACATCCCTCCGGTTGTACACGTCGTACTCCCGCTCGGTATTGAAGAGGCTGAAGCCCAGCGTGAGCGGCGTGTCGCGGAACCAGGGATCGGTGAAGGAGAGCTCGAAGCTCGAGCGTTTCCCGCCCCGCTCCAGATGCAGGTTGATGGACTGACCATTGCCGAACAGGTTGTTGTGGCCGAGCTCGACGAATCCGGTCAAGCCGGTGCTGCTCGCGAAGCCCGCCCCCGCGCTCGCCGTTCCGGTCTGCTTTTCCTGCACCTTCAGGGTCAGCTTGATGTCCGCGCTGTCGCCGGTCGGCTCGTAGTCGACGGTCACGTCCTGGAAGAAGCCGAGCGCAAAGATATCGCGCTGGGTGCGGACGAGCGAGGAGCGGCGGAACGTGTCCCCCGGACGAACCGAGGCCTCACGCCGGATCACGTTCTCCTTGGTGCGCGTGTTCCCCACGATCTGGAGATCCGCGACGCGAGAGCGGAAGCCCTCTTGGATCTGGAACTCCACGTCGACGACGTTCTTGTCCCGCTCGGTGAACTTTGGATCGATGGAGAGGTAGAGGTACCCCTTCTCCTGGTAGAGCGTGTACGCGTTCTCGAGCGTTTTGTGGATCTGCGGCTCGCTGTAGGGCGCGGAACGGACGATGGCCGAGCCGATTTCGAGCGCGACCGTCGGGACCTCGACGTTCCCGCTCCAGGTCACGTTGCCGAAGCGATAGCGCTCGCCCTCGTGAATGAAGACGTGGAGGTCCACTCCCTTCGCGTCCGAGGTGAACTCGGGGTGGATCGAGTCGACATCCGCGTCCTTGTAGCCACGGCTCCGCATGTAGAGCCGGAGCTGGGTCATGTCGGTCTCGAGCTGCGATGGTTTGTAGGCGCCGCTCTTCAAGAACGAGGGAGGCTTGCTCTTCATCGCGTCCTTGAGCTCGTTCACGAAGATGCCGGGGCTCTGCTGGGCCTGGTGAATGACCACGTTCCGCACCTTGACCTTCTCGCCCTCGGTCACGTTGAAGATGACGTCCACCGCGCCCGGCCCGGCCACCTCGGTGCGCGTGAGAACCGTGGCGTGCGCGTAGCCCTCTTCGGCGTAGGCGTCCTTGATCTTCCCGGCGTCCAGATCGGTCGTTCCCGGATCGAGGAGCTGTCCCTGCGCGCTCGTGACTTTCTCCTTGAGCGTCTTCTCCTCGATCTTGTGGATCCCCTGGAATTTGATCGCGTGGATACGGGCGCGCTCGGCCACGATGATGTTGAGATCCACCCCGTTGCCGGCGGGCGTGTCGACGACGTTCACGTCCGTGTAGAGGCCGCTCTGGAAGAGCCGCCGCACGCCCTCGCGCACGGCGTCCCGCGTGTAGGGCTGCCCCACGTGCAGCCCGAAGGTCCGCACGATCACGCTCGAGTCCACGTTCGCGAAGCCGGACGCGCGGATCGAATGCACGACCGGTCCGGTGGTCGATTGGCCCAGCGGAATCCCCAGATCGAGCAGCGGAGCGCCGGTGGTGGTGTCCGGATGCGCCGTGGCTCCCGTCCCGATACCGAGGCCGCTCGAGTCGACCGGAGCGGACCCGAGGGTGTCCGCGGTGGAGGGGGCGGCGTGCACGACGGCGGCTGCAGCCGGGGTCACGTGCGACGTATCCGGGGGCGAGGCCGTCGGAGCGGCGTGCGTGGTGTCCGCGTGCGCGGGCGCGGCGTGCGTGGTGTCGGCGGGAGCGCTCACCGCGGGCGCGTCCGGAGCGGCGATGGCCAGACCCGATAGCACCGACAGGGCCGCGAGCATCGCGATGGCGACGAGTAGGGCCGCCGGAACGAGCCGGGCGGCATGCGGCGCCGGCGTCCTCGAAGGACGCCGGCGCGCGTATCGGAATCGGATCAAGAAGTGAATGTCAGCTCGTCACCCTGGCGGAACACTCGGACCTCGCTCCCATCCTTGAGCTGGCCTCGGAGCACGTGCTCGGAGAGGGGATCCTCGATCAGCTTCTGGATGCTCCGCTTCAACGGGCGGGCGCCCAGCGTGGCGTCGAAGCCCTTCTCGATCAGGAGCTCCACCACGGAATCATCGAACGCGACCTTGATTCCGTTCCCGTGCAACCGCTCCGCGACCTGTGAGAGCAGGATCTTCGTGATCGACTGCATCTGGGGACGGTCGAGGGGATGGAACACGATCGCCTCGTCGATCCGGTTCAGGAACTCCGGATTGAACGAGCGCTTCAGCTCATCCAGGATCGTGCGCTTCATGCCGCCGTAGGCCGACTCCTCGTCGCGCTCCTGGAATCCGAGGCTACGCCCGCCCTTGATCTGACGAGCGCCCAGGTTCGAGGTCATGATGAGGACCGTGTTCTTGAAATCCACCTTCCGGCGGAGGCTGTCGGTCAGCATGCCGTCGTCGAGCACTTGTAAGAGGATGTTGAACACGTCCGGGTGCGCCTTCTCGATCTCGTCGAGGAGCACGACCGAGTAGGGCTTGCGGCGCACCTTCTCGGTGAGCTGACCGCCCTCTTCGTGGCCGACGTAGCCCGGAGGCGCGCCGATCAGGCGCGACACCGAAAACTTCTCCATGTACTCCGACATGTCGATGCGAATGAGCGCGTCCGGATCGTCGAAGAGGAACCGCGCGAGCACGCGCGCGAGCTCCGTCTTGCCGACGCCGGTCGGGCCCAGGAAGATGAACGAGCCGATGGGACGGCGCGGATCGCGCAACCCGGCGCGGTTCCGCCGGATGGCCCGCGACACGGCGGCCACCGCTTCGTCCTGTCCCACGATCGACTTCCGGATCTCCTCCTCCATACGGAGAAGCTTTTCCGACTCCTTCTCCTCGATGCGCGCGATCGGGATACCCGTCATGCGGGCGATCACGGTGCCGATGAGATCACCGTCCACGGTGGCCTGCGTCTCGTGGCGGACGTCGGTCCAGTTCTTCTTCAGGTCGCGGAGCTTCGCGCGAAGCTCCTTCTCCTTGTCGCGGATGCGGGCGGCCTTCTCGAACTCCTGCTGCTGGATCGAGGCCTCCTTCTCCTTCGCGACCTCCTCGACCTGCTTCTCCAACTCCCGCACCTCGGTCGGAATGGCCGAGATCGACAGGCGCGCGCACGCGCCCGCCTCGTCGATGACGTCGATCGCCTTGTCGGGCAGGAACCGGTCGTTGATGTAGCGGTCCGCTAGCTTGACGGCGCTCACGATGGCGTCGTCCGTGTACTTGGCGCCGTGATGCGCCTCGTACTTGTCGCGGAGTCCCATGATGATCTGGATCGTCTCGTCCACCGAGGGCGGATCGACCATGATCGGCTGGAACCGCCGCTCGAGGGCGCCGTCCTTCTCGATGTACTTGCGGAACTCGTCGAGCGTGGTCGCGCCGATGCACTGGAGCTCGCCGCGCGCGAGCGCGGGCTTCAGCATGTTCGACGCGTCGATGGCGCCTTCCGCGCCGCCGGCGCCCACGATCGTGTGGAGCTCGTCGATGAAGATGATCGTGTCCTTGGACTCGCGGATCTCGTTCATGACCGCCTTGAGGCGCTCCTCGAACTGACCGCGGTACTTGGTTCCGGCGACGACGGCCGCCAGGTCCAGGGTCACGATGCGCTTGTCCTTGAGCGTCTCGGGGACCTTGTTCTCGACGATGCGCTCGGCGAGCCCTTCGGCGATCGCGGTCTTGCCGACGCCCGGCTCACCGATGAGGATGGGGTTGTTCTTCTTGCGGCGCGAAAGCACCTGGATGACCCGCTCGATCTCGGACTCGCGGCCGATGATGGGATCGAGCTTGGCCTCCCGCGCCAGCGCGGTCAGGTCCCGGCCGAACTGGTTCAGGGCCGGGGTTTCCACTTTTCCTTCGCGCTCGGGCTGCGACACGGACGGGGTCCCTCCCAGGAGCTTGAGCGTCTCCTCGCGCACCTTCTTGCGGTCCACTCCCAGCTCGAGCAGGACCCGCGCGGCGACGCCTTCCCCCTCGCGGATCAACCCGAGAAGCAAATGCTCGGTTCCCACGTAGTTGTGGCCGAGCTGGCGGGCCTCGTCCACCGAGAGCTCGAGCACGCGCTTGGCCCGCGGCGTGAACGGGATCTCGCCGATCGTCAGGGTGCCGCCGGTCGCGGCGACCATGCTCTCCACAGCCTGGCGGATCGCGTCCAGATCGAGGCCGAGGTTGTTGAGCACCGTCGCGGCGATGCCCTCGCCCTCGCGGATCACCCCGAGCAGCAGGTGCTCCGTCCCGATGTAGTCGTGCTGGAGCCGGGCGGCCTCCTCCCGCGCCAGGTACATCACCTTCCGCACCCGCTCCGTGAACTTGTCGTGCATCGGCGAAAACCTCCGGGGATTTCCCCTAGGCCATCGAACTCAATTCGGGTTGACCGCGTCCGGCTCGTTGGCGTCCAGGAGGGCACGCACGAGCTCTGCGCGGAGGACGTTCCGTTCCCGCTGCTCCAGCTCCTTGCCCGCCGCGAGCTGAACATGCGCCGGCTGCGTGCGGATCAGGACCTCGTTCAATGTTCGTACCGAAGCCAGCCCGGGGATCGCGAGCGCCACGCCGAAGCGAACCGCGCTCGACAGGTTCACGACCTCCTGGGACGAGATGACCCGGCTGTGCCGGAGCGTCCCGTACGCGCGCCAGATCTTGTCCTCGATCTGGACCCGCGCATCCTTCAGGAGCTCGTCCCGCGCACGCGTCTCCGCGTCGATGATCTGACGCGTGACCCGCTCGAGACCCTCGACCGTCTCCTTCTCGCTCTGGCCGAGCGTCGTCTGGTTCGAGATCTGGAAGAAGTTGCCCATGATCTGCGAGCCCTCGCCGTAGAAGCCGCGCACGGCCAGCCCGACCTGGTTGATCCCTTGCAGCACGCGTCCGATCTGCTTGGTCAGGACCAGCGACGGGAGGTGGATGAGCACCGAAGCGCGCATCCCCGTGCCGACGTTCGTCGGACAGGCGGTCAGGTACCCGAGATCTTCGCTGAAAGCATAGTCGAGGTCCTGCCCCAGTTCATCATCGATGGTGTTGATCGACTCCCACGCCGAGCGAAGCTGGAACCCCGACGCGAGCGCCTGGAGACGGAGATGATCCTCCTCGTTCACCATCGCGGAGACGCTCTCATCCGGCACGACCAGGAGTCCGCGAAGACGGCCGTTGTCCGCCAGGTCGTTCGAGATGAGATGCCGCTCGACCAGGAACTGGCGGTCCACCGGCGAGAGCTCGCGCATGGTGAGCGACGACGACGACATGAGCGCCGGCGTCTTGCGCACCGCGGAGAGCACGCTCGAGTAGACCATCGCGAGCTGCTCCTCGCGCGCGCGATGCGTGAAGGGCACCTCGCGAAGATTCCGCGCGAGCCGCACGCGCGTGCTCAGCACGATGTCGGACGAAGGGCCGGATCCGTCGAGCCAGCCGCCGAGATGCGCGGCCAGGTTGGTCAGCTTCATCATCGCCGTTCCGCCTCTCCCTTGGCCCCGCCGCTCGTCTCGATCGAACGGATCTGGTCCCGCAGCCGCGCCGCGGTCTCGAACTCCTCGTGCTCGATCGCCTTCTGCATGTCTTCGTGGAGCCGCTGGATCTCGCGACGCAGGGCGACGCGGGCCGAGTCCTTCACGGGACTCTTGCCCGAATGCCTCGTGCTGCCGTGGATGCGGCGAAGCAGCGGCTTCAGCTGAGCCCGGAACGTCTCGTAGCATTCCGAGCATCCGAGCCGTCCCGACTCCTTGAACGTGGAGTAGACCATGTGACAGCGCGGGCAGCGCACGCGTCCGAGCTTCGACTCCTCGCTCCCGCCGGTCTGGTCCACCATCCCCGCGAGGAGGTCCCCGACCGAGAACTTGGACTTGTTGAGCGACGTATGGAAGCCGCGCTCTTCCGCACACTTCTCGCAGACGTGGTACTCGGACTTCTTCTGGTTCTCGATCTGCGTGAAGTGAACGACCGCGGGCCGCTTGCCGCAAAACTGACACTGCATGGGTTGGCGCTCCCCCTCCTGGACTTGCTGGACAGTCTATTAGATGCGGGACCCGGGGTTTTTATACGTTCATCGGCTTGAGCCGCCCCTCCTCAAGCAGGAGGACGCGATCGGCCGCACGAGCCAAATCCGGGTTATGTGTCACGATGACAGTCGCTTGCCCGTGATCCCTCCGATACCGCTGGAGCACCTCGACCAGCCCCTGAGCCGCGTTTCGGTCCAGATTCCCGGTCGGCTCGTCGGCTAGGAGCACCGCAGGCCTTCGATGCAAAGCGCGGGCCATGGCCACGCGCTGCTGCTCCCCGCCCGAAAGCTCCGACGGTTTGTGCTCCGCCCGCTCCATGACTCCGAGATCTCGGAGGAGCTCCTCGGCCCGTCCGCGGGCCTCCGACTCCGCCCGTCCGCCCGCGATCCATCCAGGCATCATCGCGTTTTCGAGCGCGGTGAACTCCGGGAGGAGCTGGGAGAACTGGAACACGAAGCCCACGGCGCGAGAGCGGAGGCGGGAGCGCCCGTCCTCGTTGAGCGCAGTCATGGCGGCGCCGCCGACCCATACCTGGCCGGCCGTCGGGGCATCGAGTCCGCCGAGCAGGTGAAGAAGGGTCGACTTGCCGGAGCCCGACGCACCCACCACGGCCACCATCTCCCCCGGCTCGACCACGAGGTCCACCCCCCGCAGCACCTCCACCGGGGTGATTCCCTCCTGGTATGTCTTCGCGAGCCCGGTCGCCTCGAGGGCGAGCGGGTTCGCGGAGGGGTCATTCATAGCGGATCGTCTGGACGGGAGCAAGCCTGGCGGCCTGCCACGCTGGATAAAGACTGGCCAGGAAGCAGGTGAGCGTGGTCGCCACGGCGACGAACACGAAATCGGGCCACTCCATTTTGACCGGCAAGGTATCGATGAAGTAGATCTCCCCCGGCAGGTGGAGGAGCTTGTAGCGCCCCAGCGCGAAGGACACCGCGGAACCCAGGAGGAGCCCCAGCCCCGTTCCCGAGAGGCCGATGAGCGTCCCCTGCAGAAGGAAGATCCGCATGATTCCGCGAGGGGTGACCCCCATGGTGCGGAGTACCCCGATGTCCCGCCGCTTCTCCAGCACCAGCATGACCAGGCTGGAGACGATGTTCACCGCCGCCACGATCACGATGAGTATGAGGATCGTGAACATGACCGCCTTCTCGATCTTCATCCACGCGAAGAGATTCCGGTTCAGGTCGATCCAGTTGGTCGTGCGGTAGCCGGGCCCGAGCGCTGCATCCACGTGTCGCGAGACCTCCTGGGCGCGGAACATGTCGGGAATACGGAGCTGGTATCCGGTGATGTCCGCGTCGAGTCCGAAGAATTCCTGCGCGGTGTGCATCGGCACGACGCCGAAGGACGAGTCGTACTCGTAGAGACCCGAGCGGAAGATCGAGCTGACGCGGAGCCGCATCGATCGCGGCGTGCCGCCGAGGAGTCCCCCCTCGTCGCTCGGCACGCTGATCAGGATGATGTCCCCTTTGAACACGCGAAGTCGGGATGCGAGCTCCTGCCCGAGCGCGATGCCGGGGAGATCGCCGCCGTCGAAGGAATCGACCGGCGGCGTGAGGCGCGCGAGGATGTCGGTGACTCCCCGCTCCTTGTCCGGGTCGACGCCCTTCAGCACCATGCCGTCGATGCCGTGGCGCGACGCCACCATGACCTTGCCGTACACGAACGGAGCGACGTGAGCGGCCGGCACCGCGTTCAGGATCGTGCGCTCGAGCGCCGGGTCTTGCGGGATGGGCGCGTCGTCGCCCGACAGGACCGCGATGTGCGCGTTCGTCCCCGCGATCCGCTGCTGCACCTGGTCCTCGAAGCCGTTCATCACCGAGAGGACGATGGTGAGCGCGGCGACGCCGACGAGGACGCCTCCCATCGCGAGGAGGCTCACGAGCGTGATGAAGTTGAGGCGGCGCTTGGACCTGAGATAGCGCGAGGCGATGATCCAGACGTAGCCCATCAGCGTTCCCGACCCGCGCGGCGCGGAATCAGCCTTCCTCGCCTTCCTCGGGACGCATCTGCGGGAAGAGCACCACGTCGCGGATCGAGCGCGAGTCGGTGAGGAACATCACGAGGCGGTCGACGCCGATCCCGCACCCGGCGGTCGGCGGCATGCCCAGCTCGAGCGCACGGATGTAGTCGGCATCGAGCGGCTGCGCCTCGTCGTCCCCGCGCTTCCGCTGCTCGAGCTGAGCCTCGAAGGCGCGTCGCTGCTCGGCCGGATCGTTCTGCTCCGAGAACGCGTTCGCGACCTCCATCCCCGCGACGATCAGCTCGAACCGCTCCACGACCTTCGGATCGCCGCGCTTCACCTTGGCCAGCGGTGAGATGTCGCGCGGATGGTCGATGAGGAACGTGGGCGAGGTGATCCCGGGCTGATACGTGACCGAGACGATCTCGTCCAGGATCTTCCCGTAGGTGACGCGCGGGTCGACCGGGATCTTGGCGCGCTCGGCGAGCGCGCGAAGGCCCGCCTCGTCCTCCGGCAGCCGGTCGACGCCGAGTCCGCGCCGCGCCGCCTCCGCGAACGAGATCCGCGGCCAGGGGGGCGCGAAATCGATGGTCTTGCCGTCGAACTCGATCTGGAGCCCGCCGTGAACCGCGCGCACCGTGTGGAGGAGGAGGTCCTCGGTCACCTGCATCATCTCCTCGTAGTCCGCGTACGCTTGGTAGAACTCGAGCATCGTGAATTCGGGATTGTGGAACCGGTCGATCCCCTCGTTCCGGAACGTCTTCGCGATCTCGTACACGCGGTCGAGCCCGCCCACGATCAGCCGCTTCAGATAGAGCTCCACCGCGATGCGGAGGTAGAGCTTCCGGTCGAGGGCGTTGTGGTGGGTGACGAACGGGCGGGCCGAGGCGCCGCCGTGGAGCGGCTGGAGCACCGGCGTCTCCACCTCGAGGAAGCCGCGCGCGTCCAGGAACTCGCGGAGCGCGCGGACGATCGCGGCGCGCGCGCGGAACACCGCGCGGACGTCGTCGTTCACGGCGAGGTCGGCGTACCGCTGCCGGTAGCGCGTCTCCACGTCGGTGAGGCCGTGCCACTTCTCCGGCAGCGGCGTGAGCGACTTGGAGAGAAGCTCGATCTTGTCGACGCGGACGGTGGTCTCGCCGGTCTTGGTCGTGAAGACCACCCCGGTCACACCCACCCAGTCCCCGAGATCGAGCGCCATCGCATTCTCGTACGCCTCGGGACCGAGGACGTCCTCGCGAAGGTAGATCTGGATGGTGCCGTCCGCATCCTTGAGATGGGCGAAGCACGCCTTGCCGTGACCTCGCCGGGTCATGAGCCGGCCCGCGATGCGCACGGTCTCGGCGGATTCGATGAGGCGGGCCGCCTCGCTCCGGATGAGCGCGGAGCGATGAGTGACCGGAAAGGCGTACGCGTACGGCTGAATGCCTCGGGCCGTCAGCGCATCGAGCTTCTCGCGGCGGGTCTCTTGAATGGACACGGTTCCCCGGGAATCAACGGAAACGCGCACCGGATGACGCGCGGCGCGCGAAGCGGATCGAAGGAAAGCGGAGGCGATGGTACGTAGAGGCCGCGGCCCCGGTCAAGCGTCGCGGCGGGAGTCCTTGGAGCGGCGTCCCTCGGCGAGCTCTTCCCACAGGGACGTGTCATCCGGGTCGGTGGGCTGGGGCGAGTCGGCCGGAACGAGCGGCTCGGCAGCCTGCCGCTGCGCCACGCTGCATTCGTGGCCGCAGGACGGGCAAAAGAGCCACAGCGGATCGATGCGACGCTGGCAACCCACGCAGACCGTCGCCGATGCCTCGCCGCAGTGCGGGCAGTAGATGAACTCGGCGGAGACCGAGCGGTGGCAGGAATGGCAGAGCCGTGCCGTCTCCTCCTCGTAGTAGAGGACGCGGCGGAGCTCTTCCAAGCTCGATTCCCCGGCGATCACCTTCGAGAGCCCGTCCTGGCCGATGGGGATCATCCCGGCCTCGATCGCCGCCTGCCGGATCATCGACTCCGAAGCGCCGCTCGCGATGAGCCGGCGGATCGGATCGGTCATGTCGAGCACCTCGTAGACGCCGGTCCGCCCGCGATAGCCCGACCCAAGGCAGTGCTCGCAGCCCACCGGCCGGTGGAGCGCCAGGTCGCCGGCGTCGCGAAGCGAGAGCCCCAGCATCCGCAGCTCGTCCCCGGTCGGACCGTACGTGTCCTTGCACTTGGGGCAGAGCGTACGGACGAGGCGCATGGAGACGACGCCGATCAGGCTCGACGCCACCATGTAGGGCTGGAGGCCGAGATCCGTGAGGCGCGTGATGGCCGACGGCGCGTCGTTCGTGTGAACCGTCGAGAGCACGAGGTGCCCCGTGATCGAAGCACGGAAGGCGATCTGCGCGGTCTCGAGGTCGCGGATCTCGCCGATCATCATGACGTCGGGGTCCTGCCGCAGCATGGCGCGAAGGATGGCCGCGAAGGTCTTCTTGCTCTTCTCGTCGACCTGGACCTGGTTCACCCCAGGCACCTGGAATTCGATCGGATCCTCGACGGTCACGATGTTCTTCGTGACCGAGTGGATGTGCTGGAGCAGCGAGTAGAGCATCGTGGTCTTGCCGCTTCCGGTCGGCCCGGTGACGATGAGGATCCCCTGCGGCCGCGAGCCGTAGGCTCGCATCCGGTCGATGTCATGCTCCGACAAGCCGAGCGAGTCGAGGCGGAACGCGGAGCGCTCCTGGTCCGCGATCCGGATCACCACCTTCTCGCCGTGCGCGGTCGGCAGCGTCGAGACGCGAAGATCGATCCGCCGCCCGTCCACCTCCACGCGGAAGCGGCCGTCCTGCGGGAGCCTCTTCTCGGCGATGTCCAGGGAGGCCAGGATCTTGAGACGCGAGGTGAGCGCCCCCTGGGTCCACTTGGGAAGGCGCTCCAGGTCTTGGAGCAGACCGTCCACGCGGACGCGCACGCCCAGCACCTTGTCCTGCGGCTCGACGTGGATGTCGCTCGCCCGCATCTCGACCGCGCGGGTCAGGAGCCAGTTGGCGAGCCGGACGATCGGCGGACCGGAGCTGATCTTCATGAGCTCGCTCACCGGCACGTCCGCGTCGATGTCGACGACTTCCTTGAGCTCCGAGACGGGCTCGTCGCGGATGATGGTCTCGAGGATCTCTCCGACGCTCGCGTCGATGTGATAGTACTTCGAGATCGCTTCCACGATCGCGGACGGCGGAGCGAGAACGGGGCGGATGAAGTGGCCGCTCTGGAAGCGCAGATCCTCGAGGGCCGCCGCGTTCAGCGGATCGGCCATCGCGATGCGCAGGGTGTTCCGGGCCTCCAGATCGAGCGGGATGGCGATGTACTTCTTCGCCAGGTCCTCCCGCACGAGTCCGATCACGCCCTCGTCGATCGCCACGGTGGAGAGATCGACGAGCGGTAGCCCGAGCTGCTGATGGAGGACGCGGCAGATATCGCCCTCGCTCACGACACCCGTGCGCGAGAGGATCCTGCCGAGCGGCTCCTTGCTCTGCCCCTGACGGCGGAGCGCCTCCTTGAGCTGCGGCTCCGTGAGGAGCCCCGCGTCGAGGAGATACTCCCCCAGCTTCTTCCGGTTGGTGCTCTCTTTGGCGATATCGTCGTCGGCCACGGGGCCCCCATGCATCCGTGCAAGCGGCGGGAAGGGATGAAACCGCTCCGTGAGGGGCAAGGGCCATGCCACGGAGTGCGCGCGCGACGCAAGGCGCAGGATCAACCGTTTAGGTGGGATCAGGGCCGCCGTGCTCGCGTGGGCCCACGTGCGATTTCGAGGGGATCGTGCACTCTGCACGATGCGGCAAGCGGCGGAACGCCGCGCTACGTCAACTCGCTTCCGGACCGAAGCAGGCGTTGAGGTAGGGCCCGGGTGGGCGATGAGCGGAGGGCGCCTCGCGAGCTTCGCGCGAAGCGCGAAGCCATGCGCCGCGCCCGGAGCTCATCGCCCACCCGGGCCCGGCCCAAATACCTGCAGCGGTCAGGAAGCCTCAGCAGTCTTGGCGCGAGGCCGTTCCAGCGCCAGCTTGTCCATCTCCTCGCCGAATCGCACCGAGTAGTCCCCGTCGAAGCAGGCGTAGCAATGGTCATCCGGACGGTCGACGCAAGCGCGGAGCCCCTCCATCGAGAGATACCCCAGCGTGTCGACGTGGAGGTACTTCCGGATCTGCTCCACCGTGTGGGACGACGCGATCAGCTCGCGCCGGTTCGGCGTGTCGATGCCGTAGTAGCAGGACCAGCCGATGGGCGGACTCGAGACGCGGAAGTGGATCTCCTTGGCGCCCGCCGCGCGAAGCATGGCGACCAGGCTCCGGCTCGTCGTGCCGCGCACGATCGAGTCGTCCACCACGACGACGCGCCTCCCGTCGAGGATGCGCCGCACCGCGTTGAACTTGAGGTTCACGCCGAAGTCGCGCGTGATCTGATGCGGCGAGATGAACGTGCGGCCGACGTAGTGATTCCGGATGAGTCCCAGCTCGAACGGGATTCCCGACTGCTCGGAGAAACCGAGCGCCGCCGAGTTGCTCGAGTCGGGCACCGAGATCACGATGTCCGCCTCGGCCGGATGCTCTTCGGAGAGGCGGCGGCCGAGGCGGCGGCGGATCGAATCGACACCCGCGCCGAAAACCACGCTGTCGGGGCGCGAGAAGTAGATCAGCTCGAACACGCAGGCCCGCTGGGCCTCGGGACGGAAGAGTCGATACGACTTCACGCCCGACCCGTCGATCACCACCATCTCGCCCGGCTCGATCTCGCGGATGAAATCCGCGCCGACGATGTCGAGGGCGCAGGTCTCGCTCGCGAGCACGTGCGCCTCGCCGCGGCGGCCCAGGCAGAGCGGACGGAAGCCCCGTGAGTCGCGCACTCCGATCAGCTTGTCCCCCGCCAGGATCACGAGCGAGTAGGCTCCCTGGCAGCGGCCGAGTGCCTCGGGAATCATCCGCTCGATCTCGGTGGCCGACGAGCGCGCGATCAGGTGGAGGATCACCTCGGTGTCGCTGGTGGTCTGGAAGATGGAGCCCTTCCCTTCCATCTCGTCCCGAAGCGAGAGCGCGTTCACGAGATTCCCGTTGTGGCCGATCGCGATCTTGCCCTCGCGATAGTTCACGACGAGCGGCTGCGCGTTCGCGAGCTGGCTCCCCCCCGTCGTGGAATAGCGGTTGTGGCCGATCGCGATCGATCCGCGGAGGTTCTCCAGCGCGCGGCCCGCGAAGACGTCGGACACGAGGCCCAGTCCCTTGTGCTCGCGATACTCCATGCCGTCGGTCGAGACGATGCCGGCGCTCTCCTGGCCGCGGTGCTGGAGGGCGTAGAGCCCGGCGTAGGCGAGCCGCGCCGCGTTCTCCGCTCCCCAGATTCCGAAAACGCCGCACTCCTCCCGCAGGCGGTCCTGATTCCGAACCGCCCCCTCGATCGAGGACCCCTCTGCCCTGTCTGACGCCACGCTCGAACGCTCCTTCATGCGGCTTCCCGCCGCGATGCGGCCGGCGCGCGGAGGAACGCTTCCACCGCGTCCCACGCCGCCGGCCCGTCGATCCTGAGATCGGTTTCCGAGTGCGGATTGACCAGAAGTCCCTGTCGCGATCCCGTCACCGGGCCGACCGCGCGATAACACGCGTCGCGATCGTCCGCGCCGCTCGCGGTGGTCCAGAGCCACCAGAGCCTCGCCCTGCGGATCGCACCGAGGCCCTTCATGGGGTGCTCCCGAAGGAGCCGCTCGAGCAATCCATGGTCCGAGGTATCGCCGCGAGGACGCGCCAAGATGCCCCACGCCCCCTCGGGCGGGGCGAGCGACGCTCCACGCTCCGCGGCGCGGGTGAACCGGTACTGCTCCTTGTTCGGATTCACGAAGAAGTTGCTGCTCTCGATCGCGTGCGCGAGCTCGTTCTCGAACTCCGTCGCGCGCGATCCCTCCGCCGGCTCGAACACGAATACGTCCTCGCGAATCAGCTTCTGGAGCCCCTGTCCTTCCGGAAGGAGCTTGCGCGCCGCATCGAGCGCCGTCCAGGCCGTGAGGTCCGCGATCTTGAGCCGCGTCCTCAGCACCGCGCTCACGCCGCCTCCCGCTTCGCCGCGCCGAGATGCCGGGCGAGCGACTCGAAGAGGAATCGACCGGGCCCCGCGCCGTCGAGCGCGCTCCGCGATCCCGTAGCCGCGCGGCGGCGGTCGCCCCACGCGCCGCTCGAGTCGAGCGGAACCTGGAAGAGCCAGGACGCCCGCTCCGGGTGCGGCATCAGCGCGAGCACGTTGCCTCGAGCGTTGGTGATTCCAGCGGCCTGGAGCATCGCTCCGTTCGGATCGTCGGGATACCGCGTGGCGAGCTTCCCATCCGCGTCCACGTAACGGAACAGAGCCAGCCCTTCCTGTTCGATGCGCGCGCGCACCGCGGGGTCCGCCGTCTCGAAGCGTCCCTCGCCGTGCGCCATCGGAAGAGGCGCCATGCGATCACCTTGGAGCGCCGAGGTCCAGAGCGCCGCGCCGGGACCTTCGCCCGCGCGCACGCGCACCCACCGGCAGAGATAGCCCTGGCGTCGCGGCGCCCGGTTGGGGGCGAGCGCGAGCTCGACGGCCCCCTTGTGGAGTGCGGGGACGAGCCCCGTCTCGACGAGGACCTGCGCTCCGTTGCACACGCCGAGCACCGGCTTCCCGGACTCGGACTCCTGCGCGATCCGCTCGACCGCGGGCAGCTTGGCCGCGACCGCGCCGGCACGGATCCGGTCCTGGTACGCGAACCCGCCCGGCAGGACGAACGCGTCGAACGACGCGAGGGACGACGACGGCTCGTTGAACCGCACGATCGAAGCTTCGAGCCCCACCGCGTCCAGCACGCGCACCGTCTCGTACTCGCAGTTCACGCCGGGGATCTGCAACACAGCCACGCGCGCCATCGTCACTCCACGTAGGGGCGGATTGCGTCGGAATGAATCCGCGCGAGCTCCGCCAGGTCCGCATCCACGAGAGTCGATCCCTGAGTCACGATTCGAAGGCGCGCCCCGGCCGAGGTCGAGCCGATGGACGCGAGATCGACGCCCGCCTTCCGGAAGAGCTCCGCCACCTCGCCCTCGCGCTCCGGTGCGACCTCGAGGAGGAAGCCGGGCGTCTCGCCGTAGAGACGCGCCTCGATCGGGACTCCGTCCGCGTCCGGAATCCGAAGCTCGAGGCCGAGCCCCGCGGCGCTCCAACCACCGAGCGCCATCTCGAACGCCGCCATCGCGAGCCCACCGTCGGAGACGTCGTGGCAAGCAAGCACGAGCCCGCGACCGATGGCTTCGCGTACGACCTGAAGGCGCCGGCGCTCCGCCTCGAAATCGAGCGAGGGAAGGGCCCCACCCTTCTCTCCCACAAGGAGATACTGGGCCTGCGATGCGCCCATCGCGGACTGCCGCGGCCCGGTGAGCCAGAGCGAGGCACCGGCCCGCTTGAGCCCCGAGCTCACCGCGACGGAGTAGTCGTCGAGCACGCCGAGCGCGGCCACGATCGGGGACGGCTCGATGGAACGGCCGGTCGAGGACTCGTTGTAGAAGGAGACGTTTCCCGAGACGATCGGGACCGGAGTCGCGCCGTCGGGCCCGAGCGCGCGCGCCGCGTCGCCCAGCCCCTTCACCGCCCGGACGAACTCGTCGAAAACCTCCGGGTCCTCGGGGTTGCCGAAGTTGAGGCAGTCGGTCAGCGCGATGGGACGCGCTCCGACGGCCACGAGATTTCGCAGCGCTTCGTACACCACGTGCGCCGCGCCCCAGTAGGGATCGGCCGCGACGTACCAGGGATTGCCGTCGACCGTGATCGCTGCGCCGAGCGGCGCCCCGGGCACGGGGACGAGCACGGACGCGTCCGCCTCCCCCGCGCGCACGGCCATGCGCGCCTGCACCTCGGTGTCGTAGTACCGAACGATCGGATCGCGCGAGCCGAGATTGGGGGACGCGATCAGCCGGCGAACGAACGCTCCGTGGTCCTGGACGTGAAGCGCGGCCGCCGCGGATGTCGTGGCGGCGCGAGGCCGCTGCGCGCGACGATGCTCGATGCCGGCCGTGATCACCTCGACGTGGGCGTCGCACACGGCCTGGCCATGGCGCAGGATCCGGTACGATGGATCCTTCCGCACGCGTCCGATCACCGCGGCGCGCGCGCCGTCGTACACGCCGGGAAGCGCATAGTCCTCGTTGTAGATCGAGAGGAGCTTGGGGGCGAGGCGCTCCGGAACGACGAGCGCGAAGCGCTCCTGCGTCTCCGAGCAGGCGATCACCTCCGGCGGATACTCGCCCCGCGGCGTGGGGACGAGATCGAGGTCCACGTCCATGCCGAATCCGCCGGCCGCCGCGAGCTCCGAGGACGCGCACGCGATGCCACCCGCGCCCAGGTCCTTGAAGCCAAACGGTGCTCCCTGCTGGAAAAGCCACTCGAGCGCGGCGCGATTCGCTTCGAAGAGCACGCGCTTCAGGAAGGGATCCGGCACCTGCACGTGCCCGCGCTGCTCGGGCGCGTCCTGCTCGAGGATGGCGGACGCAAAGGAAGCTCCGCCAAATCCGGTCTCGTCCGTCGGCTTGCCGACCAGCACGAGCACGTAGGGCTCGCGCGATGCGGCTTCGGGAACGCGGCTCCGAACCACGCGGTCCTCGCGGACCAGGCCCAGCGCCACCACGTTGACGAGGCAGTTCTCGTCGTAGCGATCCGAGAAGAAGACGTCGCCCCCGAGGTTCGGAACGCCGAGCGGATTTCCGTACTGCCAGATGCCGTCCACGACGCCCCGCACGATCTCGCGCACGCCGCTCGCGCGCGGTCCCTCGGGATCGCCGAAGCGGAGCGCGTCGAGCACGCCGATCACCTCGGCCCCCATGCAGTTCACGTCGCGCACGATGCCGCCGATGCCCGTCGCGGCGCCTTCGACCGGCACCACCTGCGACGGATGGTTGTGGCTCTCGTGCGCGATGACGAGCGCGTACGAGACACCCGCGTGCGTGCCGAGGCGAACCACGCCCGCGTCCTCGCCGGGGCCCAGGATCACGTCGGGGCTCTCGGTCGGCAGGAACGCCTTGAGTGCCCACCGGCTCGACTTGTACGAGCAGTGCTCGCTCCACATCGTGTCGAAGATCGTCGCCTCGACGCGGGTGGGATCGCGCTTCAAGAGCTCGAGCATGCGCCGCACCTCGCCCGGCGCCAGGCGCAGCCCCTCGTCGGCCATGATGCGGCGGATCGTCGCGTCGTCGGCGCCGGTCAGCGGAAGCACGGAGGTGTCAGTGGCCGGCGGCAACGGGCGCTCCCAGGACGCGGTCGAAGATCCGCTCCACGTGGCGGAGGTAATAGTCGGGCTCGAAGAGTGCTTCGAGCTGCGCCTTGTCGAGCACCTTCGTGACCGCGGAATCGGCGAGAAGGCGCGCCTTGAGGTCCGGCCCGCCACGCCAGGCTTCCATGGCATGCCCCTGCACCGCGGCATAGGCCGCCTCGCGCGACATCCCCGCCGTCGTGAGGGCGAGGAGGACGCGCTGCGAGTAGACGAGGCCGCGCGTGAGATCGAGATTGGCGCGCATCCGCTCGGGATAGATCCGGAGGTCCGACACGATCTCCTTCATCTGCGCCGTCATGAAGTCCGCGAGCAGGAACGAATCGGGGAGGATCACCCGCTCCACGCTCGAGTGGCTGATGTCCCGCTCGTGCCAGAGCGCCACGTTCTCCATCCCCGCGTGCGCGTTCGCGCGGAGGATCCGCGCGAGGCCGCAAACGCGCTCGCAGTTCACGGGATTCCGCTTGTGCGGCATCGCCGAGGATCCCTTCTGCCCTTCGCGGAACGGCTCCTCGGCCTCCAGCACTTCCGTGCGCTGCAGGTGACGGATCTCCATCGCGATCTTCTCGAGCGAAGCGCCGAGGAGCGCGATCGCGGCCAGGAGCTCCGCGTGGCGGTCCCGCTGCACGACCTGCGTCGAGACGGGCTCGGGCTTCAGTCCGAGCGAGCCCAGCACCTCTTCCTCGAGCTCGGGGCTCAGGTGCGCGTGCGTGCCGACCGCGCCGGAAAGCTTCCCGACCGCGATGGCGTCGCGAGCCCGGGCGAGCCGGTCCAGAGCGCGTCCCAACTCCTCGTACCAGACAAGTACTTTGAGTCCGAACGTGATCGGCTCGGCGTGAATGCCGTGCGTGCGCCCGACCATCGGCAGGTCCCGCGTGCGCACCGCGAGATCGCGCGCGGCCTGGCGGAGTCCTTCGACCTCGCGCGAGAGGAGATCCGTCGCGCGCACGAGCGTGAGGGCGAGAGCCGTGTCGACCAGATCCGAGGAGGTCATGCCGAGGTGGAGATGGCGCGCGTCCTCGCCGACCGTCTCCCCCACCTGTGTGAGGAAGGCGATCACGTCGTGGCGCAGCGTCCGCTCCAGCTCGTCGACGCGCTTCGCGTCCACGCGCGCGCGCTCGCGGATCCGCGCGGTGGCGCCGCGCGGCACGTCCCCCTTCCGCTCCATCGCCTCGGCGGCCGCGATCTCCACCTCGAGCCACGTGCGGTACCGGGCCGCGTCGTCGAAGAGCGCGGCCATCGCCGGCCTCGAGTACCGCTCGATCATCGGACCGTCCCCCCTTCGGTCACCACCGTCGTCATTCCCCCCCTCCGTCGGGCGCTTCGGCGAGGAGGAGCTTCACGGTGAAGAGCTTCCCTTCCCGTTCGAGGGTGAGTCCGATCGTGTCGCCGACGCCGGCGCCGAAGATCACCCGATAGGCCTCGTTCCCATCGCTCACCTCGGTCCCGTTGACCTTGCGGATGATGTCCCCCACGCGCACCCCGGCCCTGTCGGCGGGGCTTCCCTTGTCGACCGTCGCAACGTAGAGCCCCTTCCGGTCGGTCGTCTGGAGGCGCTCGGCCACATAGGGCGTGAGCTCCCACGTGGCCACGCCGATCCAGACGTTCCGCACCCGGCCGTACTTGATGATCTCGTCGACCACGTGCTTGGCAGCGTCGATGGGAATGGCGAAGCCGATGCCCTCGGAACCGCCGCTCTTCGTGAAGATGAACGTGTTGACGCCGATCACTTCGCCCTTCGCGTTCACGAGCGGCCCGCCGGAGTTGCCCGGATTGATGGCCGCGTCGGTCTGGATCATGTTCTTGTAGATGCCCGCGCTCTGAGCCTGCGCCTTGATGTCGCGCCGCGTGGCGCTGATCACGCCCGCCGTCACGGTGGGCTGGGTGTCGTTGAGCAGGAACCCGAAGGGGTTTCCGAT
>DATJGP010000043.1:0-2815 GCA_035494915.1 Candidatus Eiseniibacteriota bacterium | reverse complement strand
TGGAGGTCCGTGAACGGGCCGTCGGTGACGCGAACGGCCTCGCCCTTCGTGAACGCGACCTTGTACTTCGGGGCGTCGAGCTTGATCTGGCGCAGGATCGCCTTCACTTCCCCGTCCGAGAGCGGCGTCGGCGTGGTGCCCATGCCGACGAAGCTCGTGACGCCGGGCGTGTTGCGCACGACGTACCAGGAGTCGTCGCCCATGTTCATCTCGACGAGCACGTACCCGGGGTAGACCTTCCGCTCGACCGGGTGGCGCTTGCCGTTCTTGATCTCGATCTCTTCCTCGGTGGGGACCAGGACCTGGAAGATCTTGTCGCCCATGTCCATCGAGTGGATGCGGTGCTCGAGGTTGGTCTTCACCTTGTTCTCGTACCCCGAGTACGTGTGGATCACGTACCAGCGGCGGTTGTCGTCCTTCTCGTCGGCGGCCTTCCCAGCCGGCGGCGGCGCCGCGACGGGCTCGGGTTCCGGCTCGGGCTCGGCCTGGACGACCGGCGGCTCGGCCTCGGCGACCGCGCCGGCGCGGCGGAATGCGGCCTTCGCCTCCTCGGGCGAGACGCCCTCGGGCTCCGGCTCGGCGGTGCCGAGGAACGCGCGGGCGGCCTCGGCCGCGGCCTCATCCGAGAGCTTCGCCGCGTCGGGCTGCTGCTCGATCTGCGGCTCGGCCTCACGTTCGGGCTCGGCTGCGTCGGTGGGCTCGTTCGTCTCGTCGGTCATCGCTGCTCCTTACTGGATCGGCGGCGCGGGTGTCGCGTCTGGGATGTTCAGCACGCCCTTGTCGATGATGACGTGGAACAGGTTGTCGAACGCGAAGATGTAGGCGGAGATGACGACGGAGATCACGACGACGAGCAGGGTCAGTCGGATGACCTGCTCGCGGGTCGGCCAGGTGACCTTCCGCAGCTCGGACCACGACTCTTGCGCGAAGCGGACGATCCCGCCGGCCGGACGTGTCGCTGTCGCCACAACTTTCTTCCTTTCGACTGGTTCCTTGGCACGGCGGGAGAGACTCGAACTCTCAACCTACGGTTTTGGAGACCGTTGCTCTGCCAATTGAGCTACCGCCGTATGCCTATCGCGTCTCCCGGTGGGCCGTGTGCTTGCGGCACCGCGGGCAGAACTTCGATAGCTCGATACGGTCCGGATCGTTCTTCCGGTTCTTCGTGGTCGCATAGGTGCGCGACCGGCAGGTCGAGCACGCGAGCGTGATGATCGGGCGGTTGTCCTTCGGCATCTCGTTACTCGATGACCTTCGTCACCGCGCCGGCGCCCACGGTGTGGCCGCCCTCGCGGATGGCGAACCGAAGGCCCTCTTCGAGGGCGATCGGCGTGATCAGGGTGATCGTGAGGTTCACGGTGTCGCCGGGCATGACCATCTCGGTGCCGGCTGGCAGGTCGGCCGAGCCGGTCACGTCGGTGGTCCGGATGTAGAACTGCGGGCGGTAGCCGTTGAAGAACGGGGTGTGCCGGCCGCCCTCCTCCTTGGAGAGGATGTAGACCTCGGCGGTGAACTTCGTGTGCGGCTTCACCGAGCCGGGCTTGGCGATGACCTGGCCGCGCTCGATGTCCTCGCGCTCGAGACCACGGAGGAGCAGGCCGATGTTGTCGCCGGCCTCGCCCTGGTCGAGGAGCTTGCGGAACATCTCCACCCCGGTGACCACGGCCTTGCGGGCGTCGCGGATCCCGAGGATCTCGACCTCCTCACCCACCTTGACGATGCCGCGCTCCACGCGGCCCGTCGCGACGGTGCCGCGGCCCTTGATGCCGAACACGTCCTCGATCGGCATAAGGAACGGCTTGTCCTTCGGCCGGACGGGGGTCGGGATGTAGCTGTCGACCTTGTCCATGAGCTCGAAGATCGGCTTGAACTCGGGAGCGTTCGTGTCGGTCGAGGTGCTCTCCAGGGCCTTGAGCGCCGACCCGCGGATGATCGGGATCTCGTCGCCCTTGAAGCCGTACTTGGACAGCAGCTCACGGACCTCGAGCTCGACGAGCTCGAGGAGCTCCTCGTCGTCGACCATGTCGACCTTGTTGAGGAACACGACCATCTGCGGCACCTGCACCTGGCGGGCGAGCAGGATGTGCTCGCGCGTCTGGGGCATCGGGCCGTCGGCCGCCGAGACGACCAGGATCGCGCCGTCCATCTGGGCAGCCCCGGTGATCATGTTCTTGATGTAGTCGGCGTGACCCGGGCAGTCGACGTGCGCGTAGTGACGCTTGTCGGTCTCGTACTCGACGTGGGCGATCGAGATCGTGATGCCACGCTCCTTCTCTTCGGGAGCGTTGTCGATCGAGTCGAACGCGCGGAAGTCGGCCTGACCCTTGAGCGAGAGGGTCTTGGTGATCGCCGCGGTGAGCGTGGTCTTGCCGTGGTCGATGTGTCCGATCGTGCCGACGTTCACATGCGGCTTGGTCCGCTCGAATTTCTTCTTTGCCATGTCGTCCTCTCTCCATCCACCGAGGCTTGAGCCCACCTCGGGGATCGAACCCGAGACCTCGTCCTTACCAAGGACGTGCTCTACCAACTGAGCTAGGTGGGCGGTCTCGTTGATCCTGACATCAAAAAGAGGTTGCTCTCGGCAACCCCTTCGCGCGCCTGGACAGGAATGATTATCCGCCCACGGCGGCGGCCCCGTCAACGAAGGGCCCGAAAAACGGGGCCCCGCGAGGCATTCATCGTTCCATTACCTGCTTCTCATGGACTTTTCATGCTGCCGGCACGCCGAGGGGTCATGCTTTGGGCATGTTCGACAACCGTCCGCCGGCCCCATGGCGCGAGGAGCCGACGCCGTGGCGCGACGCGCCGGTGGAGC
>DATJGP010000042.1:0-10874 GCA_035494915.1 Candidatus Eiseniibacteriota bacterium | reverse complement strand
GCTGCTCGGGCTGACCGCGGGACTCGGATTCCAGTACATGATCCTGCTTCCCGTGTACGTGAAGGATATCCTGCACGGCGATGCCAAGGCGTACGGGGCCCTCGTCTCCGCGTTCGGACTTGGATCGCTGATCTCGGCCGCATGGATGACCCGGCCCCAGAATCGATGGGGGCTCCGCCGGAACATCTTCATCGGTCTCATCACGGCATCGATCGGGATGGGAACGTTTGCGTGGTCGCGCACGCTTCCGTTGAGCCTCGCGATGGGATTCCTCGCCGGACTGGGACTCATCCTCTACGTGGCGACGACGAACACGCTGATCCAGCTCACGACCGACGATCAGCACCGAGGCCGCGTGATGGGCCTTTATACGCTGATGTTCGTGGGGACCGCGCCCATCGGATCGCTCATCACCGGCTCGGTCGCGCAGAAATTCGGCGCGCCCGTGGCCACGTCCATCAGCGCGCTCGTGCTCTTCGGCGGGGCGGTCTGGATGTTTCTCCGTCTTCGCGTGCTTGCGCTCCGCGAGACACCGCCGCCCGCGATGGCGCCGGGGGCGACGGAGAAGCTCGGGTGATGGGGGCCGGTGGCGGCGGGAGTCCCCGGCGCGTAGTATGAGTACCATGAGAGGCGTTGCCGCGCCCGGGGTGGCTCTGCTCCTCGGGATGTCGCTGTGGGCCTCGGGGCCATCATGGGCCGAGGAACCCTCGGCCATGCCGGATTCCAGCGCCGCGCCTGAGTCCACGACCGCTGCCACCGCATCCACACCACCCGCAGCGCCAGCCACGAGGACCGTCGTCGTCGATCCGAAATACAAGGCCAGCGGCTTCCACAGCTTCTGGCTCGGAGAGGGCTACCGCGACATCTGGTCCACGCCGGTGACGGTACCGGTGCTCGATCTCGAGACCTACGCCGGGGGACTGAAGCCCGTGCGCCAGGTGGGCCAGAGACAGACACCCGGGCTCGCTCTGGTCGGGCCTGACAAGCGCGCCTATACGTTCCGATCGCTCCGCAAGGAGCCCGAGCGCGCGCTCCCCGAGCCGTATCGCAAAACGTGGGTCGCGTGGGTGGTGCACGATCACACGGCCGCCCAGCACCCGGGCGCGGCGCTTCTCCTGCCGCCCTTGGCCGAGGCCGTCGGTCTCCTGCACACCGAGCCCAAGCTGGTCGTGATGGACGATGACCCCGCGCTCGGATCGTTCCGGGACGTCTTCGCGAACGAGCCGGGGACGATCGATGAGTACCCGCTCGCCGGGCCGGACGTGCCGCCGTTCCACGGCGCCACGGAGATCATCAACTCGCGTGCTCTTTGGACGCGCTGGCTGCTAGGGCCCGAAAACCGCGTCGATTCGAGAGCGTTCCTTCGCGCTCGGATCCTGGACCTGTACGTGGAGAACTGGGATCGCCACCGAGGACAGTGGCGGTGGGTGAGGCTGCCCGGCAACGACCGATGGGAGCCCTTGGCCGAGGACCCGGACATGGCGTTCAACCGAAACGACGGCTTCGCGACCGGATTCTTACGATCCCGAAATCCCAAGCTCGTGCTATTCGATCACCATTTCGACAAGCGCCTGGAGGGTCCGACCATCAACGGGTCCGAGATGGATCGCTGGCTGCTCACCGATCTCGATCGCGCCGCGTTCGAGGAAGTGGCTCGCGAGACCGCCGGCAAGTTCACCGACGACGTGATCGAGCAGACGGTTCAGACCCTTCCGGTCGAGTGGCAGAGACTCTCCGGAGATCTCTCGTCGTCCCTGCGTGCGCGCCGGGGTCTGCTCGCGGATTACGTCATGCGGTACTACCGGGATCTCGCGAAGAAGGTGGACATTCACGCCACCGACAAAGACGAGGTCGTCTCGATCCATCGCGGCGAGGGCGGCGCCGTCGACGTGAGCGTGTCCCTTGCAGGGGGTGAGCCCTATTACCAGCGTCGCTTCGTGCCCTCGGAGACGGACGAGGTTCGGATCTACCTGCACGGCGGAAACGATCGGGTCGAGCGAACCGGCTCCAAGGGCGGGCCGATCCTCGTGCGCGTCATCGCGGGCCAGGGCGACGACGTCGTGGACGATTCGAAGAGCGGTGGGACGGATGTGTGGTCGGGAAGCGGCGCTCTCGCGCTTCAAAAGGGGCATGGCACCGACACGCACCGCGAGTGGCGCAATCCAGAGCCGGATACCACCGCACTGTGGCTCGAGCCTCGGAACTGGGGACACTGGAGCATTCTGGAAACCAGCGTGGCGTATGGAGGCGATCTCGGCCTCGTGCCGGAAGTCAGCGTTCTCAAGACGAACTGGGGCTTCCGCTCGCTTCCCGAGGCCAAGCAGCAGCGGCTCTCGCTGGCCTGGTCCACGGGTGTGAGCCGTGGCCGCATTGCCTATCAGGGCATCTTTCGACGTCCCGCATCCAGTCGTGCGTTCCGGCTGGATCTGCTCGGATCGGGAATCGAGCAGTTCAATTTCTTCGGCTTTGGAAACGAGACCACCGTGCCCGAGCGGATCGAGGAGCACAGGACCGAAGAGCAGGTCATCTTCCTCCAGCCTTCGGTGCAGATCGATCCATCGCACTGGCTCCAGGTCTACGCGGGTCCAACCTATCGCGCGTCCTGGTCGCCCACGGATCGGGAGAATGTGCTGAACGCCGTCTCGCCGTATGGCAGCGGCCAATTCGCTGAGGCCGGCGTGCGAGCCGGGCTGGATTATGACACCCGGGGGCAGGAGCGAGCGTCATCGATACTGGAGGAGATCCTCAAGGGCCCGGCCGTCACATCGACCTGGCGGCTGGAAGGGTTCTATGTGCCTCCGGTCCTCGACGTGGAGCACCCGTTCGGCGGAGTGGAAGGGGAAGTGGTGTCGTACCTGGGACGGAACGAGGCGCGCGTTCAGCTCGCGGCGAGGGCCGGAGGCAGGCACGTGTGGGGCGAGTATCCGTGGTTCGAATCGGCGTTCCTCGGCGGTAGGTCCAGCCTGCCCGGTTATAGCCGGGCACGTTTTGCCGGAGACACCTCGCTCTACGGCGGCCTGGAAGCGCACACGTGGCTCTTCTCGGTGAATCTATTCCGCGTGGGCGTTCTCGGTCTCGCGGATGTCGGACGCGTGTGGCTGGACGGGGAGAACTCCGATACCTGGCACGATTCCTTCGGCGCGGGCGGCATGATCCAGCCGATCGCGACGAACCTCTCGCTCACGGGTTTCGTGGCTTGGGGCGAGGACCAGACCAAGGTGTACTTCGCCACGAAATCTCTGTTCTAGGTCAGATCAGCCGCTGCCGCCCGTAGCGTGGGACGGAGCCGTGTCCGTGGCCCCCGCTGGCGGAGTCCCCGGCGGGCGCACGAGCCAATCGGTCGCCGTGCGGTTCCACCCCCACCTTCGGTAGCTCCGCACTTTCCACACCAGCGTTTGACCTTCCTGCTGCAGATCGAGCACGCACTGCCCTGAGATCGCGCCATTCGGTTCGAAGTCCGCGGCGGTGAACCCGGAGCCGTGGAGTACGAGGCGCGCCTCGACGCGGGGAACGACGTTGTTCGCCCAAAAGGTTTGCGCGTGGATGCCGAGCTGTGAGCGCGCGAACTCGGCGGACGCGACGGCGTCACCGCGGAACTGATACGAGATCTCGACCACCCGCACCGTGTTCCGCGAGATGGGCAGCTCGATCTCCGCCCAGGTTCCCGGGCCCGCTTCGTACCCATCGTCATAGATGGTGACCTCCTGCGGCACGCCATCGATGGCCATCGCGATCGTGCTGTCGAGCCCGGCGGCCGTGCCGTCCGGAGCGCGAAGGTCGATCGCGACGCGGTAGGTCCCGGAGCCTCCGCGGCACCGGACACCGACCTCGCGGTAGACCTCGCAGCCGTCCTGCCGCGGCGTCACGGTGAAGGACTCGTGAACGAGCGAGAGTGCGCCGAGCGACTCGATGGGGATGAGGCCCGGCGCCATCATCGGCGAAGAGGAGCTGGTGGCCGGGGGACTGGCCGAAGCCGGGCTCGAGGCCGCGAGGAGAGCGAGTGCGAGTCCCCATCCGAAGCGTGGTTTCATGGGGTACTTATCGGCAAAGTCGAGGTTCGACTCAACCCGATCCGCCGTGTTTTCGCCGGAAGCTAAGCCTCAGGAGGGCTCGGCCTTAGGTACCGAGCGGTAGCTCTGCTCCAGATCCATCCGGTCCGCGTCCTCCAGACCGGGGCTGAAGTGCTGGATCCGGTCCAGGACCTCATGCCCTTCGAAGTACGCCGGGTAGCACGTCAGGTGCACGAATCCACCGGGCGAGAAGCGATCGGATTCGTAGAGCGTGAGGCGAATCCGCCAGGCCCCGCGCTCGATGCGCTCGCGGCAATGCCGGCACTTCGCTTGTGCGGTCGGTGAGCGCTCGGCGCCGTCGACCCGCTCCAAGCGCCGGTGCTCCAAGGTGGCGCGTGCCCTGGCTTCAAGGCCCGCCTTGTCCTCCAGGTGCTCCGGAGCCTCCGGCAGCGCCTCGAGCAAGGGCTCGGCACGCTTGAACGCCGCGCATGTGGGGTGGAACCACTGCGTCATCTCACCCTCGCCGTAGGGATTGGGCGAGCGCTCGCCGAAGCGCAGCTCGCCCTTCGCGATCGTTGCGCCGCAAGCCCGGCACTTGGCGCGCCCGGTGGGCGCGACTTCGAAGGCGTGTGGCATGGTGCGAGAATACTCCCTGTCGACCCACGCGCAATCGATGCGTCAAGATGGGGGCAAACCGCGAGGCCTAGCCATGTCCCATGCCGTTCGACTTCCATGTGACGGAGCTGTCATCGAGTGCGGGCCTGGCGCCTATGCGTCGGCCCAGGGCGCCGGCCCATGGGTGCTCGCCGTGACCATCATCGGCTCGAGCCTCGCCTTCATCGACGGGACCGTGGTCTCCGTCGCGCTCCCGGCCATGGCGCGCGAATTCTCCGCGACCGGCTCCGAGGTGCAGTGGGTGGTGGAAGCCTACGCGCTTCTCCTGGCGGCCCTTCTCCTCGTAGGCGGGTCGATGGGCGACCGGTTCGGGCGGCGGCGTGTCTACGCCTGGGGAATCTCCATCTTCACAGTCGCCTCGATCGCTTGCGGATTGGCGCCGTCCACCTCGTGGCTCATTGCGGGGCGCGCCGTGCAGGGAATCGGCGGCGCGCTTCTCGTCCCCGGTGCGCTCGCACTCATCTCGGCGTCCTTTGGACCGGAGGAACGCGGACGAGCGATCGGCATGTGGTCCGGCTTCAGCGGAATCACCGCAGCCATTGGTCCCCTGCTCGGTGGCTGGCTCGTCGATCACTCCTGGCGATGGGCGTTCTTCATCAACGTCCCGCTGGCCGCGATCGTTCTGCTCTTGCTGAAGAACGTCCCTGAGAGCCGGAATCCGGCCCTGAAGCGCCTCGATCTCATCGGCGCCACGCTCGTGACCGTGGGTTTGGGAGGTCTGGTCTACGGCCTCATCGAATCGTCGGGGCAAGGGTGGGGGAGCCCCGCCATCATCGCGTCGCTCGCTCTGGGCTGTGTCGGGCTCGTGGGATTCGTTCTCTGGGAAGCGCGGGCCAGCAGTCCGATGCTTCCGCTCTCGTTGTTCCGGTCCTCCGATTTCACAGGTGCGAACGCTCTCACGCTCTTTCTTTACGGCGCTCTGGCCTGCGTCTTCCTCTTCCTGCCCTTGAACCTGATCCAGGTGCAGGGCTACTCGCCGCTTCAGGCCGGCGCCGCGCTCCTTCCATTCATCGCGATCCTCTTCTTACTTTCGCGCTGGTCGGGAGGTTTGGTGGAGCGATTCGGGGCGCGACGGCCGCTACTGATCGGGACCGTCGTGGCCGCCGCTGGGTTTTTCCTGTTGAGCCTCCCGGGGGTCGGCGGCGGGTACTGGACGACCTTCTTCCCGGGAATCGTGGTGCTCGGATTGGGCATGGCAGGGTGCATCGCGCCGCTCACGACCGCGGTCATGAACTCTGTCGGAAAGGAGAGCGCCGGTATCGCGTCCGGTGTGAACAACGCGGTCTCGCGCGCGGCGGGACTTCTCTCGATCGCACTCCTTGGGATCCTGCTCGCCCATGTCTTTGGCACCAAGCTGGAACAAAGGGTCGGCGCACTCTCTCTGGAAGCCGGGATCCATCGGCAGGTGCTCGCTGAGCGGGCCCGGTTGGCATCGGCCGAGCCGCCGTCTGGAATTCCCGCGGACCAGTCGGCGGCCATTCGGTCGGCCATCCACTGGGCGTTCGTCGCGGGGTTCCGGGCCGTCGCTCGAGCGTCGGCGGTCCTTGCCTTGTGTGCTGCCGCCTGTACGTGGCTATGGATCGGAAGACAGACCGAACCCGGCTAGTGCGGCCGCGTCATCGCGGCGACATAGAGATCTCCGCTGAATGTCGACGGTTCCCGCGCTGTGACTCTTGGCTGTGTGAGTCCCGCCTCCGCGGCTACCGTCTCGAGGCGTGCCGGAGCGATCGGGTAAGGCACCCAGGGGTTGGCCGCCCGGCGGTCGTACTCCACGATGATCACCTGACCACCTGCGCGCAGCTTGTGCATCCAGGCTTGCAGGATTCGCTCGGGATGAGCCGTGAAGTGAAGGGAGTTCGCGAAGAGAAGCCCAGCGAGCGGGCCGTCGAGGTCCGGTGGGTCGGGCGTCTGGCTGAAATCGGCGAGGACCGGGATCACATTGGCGTGCCCCGAGGCGCGTCGTCCGAGCTTGGACAAAACCTGAACATCACGGTCCACCGCGTAGACGCGTCCCGCCGGGCCGAGCAGCTCTGCCAGTGCGAGAGTGAACGTTCCTTCCCCGCACCCCAGATCCGCCCAGTTCCCGGTCGTTTCGGAAATCGCTCCCTGCAAGAGGGAGAGCGCGCGCCGAACATCCATTTCGACCCCAGGTAACGAACCGTGGCAGGCATCCCAGAATCCATGGATGGTACGATAAGGCAGACGCGGATCTCGACGTGGCCCCTTGGAAGGGTTGGATGATGGCATCGAGAGTCGAAGCATCGGATACGCAAATCTTCGGATCGCCGGAGAGCTTTCCCGTTCTGAGCGAGGCGCAGCTCGAGCGCGCAACGTCCGGCCTTTCGGTGCGTAGCCACGGCGCGGGGGATGTGCTGCTCGAGCCCGGTCAGAGTCCGCCGGGAATCTTCGTGCTCCTGGACGGCGAGCTCGAGATCCTCCAAATCCTGGACCGGAAATCCACGGTGGTTCGCGTGCTGGAGGCCGGGCAGTTCACCGGCGAGGTGAGCACCTTGGCCGGCCGGCCCGCGGTCGTTCGCATTGCCGCGAGAACGCCCGCCCGCGTGGTGCTGATTCCGCGCGAGCGCCTCCTGACGCTGGTGCGTAACGACGCGGATCTGGGCGACGTGTTCATGCGCGCGTTCGTGCTTCGCCGCGCGGAGCTCATCAACCTCGGCCTTGGCGACGTGGTCCTCGTGGGCTCGGATCACTGCGCCGGGACGCTTCGTATCCGTGACTTCCTGATTCGAAACGATTATCCCTTCGCGGAGGTCGATCTCGATCGCGAGCCGGACGTCGAGGGACTGCTCCAGCAGTTCCACATCGCGCTCGCGGACGTTCCTGTCCTGATCTGCCGTGGCACGATCATCCTTCGCAATCCGTCCAACGACGAGATCGCCGATTGTCTGGGATTCAACGCAGCGATCGATGTGACGAAACCTCGTGACCTCATCATCGTTGGCGCGGGGCCGGCCGGTTTGGGCGCCGCGGTGTACGCGGCTTCAGAGGGGCTCGACGTCCTCGTGCTGGAGACCACGGCCCCTGGCGGTCAAGCCGGATCTAGCTCCAGAATCGAGAACTATCTGGGTTTCCCGCTCGGCATCTCGGGACGCGACCTGGCCCGCGCCGCCTATGAGCAGGCGCAGAAATTCGAAGCCAAGCTCATGGTGGCTCGGCGTGCGACGCGGCTGGATTGCGCGCGAAGGCCGTACGTGCTGGAAGTGGACCACGGAGAAAGGATCGAGACGCGGGCGCTCATCATCGCGTCCGGAGCCGAATACCGAACGCTCTCGGTTCCCGGCATCGAGCGGTTCGAAGGCTCGGGGGTCTACCACAGCGCCACCAAGATGGAGCAGAGACTCTGTGCCGGAGAAGAAGTGGTCATCGTGGGCGGTGGCAACTCTGCGGGGCAGGCTGCCGTATTTCTGGCCAACGAAGCGCGGCAGGTCCACATGCTCGTTCGCTCCAGTGGGCTCAGTGACACGATGTCGCGGTACCTCATCGACCGCATCGAGCATCACCAAAGGATCCATCTCCGCACCCGGACCCAAGTCGTCGCCGTGGAGGGAGCCAACCACCTGGAAAGCATCACGTGGCAGCACGCGGATTCCGGTGAGACCACGAAGAGTCCGATACGGCATCTGTTCGTCATGGCCGGTGCGGTTCCCAATACGAAGTGGCTGGAAGGGTGCCTTGCGCTCGACGAAAAGGGGTTCGTCAGAACAGGGGGAGACCTCTCTCGCGAGGACCTGATGGCGGCCCGATGGCCGCTCGGGCGACCTCCTCATCTCCTCGAAACCACGCTGCCCGGGGTCTTCGCTGTTGGAGACGTGCGGAGTGGCAATCTGAAACGGGTCGCTTCGGCGGTCGGTGAGGGATCGATCGCGGTGGCTTTGGTGCATCGCTCCCTTCGGGAGCGAGGGGCGTAAACGGATCCAAGGAGACCGATCATGAGTGACGTCACGACCACCCCATTCAATCTGAGTCCTCCCACCCAAGAGCAGCTGCAGACTCTCGAGGCCGGGCTAAACCAAGACGAGCGACGCGTCCTTCTCGAGCACGGAACGGAAGCGCCGTTTTGCGGCGTTTTCCTCACCGAGAAGCGGGCGGGGGTCTATACGTGCCGCCTGTGCGGCCTGCCCCTCTTCCGGGCCGGCTCCAAGTTCGAAAGCGGCACCGGCTGGCCGAGTTTCACCGCACCGTTTGCCGAAGGGTATCTGCGTGAACGTCGAGACGTTGGTTACGGAATGGTGCGAACCGAGATCGTTTGCGCTCGTTGCGGCGCACATCAAGGGCATGTGTTTCCGGACGGACCACCGCCGACGGGCCGTCGCTATTGCATCAACTCGGTGTCGCTCGCGTTCATCCCGAAGGGTGAGAGGCTTCCGGACAAGCTGGGGAGGGGAGCTCCTGAAGGGGACGTGTGGGAGGGCTGAGATCGCAGCGTCTCATTCGACCCGCAAGGAACGCCCCCTCTCCGAAGATCTCGGGGAGGGGGCTTCCATTTTGCGTGGAATCGGTGTTGCCGCTGGAGCTCTTATCTCGCCGCGAGGGCCACGCTCCTCGCCGCCTGGACAATCAGGTCCGCCACCGCCTTCGGCTGCGAGACGTACACCGAGTGACTGCCCTTGACCTCGACGACGGTCGCACCCGCGCGCTTCGACATGCCGCGCTGTGCGTCGGGCGGGATCATCCTGTCCTCGGTCGCGACGAGGTACCAGCTCTGCTTCGCCCGCCACGCGGGCTGGGTGATGGTTCCGCCCAGAGCCTCGACGCCCCAGGGCACCTGCGCGTCGGCCATGAACGCTGCAGTGTCGTCCGCGACATCAGCTGCGAAGGACGCATGGAATTGGTCTCGATCCAGGAAGAGATAGCCGTCCTTCGGTGGGAGGATCGGGGGAACTGGCGCGCCCGGTGGGGGATTCGCGATGAGCGAGGAGACCGACTCGCCCTTGTCCGGAGCGAACGCCGCGATGTACACGAGTCCGGCGACGTTCGAATCGTTGCCCGCCTCGGTGATGACGACGCCCCCATATGAATGGCCAACGAGGATCGACGGACCGTTCATCGCTGCGAGAGTGCGCCGGGTCACCGAGACATCGTCCGCGAGCGTGATCGTCGGGTTTTGTACGACGGAGACGTTGAAAGCGTCCCTTTTCAGTAGCTTGTAGACGCCTTCCCAGCCCGAGCCGTCGACGAAGCCGCCGTGAACCAGAACGACGTTCTTGATACCGCCTGCTCCTTCTGCCATTGGAACCTCCCCGATCGATGCCTGCACCGCCTCCGAGACCTTGGAGGGCGATCCATGGTGATCCTCTCCGGAAGGGGGCAACAAGAGGAAATTCTCACCAGAAGCAAACGGGCCTCGCGACCGAATCGCGAGGCCCGGAGGGTTACGATGTAGTTACGCCGCGTGCGAGGCGGGCGCTGCTTGGGTGGTGCGCCGGCTGAGAAGCTGTGCGCCGGCGCCGAGAGTTCCAAGAGCAGCGGCCGCGATTCCCCAGGCTAGTCCGGCGCGCTCCGTACCCAGGAGCGCATCCAATGAGATCTGACCCGGGCCCGTGATCGCGAGGGTGAGCGCCGCGATGGCGAGGATCAGCGGGTACTCATATCCGCCGTTGGAGACGAAGAAGCCCTTCGACAGGTGAACGGTCACGATGGCGACCAGCATGACCGCGATCAACAGCGTTGCCGCCAGTGGCGTGAACAGGCCCAGCGCCAGCAGGGCGCCGCCGCCCGCTTCGGTGAGGCCTGCCATCAGCGCGGCGCGCGCGCCGGGCCGGAACCCGAGCTGCTCGAGGAATCCACCCGTGCCCTGAAGGCCGTAACCGCCAAACCAACCGAACAGCTTTTGAGTGCCGTGTCCCACGAGCGTGAGGCCCACGGCGAGACGCAGGATCAGAAGACCGGTATCCATAGTGTGCCCTCCTTGGTTCCTGGGCCGAAGGCCCCGAGGGCCGGCGGTCCGACGACTTTCTGGCTGCCTGCTGCTTTCCTTTGGATAGCGAACGACACGGAGGGATTCAAGAAAGTAGCTTTACCAAGGAAAGCGGATGCATCTAAACTGACGCCATGAAAACGGTCGACTCGCAGTGCGAGGCCTTCCAGCGGGCCATCGAGGTCCTCAGTAAGCCCTGGAGTGCCTTGATCTTGAACTCGCTCCAGGGAGGCCCTTATCGATTCACGGAGCTA
>DATJGP010000041.1:0-20084 GCA_035494915.1 Candidatus Eiseniibacteriota bacterium | reverse complement strand
TGGCGCTCGATGGCCTGGATCGTGGCGGGGTGCGCGTGTCCGAGGAGCATGGGGCCCCAGCCGAGGACGTAGTCGAGGAGCTCCTGACCGTCCGCGTCCGTGAGATAGGCGCCGCGCGCGGCCACGATCTGGCGCGGCACGCCGCCCACCGCCTGGAACGCGCGCACGGGGGAGTTCACGCCGCCGGGGAAGAGCCCGAGCGCGCGGCGATGGAGCGCCTCGCTCTGGGTCGTGGTCACGGCGGGGCGAGTCTCCTTCAAGCCGTCGCCCCCTTGGCGAGCAGCGGCGCGATCTCCCGCGCGAAGTAGGTCAGGATCACGTCCGCTCCCGCGCGCCGGATCGAGACGAGCGTCTCGAGCGCGGCGCGCTCGCCGTCGATCCAGCCGTTCTGCGCCGCGGCCTTGATCATCGCGAACTCGCCCGACACGTTGTACGCCGCGACCGGAACCTGGAACTGCTCCTTCACGCGGCGGATGACGTCGAGGTAGGGGAGCGCGGGCTTCACCATCACCATATCCGCCCCTTCCTCGAGATCGAGCGCCACTTCGCGCAACGCTTCCGCCGCGTTGGCGGGGTCCATCTGGTAGCCCCGGCGATCGCCGAACTGCGGCGTCGACTCGGCGGCCTCGCGGAACGGGCCGTAGAACGCGCTCGCGTACTTGGCGGCGTAGGAGACGATCGGCGTGTCTGGGAAGCCGCCCAAGTCGAGCGCCTTGCGGATCGCGGCGACGCGCCCGTCCATCATGTCGCTCGGCGCGATGAGATCGGCGCCGGCCGCGGCGTACGCGGTGGAGGCGCGGGCGAGGAGCGGGAGTGTCTTGTCGTTGTCCACCTTCTCGCCGTTCAGAACGCCGCAGTGGCCGTGGCTCGTGTACTCGCAGAGACAGACGTCGGCCCAGAGAATGAGGTCGGGGACCGCCTTCTTGAGAGCGCGGAGCGCCGTCGGGACGATGCCCTTCTCGTCGTAGGCCTCACGGCCTTCCGCGTCCTTCGCCGCGGGGATCCCGAAGAGAATGACGCCTCCGATTCCATCCTTCGCGATCGCCTCGCCCTCCCGCACCAGCTCGTCGACGGAGAGCTGGAAATGCCCGGGCATGGAGGCGACCGGCTTGCGCACCTTGGATCCATGGCAGACGAAGAGCGGCGCGACGAGATTCGACGCCGCGAGCGTCGTCTCGCGGCGCATCGCGCGAAGCGCGGGCGTGGCGCGGAGCCTGCGAAGCCGTGTGGTCGGATAGGTCACGGAGCGATCCTCTTCACCGATTGTAAAGCCGCCGGTTGAAACGGGTCGACGCCGGGGTCCGCGATCGACGCGTAGCCTCGAGTCGTGAGCGCGCGCCGGGTGGTATCGCCGATCGGAACCGCATGCCCGCGCGAGCGAAGCGAAGCCAGCACGTCGGGGAGGAGCCGCTCGAGCGCCTCGATCCCGGACGGGCTGAAGTAGAGAACGACCACGGGATCGTTGGCCGCGATCGAGGAGCGCACCACGTCCACGTCCACGTCCTGGAAGGTGGTCCGATAGATCTCGAACGGCTCGACCTCGATCCCCGCGCGCTCGAGCGTGTCCGGCAGGTCGGGGAGCGAGCGGTCGCCGCGCAGGAATGCGACCCGGCGGATGCCTCGCGAGGTGCGCGCCTCCGCGATGTGCCGGCCCAGGTTCCGGGCCGAGGGCTCCAGCAGGACGTACTCGACGTCGAGGTGTCTCGCGACGATCGGCGCCGCGCTCTCCTCGCCCACCGCGAAGAGGGGAAGAGCCGCGAGCGCCTCTTCGTGCTCGGGAAGGGCCGCTTCGGCGAGCGCCTCGGCCGCCCTTCGGCTGGTCCATGCGATCGCCGCTCCTTGCTGCGCCGCTTCGAGCCACGTCAGGAATCGCGCGCCATCCCGCCCCGGCTCGGTCGCGAGGAGCGGGAGCCGCGCCACGCGGAACGAGCAGGCCTCGGCCGCCTCGACGATCTTGTCGTCGCGCGGATCCATGCGGGCCACCACGAGGAGCGCGCTCACGGGTGGACCTCGTCGCTCCGCACCGCGTCGAGGATCTCGCGGGCCCCCTGGGCGAGGGCGAGTCGCGCGAGCTCCGCTCCGAGCTCGCGGGCGCCGGCGGATGCTCCATCGAGGGACGCGCGGATCGTGGGATGGCCGTCGGGATGGCCCACGAAGCCCGAGAGGGCGAGCGTGCCGTTCCGCGCGATGGCCCGCGCTCCGACCGGCACGAGACACCCGCCGCCGAGTCCGGACAAGAACGTGCGCTCCGCGATGGCTTCGGCTTCGGCGCCCGGGTCGTGGATCGGCTGGAGCGCGGCGCGCGTCTGCATGTCGTCCGCGCGAATCTGCACCGCGACGATTCCTTGGCCCGGAGCGGGGAGCATCACCGACTCGTCGATGATCTCCGCGATCTCGCTCTCCATGCCGAGGCGATTGAGGCCGGCCGCCGCGATCACGATGGCGTCCACCGTGCCCGAGAGCACGCGCGCGATTCGGGTGGGCACGTTGCCGCGCAGGTCCTCCACCGTGAGGTCGGGTCTCCGCGCGAGGAGCTGCGCGCGCCGGCGGAACGAGGACGTGCCGACGACGGCCCCCTTCGGCAGCGCGTCCAGCCCCACGCCCCCGCGGGAGACGAGCGCGTCCCTCGGATCCTCGCGCTTCAAGAGCGCCCCGATCGCGAGCCCGGGGATCTCTTCCGTCGGCAGGTCCTTGAGCGAATGGACCGCGAGGTCGATCCGCCCTTCGAGGAGCGCCGTGTCGATCTCCTTCGTGAAGATTCCCTTGCCGCCGATCCGGCGCAGGGAGGCCAGCGGATTCCGGTCGCCCGTCGTCTCGATGACGGTCAGACTGCATCGAGATTCGCCCCCGAGGAGCTTCTGCACGAGCCCGCTCTGCGCGAGCGCGAGCGCGCTACCGCGCGTCCCGATCCGCATCGGAGTCCTCCTGGCCGATTCCGAAGAGATCCCGCACCGCGTCGACCCGGGCGATGCCCTCGCTCTCGTCGTCCGCGCGGGAGAGGCGCGTGGTGGGGCGATGGAGGAGCTTCTGCACGATGCCGTGCACGAGCGCCTCGAGCGCCGCGTGATCCTCGGGGCGGAAGCGGCCGCGATGGCGGTCCAGCTCTTCCTTGGCGATGTCCTCGAAGTGGGTCCGGAACGCGGTCACGGTGGGCTTGACGGCGAGCGACCGATGCCAGCGGAGGAAGCGCGCCATCTCCGATTCGATGATCGCCTCCACCTTGGGCACCTCGCCGCGCCGCTGCGCGAGGCTCTGCGCCACGAGCTGGCCGAGCGCGTCCAGGTCGTGCACGAACACGTTGGGGAGCTTCGACACCTGCGGCTCCACGTCGCGCGGCACCGCGAGATCGAGGAAGAGAAGCGGCCGGTTCTTCCGGATCTTCATCGCGTTCCGGACCATCGCCTCCCGCACGACCGGCTCGTTCGACGACGTCGCGCTCACCACGATGTCCGCGCCCGGAAGCGCGACGGGAATCGCCTCGAGCGAGATCGCGCGGGCGGCGATCGTGGCGCCGAGCTTCTCCGCCCGCTCCTTGCTCCGGTTCGCGACCATGAACTGGGCGACCCCGGCTTCCATGAAATGGCAGGCGGCGAGCCCCGCCATCTCGCCCGCGCCGATCAGGAGCACCTTCTTGTCCGCGAGCGATCCGAGCACCTTGGTCGCGAGATTCACGGCGGCGTACGCGCTGGATACCGGACCGCGGCCGATGCCCGTCTCGGTGCGCGCGCGCTTGGCGCAGCGGAGGGCCGCGTCGAGGAGCCGCTCCATCACCGGCCCCGAGCCGCCGAGCTTGCCCGCGAGGGTGAGAGAATCCTTCACCTGCCCCGTGATCTGCGGCTCGCCCAGGATCTGCGAGTCGAGGCCACACGCGACGCGGAAGAGATGGCGGATCGAATCCGGCTCGCGGTAGGTGTAGAGGTAGCTCTTGCCCGAGCCGATCAGGTCGAGCCCTTTGATCTCCTGGAGGAGCGCGGCCACGAACGCCGGAGGATTGGGAAGCTCCGCGCCGCGCGCGTAGACCTCCGTCCGGTTGCAGGTCGAGATGACCAGCGCTTCACTGGCGCCGGCGCGCTCCCTGAGCGCGCGGATCGCGCGCCCCACCTCCTCGTCGGAGAGAACGAGCGCGTCCCTTATCTCGAGCGGCGAGGTCTCGTGGTTCAGGCCGACGCAGAAGAACTCGAGCTCCGGCGTCATCGCCCCGGCGGCGGTGCTCATCGCCACGTGTGGAACGATCTCACGAAGAGATCCGTCACCACTCTCGAGAGAAGGAGCGTCGTGAATCCGGCCAGCGAGGCGTAGACCGCGCGCGGTCCCCGCCAGCCGAGCCGGTGATAGGCGAGCACCGCGAATCCGAGCAGCACCCAGGCCCCGACCGTGAGCCAGGTCTTGGGATCCTTGGCCAGCTCCACGTGCGCGAGGCGCGCCCAGCCGATGCCCATGAGGATCGCGAGGCCGAGGAGCACGAGCCCCGCCGACGCCGCGCTCACGTTCATGCGCCCGAGCGTCTCGAGTGGAGGCATGCGGCGGAAGAAGAAGCTGAGCCGGTTCGCCTTGATCTCCCGGTAGAGCAGCAGGAACAGGACGCCGTAGATGGCCGACACGAAGAAGGCCCCGTATCCCAGCACGGCGGTCATCGTGTGGAGCTCGAACCAGAACGGGAAGAGGGGCGGCTGTCTCGCGGGGATCGTGTTGCCGTAGGCCGACGAGATCACCTGCATCAGGAACACGAGCGGCAGGACGAAGATGCCGGTGGTGCGGACGCCCTGGCGAAGCTCGAGGTAGATGTAGACCGCGGCCAAGGACAGCGCCGTCGCGGAGAGGAAGTCGTAGGCCGACGCGAGCGGAAGGTGCCCTTCGGTCACGCCCCGAGCCGAGAGATAGATCACGTGGAGGAGCACCGCGACGCGCAGGGCCACGGGCCCCCAGCGGCCGCCGCTCGAGGTCTCGTCGGCATAGGCCCGTCCGTACGCCGCCACGCTCAAGGCGTAGAGGGCGGGCAGGGTCGTCGTCAGCAGCGGAATCAAGGGTTGCATCGGATGGGCTCGAGCCTCCAAGGCGGGCTCTATTGTCCCGCCAAACGCTCTATTTTACAAGGACCTGGGGCGGAGCCGGTGGGATGTTTTGGGCTACTTAGGTAGTACCCGGGAATCGCTTGGAGGTTGCGGGGAGCGGCCCTGCGGTAGCGCCACGGCCGCCAGTCAGATCCAGTCGGCGTTCGGGGCCGGCTTCTCGAGCAGCCGGAGCATGGCCTGGATCTGCCCCTGGTGCCTCAGCTCGTGCGTGAACACGTGGGTGAGGATCTGCTCCACGGTGAAGGTCGCCGGATGTCCGTGGGCGTCCTTCCCGCTGCGGTTCTCGGCCAGGCGACCCGGAACGTAGGCCTCCAGGATGCGGCGGGTGATCGCCTGGACCTCCCGCGAGGTGGCCAGCGTGAGATCCACGGTGCCGTAGAGTCGCTCCCGAGCCTCGTCGCCGCCCCATGCGTAGGACGTCTGCTCGATGTCCTCGAGCATCCAGGAGCGCTCGACTTCGATGATGTGCCCGAAGAGGCGCTGGACGGTCTTCCAGGAGAAGGGGAACTCGCGCGTCCACTCCTCGCGGGTGAGCGAGGCGCAGGCGTCGAGCAAGCGCGCGCGGGCATCCCACGTGGATTCGAAGTAGTCCTTCAGGTTCATGAGTCCTCCAACTCCATGGCCTCGAGAGGCCCTGCGTGGGCGCTATAGTAGGCGGAGATGCCACGTTCCCGCCATGCCCACGCGCTCGACCGCATCGCGCTCGACGTGATCGCCTGCGAGCGCTGCCCGCGCCTCCGGGAGTACTGCCGCGAGGTCGCGCGCGTGAAGCGCGCCGCGTATCGCAACGAGACCTACTGGGGGAAGCCAGTCCCCGGATTCGGCGATCCCAGGGCGTGGCTCCTGATCGTGGGGCTCGCCCCCGGCGCGCACGGCGCGAACCGCACGGGACGGATGTTCACCGGAGACAAGTCCGGGGAATGGCTCTACGGCGAGCTCCATCGGCAAGGCCTCGCCAACCGCCCCGATTCCTTGCGCGCGAACGACGGCTTGAAGCTTGACGGCGTCTACATCTCCGCGGCCGCGCGCTGTGCTCCGCCCGACAACAAGCCGCTCCCGATGGAGCTCGACCACTGCCGCGAGTATCTGGCGCGCGAGATGGAAGCCCTCGACCGCGTGAAGGTGGTGCTCGCCCTGGGGCGGATCGGGTTCGAAGCGTATTGGAAAGCGCGGCGCGAGCTGGGCAGGACGGTTGCTGCTTCCAAGCCGCAGTTCGGCCACGGCTCCTTCAGCCTGATGCCCGAAGGCTCGTACCTCCTCGCGTCCTATCATCCGAGCCAGCAGAACACGAGCACAGGGAAGCTGACGCCGGCCATGTGGCGCTCGGTGTTCACCACCGCCCGCACTCTCCGCGATCGGCTATAGTTCCCGGTTGATGACCGTCCTCTTTCTCTGCCGTCAGAACGCGGGCCGAAGCCAGATGGCCCAGGCCTTCTTCGAGCGCGTGGCGCCGCGAGGATGGGTCGGTGTGTCCGGCGGCTCGAGTCCCGCTGCGGCGATTCACCCGGTCGTCGTGGATGTGATGCGCGAGATCGGCATCGATCTCTCGGGACGCTTGCCGCGCAAGGTCGACGCACCGATGCTCGCGCAGGCGGATCGCGTGATCTCGATGGGCTGCGACGATCCCGCCGTCTGCGACTATCCCGGGCGCAAGGTGGAGGACTGGTCGATCGAGGATCCATCGGCGAAGCCCGTGGAGAGAGTTCGGGAGATCCGCGACGAGATTCGCGCGCGCGTGGAATCGCTTGTGGCGGGTCTATCCAGGGAGGAGGAGGCGGCGCGATGACGGTCGGATCGATGCGTGCGGTGACGCTGATGAAGCACGGCAATCCCAACACGCTCCGCATGACGGAATGCGCCGAACCCGAGCTCCTCCCGAACGAGGTCCTGATCAAGGTCCGCGCGGTCGGCGTGAATTTCACCGACGTGCTCGCGCGCCAGGGCCTGAATCCCGAGGCGCCGCATCCGCCCTGCATCCTCGGCCACGAGACCGCGGGCGACGTGGTGGCCGTGGGGAGCGAGGTGACGGCATTCCGCGCGGGTCAGCGCGTGCTGGCGTATCACCTGGGCGGCGGCTACGCCGAGCGCATTGCCGTTCCGGCGACCCAGGTCTTCGCGCTACCCGATTCGATCCCCTATCAGTCCGCCGTGCTGATCCCTTTGAACTACGGCACCGCGTATGTCGCGCTCTACCGCACCGGCCCCGTGGAGCCGGGCATGCGCGTCTTCATCCACGCCGCCGCGGGCGGTGTCGGCATGGCCGCCGTGGATCTCGCGCGGCGCGCGGGGCTGGAGGTCGTGGCCGCGGCGAGCACGCATTTCAAGCGCGCCAGGTTGGTGGCCGAAGGCGTGCGCTTCGTCGTGCCGGCCAAGCGGATGCGCGTCCACAAGGTCTCGAACCGGTTGTTCGGCGGCCCCGCCTTCGACATCGTGCTCGACTCGGTGGGCGGCCGCTCGATTCCCGACGGCTTGCGGTCGTTGAGGCCGGGTGGGCGCGTGGTGAGCCTCGGCGTCGCCGATCTCTCGCGCCGCGGGCTACTCGGCGCGCTCGGGTTCCTGCTGGGCGCGCCTCGCTTCACGTATCTGCATTTGCTGACCCAGAGCCGCGGGCTCTACGGCGTGAACCTGAGGCGCCTCATGGAAGACGCGGATCTCGTCCGCGAGATCATCGAGACCCTGGTGGGCTGGGCCGCGGCCGGAGAAATTCGCCCGGAGCCGGGCCGCGTGATGTCGCTCGCCGAGGCCGCCGAGGCGCATCGGATCTTGGAGTCGCGGGGGAACGTCGGGAAGATCGTGCTGCGGACGTAGGGGCGGAGGGGCGCGTCACGACGCACGTCGAGGCCCACGGCTCCGGCTCCGCGCCGAGAGCGGTCGGGCCGCGGGCGCCGTTCAGCTCGTGACCGGCGCGACGAGCCGGCGCAGATCCGCGAGCACATCGGGCCAGGCCGCCGCGTAGTTCCTCCGCGCCGCAAACCGCCGATCGGCGGCGACGTTCTCGAATCCCGAGTGGATCACGCTGAGCGACGCACCCGACGCCTCCGGCTCGATCAGGAACTCGACCCGCGTCGAGGCGCCCCAACCTTCACCCGCCCACTCCCACGAGAGCGCGACGCGAGACTCGGGCGTGATCTCCTCGATGCGCCCTTCTTCGACGACCTGCCGACCTTGATAGCGCGACGTGAGCCGGAACGCTCCGCCCGGCGCCGCATCGAAGCGATCGACGTGCGCCACCCATTTGTCGAGTCCCGGTCCCGTCGCGATGAGCGGCCAGAGATCCGCGGCCGCGCGCGGCAGAACGGCGCGGGCGAACACCGGAACGTCCGCGCCCCAGGAGGACGCGTCGCCCCCGTCGTTGACGGTCGAGCGAAGCGCCGCGAGCGCCTGCGTCCAGAACCGATGCTCGCGCTTTCGCTCGACGTCGGTGCGCAGATCGTGCTGCACCACCGTGACGCGCGATCCGGGCCCGTCCCCCTCGAGGAGGATCGTGAGGCCGCGCTCGGGGCCGAGTGCGCGCGTGGTGAGGGCGAGGCGCACCGGAGGCACCGCCTCGATCAGGCGCCCGCGCGTCGTGTCGCCATTCGCGTGCTCGATCGCGAACTCCGCGCCGCGCGAGAGATCCAGATCGCCGCGTCCGAGCCATCGAGCGAGAAGCTCCGGCCGCGTGAGATGCGCCCAGACTTCGAGAACCGGGCTGCGAAAGGAGCGGGTGATGGACGAGGCCGGGGTGCCCACGCGCGACATCGTACTCGATGGAACGACCGCTGTCGCGCCGGGTGCTAGGCTGACGGCCATGCGATGGGTCGCCGGTTTGAGGTCGGTCGCGGTCCGGATATGGGCGCTTCCGACAACGCTCGTGGGCCTCGCGCTCGCGGGTGCCGCGGTGTTTGGCGGGCACGCGAGGGTGAGGGCCGGCGTGGTGGAGGCATGGGGCGGTTGGCTGGCCCGGTTCCTCGGCGCTTGGCCGCTCGGTGCCGCCGCCATGGCCCTCGGCCACGTCATTCTCGCGACGACGATTGAGGACCTCGAGCGCCACGCCGAACACGAGCGCGTGCACGTGAGGCAATGCGAGCGCTGGGGACCCCTGTTCCTGCCCGCGTATGCGATGGCCTCCCTGTGGGCCTGGACCCGCGGCCGGGATCCTTACCGAGGGAACGCGTTCGAGCGCGAGGCGTTCGCGGCGGACGACGCGCGGCTGGCCGCGGCGTCGGACGGGAGCGCCGACCCGCGCACAGGCTACGACGGCTCGTGACGCCGGCTTCAGCGGCTCGCCGTCGCCCCTACGTCTTCGCCGGCACCGGGTGCATGACGATCCTCTTCGGCCCATCCGGCGTCGGCAAGTGCAGCGTCAGATCGTACGCATAGGCCGCGTTCGCATGCCCTCGCGTCTTCGGGGCAGGGGATCGAAAGTAAACCGCACCCTGCAACGACTCACCGGGCGGGACCGTCTTGGTTTCCATGATCGCACCGCGCTCGGCGCGCGCGCGGTCCTGGGGCTCGAGACGTGAGAGCACGTGCTCGGTCTCGGGCTGGATCAGATCCATCTCGTCCGAGCCGCGCACGCGCCGCTCGAGATAGATGTCGTCCGGATCGATCCGGAACGCGCGCGCCTGGCGATTCTGGACGTGCAGCCAGAGCCTCACGAAGGATCGATCGGAGAGCACGACCGGCTGGAGCGTGACGAGCACCGGCCCGCGGGGATTCTGGAGCGCTGCGTAGGCGGAGCCATTGCGATAGAGCGTCTGAACCCCGGCTCCTTGCTGAGGCACGAACGCAGTGGGCGGCTGCGGTGGTGACGACGTAAACGGAGCGATCCTGGCGCAGCCGCACAGGAACAAACCGGCGAGCGCCGAACGCGCAAGCGTGAGATGGGACACGCGCATGACAGGTCTCCCTACCTATGGCGCGGATCCCCACCCAAGCCTTGAATTGATTGTGACGAAGCGGGTGCCCCGGCGGGAATCAAAAACGTTGACTTTCACCTTTTATTCACCTACGCTCGTTTCACCTGCGGGGCGAGTACCGCCCCGGGGTGGGTTCCCGGACGGCCGCCAACAGGGCGCCACGCGGCCGCCGCGGGGAACCCGGAAAGGACCGACCATGCTGACTCCGCGGCAGCGGGCCGCGTACGACTTCATCGAGAGCTTCCGGGCCGAGCAGGGCTACGCGCCGTCTTACGACGAGATCCGGCGCCATCTCGGACTGGCTTCACTCAACGCCGTGGCCAAGCTCATCGCGCAGCTCCGCCGGCGCGGGCAGCTCGCCCCGGCGCCTCCCAATGCCAAGCGCTGGCTCGAGCCGGTGCGACAGCGCAGCCGCATAGGGGGCGCGGGACGAGCCGCCTCGGCGCGCGCGGCCGTAATCCCGCTCCTCGGCACCATTGCAGCGGGCCGTCCCATCGAGGCCATCGAGACCCACGAAGACATCGAAGTGCCAGCTTCCATGCTGGGAGCGGGCGAGCGTTACGCGCTTCGCGTCCGGGGCGACTCGATGATCGAGGACGGGATTCAGGACGGCGACGTCGTGGTCGTGCGCCACACCCAGCGCGCCAACCCCGGCGAGACCGTGGTCGCGATCGTGGATGGCGAAGCCACGCTCAAGCGGTTCCATCCGGCGCGTGGGCAGGTGGAGCTCCGTCCCGCGAACGCGGCGCTCGAGCCGATTCGCGTCCGCGCCGATCGGGTGGAGATCCGCGGCGTGCTCGTGGGACTGTTTCGACGGTACACGCCGTGAGCGTGCGATGGAACCGACCATCCTCCATCTCTCCATCGATTCCTTCGCCATTCAAGCCGAGCGCCTTCGCTGTCCCAAGCTCGTCGGCCGACCGCTCGCGCTCGCGCCTGCCGATTCGCCGCGCCCGCGCGTCCTCGCCGCATCGCGCGAAGCCCGCGCTGCCGGCATAAAGCCGGGCACACCGCTCGTCGTCGCGCGGCGCGCCTGCCGCGACCTGATCGCGCTTCCTCCCGACCGCGACCTCTACGCCGGACTCTCCGATTCCATTCGCGAGCGGCTCGCGCCGTTCGCTCCGTTCGCGGAGGGCGCCCATCCCGCGGGATCGACCGCCGGCTTCGCGCTCGATCTGACCGGCGTCGCGCGCACGCAAGCCGAGGCGCGCGCGCGGGCGTCGGCGGCGGGGGCCGAGGTGGAGCGGGCGTTCCGGCTCCATCCCACGCTCGGAATGGCGGCGACGAAGCTCGTGAGCCGCGTGGCCGCGGGCGTCCTCGCGCCCGACGGCGAGCTGCTCGACGTGCCGCGTGGGGGCGAGGTCGCGTTCCTGGCGCCGCTCGCCGTGCGCGTGCTTCCCTCGGCGCGCGAGCGCGCGGTGGCGGCGCGGCTCGATCTCCTCAACGCGCGCGCCGTCGGCGACCTTCAGGCGCTTGCCGTCGAGCCGCTCCGTGCCGCGTTCGGCGCCGCGGCCGCGGCGGCGCTCTGGCGCGAATCGCGCGGGCTCGATGCCGCGTCGCGCCGCGCGCTCCCCACGCCTGTCGCCGCGGCCGAGGAGACGATCGCCGCGGAAACGAACGATCTCAGGGTGCTCGGCGCGCGCATGGCGCGCCTCGTCGTGGAGCTCGCGGGTGGACTTCGGGCCCGGCGCGCGGAGGCGGCGTCACTCGTCGTCGAGGTGGCCTATGCGGACGGGCGCGAGGGCAGGGCGTCCACGTCGCTCGATCGCGCGGCACCGACCGTGGCTCATCTCGAGCACACCGCGCTCGCGCTCCTGGCCCGCGCGGCGTCCCGGCGCGTGCGCGTCCGTCGGATTCGAATCGAAGCGCGCGAGCGCGCACCGGTGGGTCGCCAGCTCGACCTCTGGAGCGGTGTGGAGGGACCAACCAGGCGCGACCAGCTCGACGAGGCGCTCCTCGCGCTCCGCGCGCGGCTCGGGACTGCCGTCGTGATTCCCGCGGCATGGATGGCGCATGGCCTCGTTCGCCCATCTCCACGTCCATAGCCACTACTCCATGATGCGCGGGGTCGACCCATTGGAGGCCCTCGCGCTGGCCGCGCGCGAGCGGGGCATGGATCGCTTCGCGCTCACCGACACGAACGCGCTCTACGGATTCGTCTTCTACCGGCAGATCTGCGAGGAGGCGGGACTCGAGGCGATCGCTGGGGCGGAGATCGTGGAAGCCGCGGGGACGGGAAACGGCACGCGCGGCCCGGACCGCCCCAGTGCTCCAAGCCGCGCCGTGCTCCTCGCCCGCGGTCGCGAGGGCTACAAATCCCTCTGCCGCGTCATCACCGAGCGCCACCTCGATCCCACATTCACCATCGCACGCTCCGTGCGCGAGCACGCCGAGGGCCTGACCCTCCTCTCCGAAGAACGCACGATCCTCACCACCCTCCGCGGCACGCTCCCGGTTTACGCGGAGCTCGTTCCCGGCCGCGGCGATCGCGCGCTGCGCCAGTGGGCGCGCGCCGCCCCCATCCCCTGCGTCGCGACGAACGCGGTCCACTTCGTCCATCCCGAGGGCCACCGCATCCATCAGGTGCTGCGCGCCATCGACGAGAACACCACGCTCGACCGCCTCGACCCCGCCGCATTGGCGGAGCCCGCACGCTCGCTCCTCGCGCCGGCCGAGATGGAGCAGCGCCTCCCGCACGCGCCCGAAGCCCTCGAGAACGCCGCCCGGCTCGCGCACGAGTGCACGATCGACTGGCCCATGGGACGCACCGTGTTCCCGTCGTATCCGCTCGATCGCGGCGATGCGTTCTCGATCCTCTCCGCCCGCTGCGAGGCCGGGATCCTGCATCGCTACGGCAAGAGTCCCCCCGGGGAGGTTCGCACGAGGCTCGACCGCGAGCTCGCGATCATCCGGGACAAGGGCTTCGCCGATTACTTCCTCATCGTCGAGGCGATCACGTCGAGGACGCCGCGCATCTGCGGCCGCGGATCGGGGGCGGCGAGCATCGTGGCGTATCTCCTCGCGATCACCCACGTCGATCCCGTGCGTCACAATCTCTTCTTCGAGCGATTCCTGTCGCCGGCGCGCACCGATCCTCCGGACATCGACGTCGATTTCGCCTGGGATGAGCGCGACGCCATCCAGCTCGAAGTCCTCCAAGAAAACGGCGCTCCCGTGCGCGCGGCGATGGTCGCGAACCACGTCGGCTTTCGCGGGCGCGGCGCGATCCATGAGATCGCCGAGGTCTACGGCCTGCCCGAGGCGGAGATCATGAACGTCACGAAGCGGCTCGCCGCGTTCTGGGGCTACGAGGACGAGATCGAGCAGATGGGGAGCCACCCGCGCTTCCAGGACGTCGACTTCGAGCCCCCGTGGCCCGAGATCCTCGCGCTCGCGACCGCGCTCGAGGGGCACCCGCGCCACCTCGCCGTGCACTCCGGCGGCATCGTGCTCGTGCCCGACGCGCTTGCCGATCACGTGCCGGTCGAGATCGCGCCCAAGGGCGTTCCCATCGTGCAGTGGGAGAAAGACCAGGTCGAGGACTTCGGCCTGGTGAAGATGGACCTGCTCGGGAACCGCTCGCTCGCCGTCATCCGGGATGCGCTCGCCGCCGTGGCGCGAAACACGGGAGTCGTGATCGACGAGCGCCACTGGAATCCGATCGACGATCCCGAAACCCAAAGGCTGATGGCCGAGGGGCGCACCGTCGGCGTCTTCTACGTCGAGTCCCCCTCCATGCGTCAGCTCCAGCGGAAGGCCAAGGTGGGGGATTTCGACCATCTGGTCATCCATTCGTCGATGATCCGCCCCGCGTCGAACAAGTACATCCGCGAGTACGTTCGCCGGCTGCACGGCGGGGCGTACGACCCGCTCCATCCGGCGCTCCGGCACACGCTCGACGAGACGTACGGGATCCTTTGTTACCAGGAGGACGTGACCAAGGTTGCGATGGAGCTGGGCGGGCTCTCGCTCGCGGACGCCGAGGCCCTGCGCAAGGCGCTGAGCCACAAGCGCCCCATCCGGCCGCTTCGCTCGTATCAGGCCGAGTTCTACGAAGGCGCGCGACAGCGCGGCGCGTCGCCCGAGGTGATCGACAAGGTCTGGATGATGATCCTCTCTTTCGCGGGCTATTCCTTCTGCAAGCCCCACAGCGCGTCCTATGCGCTCGTGTCCTTCCGGAGCGGATGGATCCGCGCGCACCATCCCGCCGAGTTCATCGCCGCCGTGATCTCGAATCAGGGGGGCTACTACCAGACGTTCGCCTACGTCTCCGAGGCGAAGCGCATGGGCCTCCAGGTGCTCCCCCCGGACGTGAACGCGAGCGAGCGCGAGTACACCGGAAGGGGGCGCGAGGTGCGCATGGGGCTCATGCAGCTGAAGGGGCTCCATGCGGAATCGCTCGAGGCACTCCTGGCGGAGCGAGCCCGATGCGGACCGTTCGCGTCGTTCGCGGAGCTTCGCACGCGCCTCAAGCTTCCCCCGTCCGATCTCGAGCTCCTCGTGAAATCGGGCGCGCTCGATTCCGTGGCCGCCGGGCGCTCGCGCCCCGAGCTCCTGTGGGAGCTCTATCTCGACGGCCAGGCTCATCACTCCCAAACGCTCGACCTCTTCGCCCCGGAGCCCGTGGCCGCGCCTCCGACGCCCGGCTACGATCGGGCGACGATGCTTCGCCATGAAATCGAGACGCTCGGGTTTCTCTGGAGCGCGCACCCGCTCGAGCCCTACGAGCGCGTGATGCGCGGGCGCGGCGTGATTCCGGCACGCGACCTCGACCGGTACGCGGGACGCCGCGTGACGGTGCTTGGCTGGTACGTGCAAGGGAAGCTGGTCGAGACCTACGCGCACGAGGCGATGGAATTCATCGCCTTCGAGGACACCACCGCGCTCTACGACGTCACGCTGTTTCCGGAGGCGTATCGCCGCTTCTGCCATCTCTTGACCGAGCGGCGGCCGTTTCTCTTGACCGGTCTCGTGGAGGAGGATTTCGGGGTCTGCTCGCTCACCGTGGAGCGGATGGAGCGGCTCTGAGCGCCGCTCCATCCTGAGAGCTATCGAGCGGTGCGTCCCCGCGCCGGCTCCCTCAGGTCGCGGACCGGCACGTGGTCCTTGTGGAGCGAGCTCGGGGCGTTGGGCCCCGCGTCCGGCGACACGGCGACACCAAGCCGCTCCACCAGCTCGCCGCCCAGCCATCCGCCCACCAGAGCCAGAACGATCGCGATGAACGAGAGCGTGAGCGCGGACGACGACGGGAGGTATGCGGGATCCATCCGGCGAACGAACCAGCTCGCCGCGAACAGTCCCACGACCACGACCATGTTGAGACCGTGCCACGCGCCGATCCGCTTGGCGCGCGTGCCGGACTGAATGGTGAGGTAGTCCCAGAAGCCGAACACCGCGGCCGCGAGGCCGCCGACGATGCCGGCCAGCATGTCCCAGAAAGCGATCGTCTCGAACGCGGTTCCATGGGTCGCGAGATATGCGATGTCGAAGAAGACGGAAACAGCGAGGAGTCCCAGGGGAAATACGATCAGCATGGGGTGGATGTGATGCCCCACGATCTTGGCTGGTTTCACGAGCAGCCTCCTTCCTTGAAGCTTCGGCGGCGAGCCGCCTGCGTTCGGCCCGCCACCAAGCCGAGCGGGGGTGCATGGATCATGCCCTCGAGACCTACGCCATACGCGAGGGTGCTTCGAAAAGGAACGTTCGGCTAGACTGGCTCCCGAGGCGCAGATGGCGCGCGCTTCGCGGGGCGGCGGACCGGCCCCACGAGGCTCGCGGCGGCGCCTTTTGTCGAGCGGGGAGCGAACCCTTGGCGCTTCTTCCAAGACGGACACGACGGAGCCCAACGCATGAGCCAGTACATGGTGATCGAGAGGTTCAAGGGAGGCGACCCCGGGCCGGTCTACCGGCGCTTCGCCGAGCGCGGCCGCATGGCGCCCGAGGGACTCCGCTACGTGTCGAGCTGGATCGACGAGCGGCTCCACCGCTGCTACCAGCTCATGGAAGCCGACGATCCCGCGCTCCTCGAACAATGGATCGCGAACTGGAGCGACATCGTCGATTTCGAGGTGTGCCGGGTGATCAGCTCCGAGGAGGCCGCCCGCAGGGTGGCGGCGCGGTAGCGGCATCATGGGCCGTTCCATGACTCGGGCTCATATCGCGCTTCTCTGTGCCGCGGTGCTCCTCCTCGCCGCGCCCGCGCAGGCCGCGAACACGGCCACCTTCCTCTGGCGATGGGAAGGCGATACCCACCCCAGGAAGATCTCGCCGGTGAATCGCGCGAACGTCCAGGCCGTGCTCGACCAGGCCGTGCCCGGACGGAATCTCTACATCGAGCAGGGGCCGGGCAATCTCGACGCCGACTCCACCCTCTGGATTCACGGAAACACCCACTGGAAGGGCTCGGGCATGGGCGTCTCGACCGTCACGCGGACGCGGTTCGATCCCAGCGATCCTCCGTATCACGGTGACATCGTCAACAGCTCCCGGTGGGGCATGCACACGCCGAATTTGTGGGTCGCCGGGAACATGCCGACCGACTCGCTCCAGTCCATCACCATCGAGAGCCTCACCCTCGACGGCCGCGGCCAGTCCTGGACGGGGGTGGACCCGAATGGATGCAACCAGTTTGGAATCCAGATCTGGTTCGCCGAGGATGTGACGATCCGCGACGTGGAAGTGAAGAACACGCTTCAGACCGGCATCGAGCTCGACGCCTGCCGGAAGTCGCGAATCCAGCACGCCTGGATCCACGACGTGGGATTGCAGACCAATCTGGGAACTCGAAACGGGATCAACCTCAACAACAACTCCAACAACCGCGTGGCGAGCATTCGATGGGCGCGGGATCTGAGCATCACGAACACGCGGATCGACAACCATCGCGACACGATGATCGACTGCGCCAACGTCTCGGACGTGACCATCGACGGAATCCTGAGCCATTGCGACTACGATCCGGTCAGCAACCGGCCGGGACAGGCGCGCAAGGACGTGTTCGAGTTCGAGGGCTCGATCGCGGGCTATACCATGCGGAACTTCACGATCGCGAACATCAAGGCGAGGGGGCAGACGGGTCTCTTCTTCATCAAGAGCGGAACCGCCCCTCCTCTCGACGGCCTGACGATGCGCCAGGTCCAGTTCTTCGCAGGCGACAGCTCGTTCGGAGCTTGCATCGCTCTGGGAGGAAATCCGGGCGGCGCACGCAACATCCGGATCGAGAAGGGGACCTTCCAGAACCTGAACGGGAGGAACACCAACGGCATCGGTGCGACGTCGACCTTCCTCTACTGCTACTCGGATCGGGACACGATCCGGAATGTGGTCTTCAGGGATCTCACTTTCGTCGGTGCGCATGGCGAGACCTACCATCCCTCGAACCGTGGCGCGCAGATCGGCGGAAACGCCACCAGCGTCCAGCTCCAGGGATGCACCTTCCGCAACTGCCAGGCGGAAGGCGTCGCGGTCCTCGCGAACGGCTCCAACGTGGCCCGGCAGATCGTCGTCGAGAACTGCCTGGTCGACGGGGCGCAGCGCGAAGGGTTCATCGTGGAGCAGAGCGGCGTGAGCGGCGCGGTGGACGGCGTGCGATTCTCCGGAAACGTGGCCAAGAACACGAACAAGAACCAGCCCGGGTACGCGTTCAGAGCCGTGGCCACGTCCGGAGACATCCGGAACGTCTCCTTCCTGCACAACCGATCCGTTCGCACCAGGAGCATGAAGGACCTTCAGCTCTACCAGAGCGGTGAAGCGGTCCTCGATTCCGTCTGGGTCGCGGGCAACGACATCGGAGCCGCAAAGCCGTACGCGGCGTCCGGCAAGGTCACGAACGTGAGCCTTGCCGAGCCAGCCGCGGCGACATCCCCAAAGGCGCCATGAGCACCTGGCTCTACGTGGATCACTCCGACCAGATTCGCTCCCACCACGGCACCTTCTCCACAGGCTTCTCCCAGGTTTCGCCCACGGCCATCTTCTCGCGGATGATCTCGAGATTGGCGCCCGTCAGCCCGCAGTAGTTGCGCGCTTCCGATTCCCGGCGCCGCCAGACCGTCTTCCAGTACGGAGTCTTCTCGGAGCACTCCTCGGGGCCGCGATAGGGATGGTGGATCACGTAGCGCGCCTGCCAAGGCTCGCGATTCGCCGTCTCCTGGAGCACGAGATCCTCCGGAAAACGACGCGCGTCGTAGCGCACGTGCAGCCGCGTGAGCACGACGGTTGTCGGGACGTCCGCCGCGACCCATGCGGCGCCGAGCGATCGCACCTCCTCCGGACGGAGGACCGGCGCCGTGCACGGATCGCAGGAGACACGGTTGGGCGTCACCACCCAGGCGTACTCGAGGAAGACGGCTCCGTCCCGCTCCGCTTGCTCGCGACGCGAGAAGACCGTGCGGTAAAAGCTCGGGAAGTCCTCGCGCACGAATTCAGGGACGTCGATGTTCGTCGGCATCGGGATCGTGCGGTAATTCGTGGTCTCCACGCGACCCTTGCGGGTGAGGGCGAAGACCAGCATGTCCTGCGGTCCAGTCGCGTTGGCCATTCCGAGGCGCAGCGGGAGCATGAAGCGTGGCGATTCGTAGGCAACCTGGATGGGCCGGAGATAGTGGAATCCGAGGCGCTGCTGCTCGGTCACGTCCACCTTGGCCACGAAGAAATACATCCGCTGCTTGAGGTAGCTGTGAAGGACGTTGGTGGCGCCCTGCGGGATGCGGTAGCCGTTGGATGTCAGCCAGCGCTCGAGGGACCTGGCTTCGGTGGCGGACAGGATCACCACGTCGTACTCGTCGACCTTGTACTGGGCCTCCACCTGGACGCCCGCGCTGAGTGCAATCGTGTCGATCACCTTCATCTTCGCCGAGTAGCTCGGCATCGATCGGAGGTCTTCCGAGGTCACCATCGAGGGGCAGGGATTGGGGTCGTTGTACTCCACCAGCCTCGGCGTCGAGTACACCACCAGCCGGTCCACCCACGTCGAGTCGCCGATGTGGATCTGGCTCCGTTGCGGTACGACGGGCACCGGAATGACGACCGCGAACTGCTTGGGGTCTCCCTGATAATCGCTCGCCATCGTGAGGACGGTTCGATCCCCGTCCCGAGCGATCACCACTTTCGAGGATTGGTTGTAGATCCGCGCGTCCCCGCTCGCGACGTAGAAGCCGCAGAACGGAGCGGCGGGGCGGGCTCCGAGGAGAACCCATCCCGCCGCCAAAAGTCCGATCCAGCCCCGCTTCATGTCAGTCACCTCCGACCGGCGATGCCTGAAGGGGGGAGTCCTGCTGGAGGTGGACCGCGTGAGCTCGGCCCACCTCCCAACGTCCGAGCGGACCGCGTGAGCCACGGCCCGCCGGGCGCTACATCAATTGCCCCAGATGCGATCCCACCACTTGGACTCCGGGATCGATCCGTCCGCGGCGAGATTCATCTTCCGGCGAATCGAGCTCACGCCCCATCCCGTGAGCGTGGCCAGGTTCTCGGCCTCCTGTCCGCGCCGCTTCCTGAGGTCGCGGGCGTAGGCGTCCCAGTTCGGGCACGCGTGGTCGTCGCCGGCCCAGGCGTGGCGGATGACGAAGCGGGCCTGGAAATTCTGCGAATCGCCCGTCTGCTGGAACACGAGGTCCTCGGGGAAGTGGGCGCGGTCGTAGCGCACGTGGAGCCGCGTGATGAAGACCTGCTGCGATGCGCCCGGCGGCACGAAGCCGCGTCCCTGGCTCGGGTCCGAGACCCACCACACGCCGAGGCTCCGGAGCTCCTCCTGCGACAGCGGATCCGCGGCGCACGGATCGCACCAGCCCATGTTCCACGCGTACTCCAGAAAGACAGCCTCCCCGCGCTCCTTCCGCACTTGCTGGGAGAACATGGAGCGGTAGAAGTCCTCGAACTCGTCCTTCACGAATTCGGGAACGTCCATCCCTTCCGGCAGTCGCACCGTGCGGTAGTTCGTCGTCTCCACGCGGCCGTTCTTCGTGAGCGCGTAGACGAAGAGGTCCTGCGTGCCCTCGGAGTTCACCATGCCGAGCCGAATCGGGAGCATGAACTTGGGCGACTCGTACGCGACCTGGATCGGCCGCAGGTAGGCGTATCCGAGCTTCGACTTCTCCTTGAGATTCACCTTGGC
>DATJGP010000040.1:0-5911 GCA_035494915.1 Candidatus Eiseniibacteriota bacterium | reverse complement strand
CGCGTGGATCTCGGGCGCGACGCCGCTGTAGCTCGAACCGCCGCCACCCTTCTGACCGAGGCGAATGGCACTCGTGGAATCGTTCACGGTGTCGGAGCTTACACCAGGGACTGGTGTAGAACATGGCGGATGCTTCAGCTGTAGCGTACAGTCCCCCGAGAACATTTACCGGGAGGCCCCCCATGGAATCCTCGTTCGACTCCGTGCCTACCGTTCGCTCGCCCCTCATTATCGGTTGTCTCATCGCTAGTTCCGCATTCGCTGGGACGGCTTTCGCCGACGATCTCCCTTACTACCTGGAAGATCGCGGCACCGGCGTTTCGACCTCGCTGTTCGGCACCTACGTGCGGGACGGTGAGATCCTCGTCTATCCCTTCTACGAGTACACGTCGAACAAGGACCAGGAATACGCGCCCGAAGACCTCGGGTTCGTGGGAACCCAGGACTACCGGGGCAAGAACACGGAGCACGAAGCGCTCCTCTTCGTGTCCTATGGCATCTCCGAGAACGTGGCGGTCGAGGTCGAATCCGCGCTGTGGACCACGGCCACGCAGCACAAAGCACCGGACGACCCCTCGGCGGCTCCCAGCGAATTCACGGAATCCGGATTCGGAGACACGCAGGCGGAGCTGCGATGGCGCTGGTGGAAGGAGACCGACAAGAGGCCTGAGCTCTGGAGCTACTTCGAGACCGTGTTTCCGTTTCAAAAGCACCGGAAGATCATCGGAACGCAGGACTGGGAGCTGATCCAGGGACTGGGCCTGACGCGCGGCTTTCATTTCGGCACGCTCACCACGCGCGCCTCCGTGGAATATCAATCGGACGAAGGAAAGGTCGCGTTCGGCGAGTACGCGCTCGAGTATCTCAAGCGCGTTTCGCCCCGATGGCGCACCGTCCTGGCTGTCGAGGGCGAGGAGGACGAGGTGGCCGGGATCGTCGAGATCCAGCGCCAGGTCGCGCGGAACGCTCTGCTCAAGGTGAACAACGGGTTCGGCCTGACGAGCAAAGCCCCCGAGCTCGCGCCGGAGGTTGGGATCGCGTTCACCTGGTAGACCCACATCCCGCGCGCCCGTCCCGTGTAGACTGGAGGGGATGGCGCCTGACCGGCCTGTGAGACAGGACTCCCGTCCTCCCGGACGAGGTCAAGATCCGCCCCAGCGAGGACCGGGGCCGCCTCCGACGCCGCCCCCAGCCCCGCCGCGGCGGATTTGGCTCTTCTTCGTCCTCATCGTTCTCGCGAACATCCTCCTCACGCGCATGTTCTTCCCCGGCCCCAAGCCGGTGAAGGTGCCGTACACGCTGTTCAAGCAGGAGGTCATTCGGGGGAACGTCGACAAGATCTACAGCCGCGGCGAGAGCATGACGGGTCGTTTCCGGCACGCGGTCCTGTATCCCACGAAGCCCGACTCGGCGACCGGGGCGCAGCCGCGCTCCGCCATCGATTTCTCGACGACGCTCCCCGCCTTCGTCGATCCCGGACTCGAATCGCTCCTCATCGCGCACGGCGTGGAGATCAGCGCCGAGCCGATTGGACAGGGCAACCCATGGCTGGGGCTCCTGTTCAGCTTCGCTCCCGCGCTCCTCCTCATCGGGCTCTATGTGTGGGCGTTCCGACGAGCGGCCAAGCAGGGCGTCGGCGGTGGGCTCATGGGCATCGGCCGGAGCACGGCGCGCCGATTCGACAGCGAGAGCGCAGACCGAGTCACCTTCGAGGACGTCGCCGGCATCGACGAGGCCGAGAACGAGCTGGTCGAGATCGTGGACTTCCTCAAGGACCCGCAGAAATATCAGCGACTCGGAGGCACCGCGCCCAAAGGTGTCCTCCTGGTGGGTGCGCCCGGCACCGGCAAGACGCTCCTCGCTCGCGCCGTCGCCGGCGAGGCCGGCGTCCCCTTCTTCTCCATGAGCGGATCCGAGTTCGTCGAGATGATCGTCGGCGTGGGCGCCGCGCGCGTGCGGGATCTGTTCCGCCAGGCGCGCGAGAGCGCCCCGGCCATCGTGTTCATCGACGAGCTGGACTCGATCGGCCGCGCGCGCGGGCTCGTCGCGATCGGCGGATCGAGCGAGCAGGAACAGACCTTGAACCAAATCCTGACGGAGATGGATGGGTTCTCGAGCCGCGAAGGCATCATCGTGCTGGCCGCGACGAATCAGCCCGATATTCTGGACCGTGCGCTCCTCCGCCCCGGGCGCTTCGACCGGCGCGTGGTGGTGAACCTCCCCGATCGTAAGGGACGCGAGGAAATCCTGCGCGTCCACACCCGGCGCGTGCCACTGGACTCGGACGTGAACCTCGGCGAAATCGCCTCGGCCACGCCCGGACTGGCCGGGGCGGATCTCAGGAACCTCGTGAACGAAGCCGCGCTGCTCGCGGCGCGGCGCGAGGAGACGGAAGTTCATGCGAAGGACTTCTTCGACGCGCTCGAAAAAGTGGTGCTCGGTCCCGAGCGGCCGATTCTCCTCAGCCGCGACGACCGCGAGCGGATCGCCTACCACGAGGGTGGCCACGCCATCCTCGGCCTCGTGGTCCCCGGCGCGGATCCGGTGCATCGGGTGTCCATCGTCCCGCGCGGCCAGGCGCTCGGCGTCACGTACCAGCGCCCGGAGAACGATCGCTACAACTATCCGGAGTCGTACTTGCGCGCGCGGTTGGTCGGCATGCTCGGCGGACGCGCGGCGGAGGAGATCGTCTTCGGCACGCGCACCACGGGCGCGCAGAACGACATCGAGCAGGCCACGCACCTCGCCCGCAACATGGTCACGCGATGGGGCATGAGCGACAAGCTGGGGATGGTGCAGCTCGCGCCGCCCGAGAACCCGTACCTCGCGGGGCCGGACGGGTTCGGAAGCGGTCCGAGGCCGATCAGCGAGGAGACGGCCAGTCTCGTGGACGCGGAGGTGCTGCGGATCATCCGGGAGAGCTACGACGAGGCGAAGCAGCTCCTCGAGAAGCACCGCGGCGCGCTGGACAAGCTGGCGGACGCGCTGCTATCCCACGAGACGCTGGACGAGCGGGAGATTCTCGACGTGACCGGCCTCACGCCGCCGCCGCCGCCGACGGGACGCCCCAAGCCCCGCGATTGAGCCCGGTTTAAGTCGGCTGGCCGTCACCCCAGGACGTGGAGCGCGCTCAGCATCGCGATCGCGACTCCCATCAGGCTCTCCCCCGCGATGATCCCCGATGCGACCGGGACCGTGTAGAGCGCGGATGTCTTCGGCTTCCACTTGGTGAAGCCGAGCGCGAGGAACGCCCCGAGGAACATCGAGATGCTGTTGAATCCGTTGATGGTGAACGCGAGCCCGAGCCCGACCGGCGATGGGATGAACTTCTTGAATCGCGGCAGCCACGTCTCGAGGAGAGTGAGCAGGATCCCGAGCACGGCGCCAATCACGAGACCGTAGCGCGCCGAGAGCGGGAGCGAGCCCGGTCCCTTGGCGAGGAGCTCCGCCACGCCGCGCCACACGAGCGCCGCCGGGGCGGGCCACTTCTCGGTCCCGAGGAGTGCGGGATCGGGGATGAGGATGAAGAAGACCGGAATCACGACGAGCGCTCCCGCGAGCACGCCGAAGAACTGGGCGAAGAACTGCTGGCGCGGATTGGCGCCGAGGATGTAGCCGCTCTTGAGATCGGTCAGGAGATCGCCCGCGCTCCCCACGGAGCCCGCGGTGATGTTGGCGGTCATGAGGTTCGTGGGCACGTTCCCGGGCGCGATGGCGCCGAACGTGAGCTGGGTGATCTTGCTCAAGGGACCCACCGGCGTGATGTCGGTCTCACCCGTGGCCCGGGCCGCGACCACCACCAGGAAGAACGTCGCAAGCACTGCGATCAGACCCATCCACCAGTGAATGTGGAAGAACAGGTTCCCCAGCACGATCGCCGTCGTCCCGAGGAGCGCGTAACCGCCGATGAACCAGGAGCCCGGCACCTCGATCCGGTCCATCGGATCGTCCACTACGCCCCTCTTCTGGAAGAAGGAGCCGATGGTGCTGAACGCGCGCACCACGCTCTTCCAGTTCATGAAGAAGAGGAGGAGCCCGGACGTGACCAGCATCGGCACTCCGGTCCAGAGGCTCCAGCGGGAGATGTTCCGGAAGCTCGGGCTCGTGATGTCCCCCTTCGCGAGGAAGATGGGCGCAAGCCAGACGTAGTTGATCACGGCGCCGAGCAGGAGGCTCCAGGCCGTGCGGAAGGACATGAGGGCGCCCGCCGCGATGAAGAGAAGCGAGCCTTCGAACGACATGGTCACCTGATTGAGGAGGAGCGGCTGGCCCTGGTAGGTGCCCACTCGCGCCCAGCTCGTTCCCCATACCGACTCGATGCGGGGATATCGGAGCCAGGGCAGGCTCGGGAACGTGACCCAGGACTTGATCAGCGACCAGCTCGGCGCGCCGGGAATGGGGACGTCGCGCATCCAGGCCGCAGTTGCGTCCCGCATCCACGTGATGACCGCGCCAATTCCAAGCGCTGAGAAGAGCGCCTTCGCCTGGAGAGCGGCCTCGGCTCCGTGTCCGTGAAGGCTCCGCAACGTTTCAGCGGCGGCCGTCCCACTGGGGAACTTGAGCTGCTCGATGTTGATGAGCTGCCGCTTGGTGGGCACGGCCAGGAACACGCCGAGCCACGCCACGACCGCGAGCCACGGGATCAGGATCGCGCAGCGCGCGCCCATGCCCGCGGGGAGCACGCCCGGGTTGAGCATGAGGAGCGCCGGGATCGCGTTGACCAGCCCCGCTCCGGTGATCGCCCCTGCCGCGGACGCGCAGGACTGCATCGCGTTGTTCTCGAGAATGCTGTAGGGCGGAAAGAGCTTGGGAAGCGTGGCGTGCAGGACCGCGAAGATGGACCACGCCATGATGCAGGACGTGATCGCCACCCCGACGCCCCATCCGGACTTGAGGCCCACGTACACGTTCGAGCAGGCCATCACCATGCCGAGCAGCATGCCCATGACGAGGGCGCGGGGGGTGAGCTGGCGCATGCGGTCGCCCGCATAGACATTCTCGAACCAGTCGCGCTCGATTTGCTCGGGGGTCTTGGGTCGGTCGGGTGGAGCTTGAGGCCCTTCAGGTGACGCGGTCGTGATGCTCACGAGGCTCTCCTGGACGGGGTCTTGCCGGCGGGGTCGCTAGGACGGTACCACCGAGGGCCGGTCGGGGCTAGACCTTCGAGGCGACGAGCTTCAGGAACGCCTCCGGCTCCTCCAGCATCATCAAGTGACCCACCTTCGGCTGGATGCTGAACGAAGTCGCCAGACGGGCGAAGTCGTCCGGCACGCCCCAGCCCGCGCGCGAGCGCTCCCCGGCGATCAGGTGGACCGGAATCCCCGAGAGGAGCACGCCATCCATGGCCGGCAGGTAGTCGGGCGACGCGGTCGCGTCGACTACCGCGCGCGAGAGTGCCTGCAACGACCGCGCGCGCTGCGCGTCGAACATTCGCTTGGCCCATTCCTGGCGTTTCGGTGTGATCTTGATCTTTTGACGCGTCAGCCATGCATCGACGTCGCTCTTGTACTCGTCGAGCATGGCCTCCGCTTCCTCACTCGTCATCGCTGCGATCTTGGACGACCAGAACGCATCGGCCGGCCGGAAATTGCCTTCGGCGTTCACCACCGCGACGACGCGCTCCCGATGATGCGCCGCGAGGAGCATCGCCACCGCGCCACCCACGGAGTGCCCCACCACGAATGCGGGCGAGGCGCCGAGCCGGTCCAGCTCCGATGCGACGTGCGCGGCATAGCCGGAGAGGTCGGATGGGAGGGCGGTGTCCACGTGGGCGCCGTAGCCTGGAAGGTCGAGCAGGATGCGCTTCCTCGGCGACGGAAAGGGAATGTCGGCCAGAGGGGCCATGGCCTGATAGAGGCCGTGTATGAAGACGACCGGTTCGCCACCGCTCATTCGGCGAACCCTATACGAT
>DATJGP010000039.1:0-5375 GCA_035494915.1 Candidatus Eiseniibacteriota bacterium | reverse complement strand
GACGTGCGCGACTTCGTGAAGAAAGACGACGCGGATCCGTTCCCGGCCCCACTGGCGCGCTTCCACCGGCAAGAGAAGGACTGGACGCGCCCATCCCCACACGGAGGGAATCGTAACGCTCGGACATTCCCGGAGGCTGATGGATCGAGACACGCCGAGCCGCCGGCGTGCGGAGTCGAGCTCTCGCTCGAGATCGGCGTCCTCGATCCGTCGTGCCCGCCTCACGGTCAGCGCCGCGGCGGCGAAGGAGACCAGGACGCGGAGGAGCAACGCGCCGGATATCGCCAGGGACGCGAGGACCACGTACTCGGAAAGGCTTCTCCGGGGTCTCTCCCGGGTCGTTGAGGAAGGCGTGGATTCCCGGACTCCCGAAGAGATGACGTCGTTGTGCTCGGGGGGAAGGACACCGGCCGCTTGGTCCACCGGTGCCGTCGGCGTCTCGGCGCGGAAGGTCGCCGGTGTCGGGACGGCAGGGAGGATCGGCAGCGGCACTGCGGGAAGGAACGCCATGGCGATTGGAAGCGCCATCAGCGCGATCAGAGTGGCCATCGCGGCGAGGTGGCGCTTGGCCGCCGATGCCTTGCGAAGCTGATAGCAGACGATGGTCCCGGCCCCGGCGATCAGAGTCGCCCGAACGACGAATGAGAGCAGATCCGCCCAACCCGAAGCCGAAAGACTGGAAAGCAGGACTCCCGCCGGAAAGGTCATTTGCGTTCCTCGTTTCTGGCCTGCTCGATGAGCTTGGCCAACCGGTCCAACTCCTCGGGGTTCAGCTCGGTGCCGGGATCTTCCAACAACGTTAGGACGGCCCCAGCCGCGGATCCGTTGAAAAACGTCGTGAGCAGGTGCTCGATGGCGCCCTGACGCGCCTTATGGTGGGTCAGGACCGGCTTGTATACGTACCGTGCGCCGTTGGTTTCATGACGCAGGAGTCCCTTGCGCTCCAGAATTCGCAGGGTGGCGCGCACTGCGGAATAGCTGGGCGGTGACGGCATGCGAGCTCGGATCTCGCCCGCGGTCGCGCTCGCTCCCTTGGACGCGTAGAGCAGGTCCATGATCTCCCGCTCGCGCCGGCTCAAGACATTCAGTCGCTTCATACTTGCCTCCCGGTATGCTGGAAATTTAGCATGTGCTGGAAAACTAGCACCCTGGAGGCGGGGGTGTCAAGACCCTATCGCGGTGGGATGACTCAACCCGGCTGCTTTGGATTTCGCGGAGGAAATAGGAAGGCGGCAGTGACGGAGGCCAGGGCCTAGATCCCTGCAGACGGTGGGTTCGTTCCGGGCTAGATTGGCCCATTCATGACACTTCACTCGGGCACTCGTCTCGGCACCTACGAAATCGCTGGTCCCCTGGGGGCCGGAGGTATGGGGGAGGTCTATCGCGCTCGCGACTCCCGACTGGATCGCGACGTCGCGATCAAGGCGCTGCCCGCCGCGGTCGCCGCCGATTCCGATCGGCTCGCGCGGTTCCGCCGGGAAGCGAAGGTCGTCGCCCAGCTCAACCATCCCCATATCGCTCAGATCCACCAGCTGCTCGAGCACGAGGGGGGCACGTATCTGGTGCTCGAATACGTGCCGGGAAGGACCCTGGCCGAAGCGATCCGCTCGCGCGCGGGTCTCGAGACGGAGGAGACGCTTCGTCTCGGCGCGCAAATCGCGCGTGCCCTCGAAGCGGCCCACGTTCGCGGCGTCGTGCACCGCGATCTGAAGCCGGGCAACGTCATGGTCACACCGGACGGCACGGCGAAGGTCCTCGACTTCGGACTCGCCGTGCAGGCATCGGGCAAGGGTCCGGATTCAGGCACGCGCACGGGGACGCCGAGCGGTGGAGTGCACGGCACCCCGGGCTACATGGCTCCGGAGCAGATCCGGGGCGAGGACGTGGACGCTCGCGCCGACATCTGGGCGTTCGGCTGTCTCCTCTACGAGTGTCTCGCGGGCGTCCCCGCCATCCGCGGGAGGACGCACGCGGAGCTCCTCGCGGCGACGCTCCACGGTGATCCCGAGCTGGGCCGCCTACCGGAATCACTCCCGCAACCGGTGCGCTCGCTTCTCCGCCGCTGCCTCACGCGCGACCTCGGGAGCCGGCAGCAGTCGATGGGGGAGGTGCGGATTGCGCTCCAGGAGACGCTGGGCGTCGAGCCGGTCACGCCGGACACACCCGAGAAAACCGCCACCCATCCGAACAACCTGCCCCGGGACGCGAGTCACTTCATCGGCCGCGAGGTGGAGCTGGAGAACCTCGCTGCCATACTCGATCAGAACGTCCTGCTCACGCTCACCGGCGCCGGCGGGAGTGGAAAGACCCGGCTCTCGACGGAGCTCGGGTGGCGCCTGCTGGGACGATTCGACGGCGGTGTGTGGCTCGCGGAGCTGGCTCCGATTTCCGATCCGGTGCTCGTTTCCACTGCCGTCGCCGGGGCATTCGGCGTGACGGAAGACCCGAAACAGCCTCTTGCTGTGATGATCGCCCACCGCTTGCACGGACGGAAGGCGCTCCTCGTTCTCGACAACTGCGAGCACCTGCTCGAGAGCGCGAGCGATCTCGTGCAAGCGCTCCTCCGATCCGTCCCCAGCCTTCGCATCGTGGCGACGAGCCGCGAGGCACTCGGGGTCGCCGGTGAGCGGTCCTACCGGGTGCCCAGCCTCTCCCTTCCGCCCGAGGTAAGCTCGGCCGGCCGCGATACTCCCAAGCCAGGGTCGAAACCGATCCCGATCCCGAGTGCGCCGCATCGGGCGACACCAACCGGGGCCACGCCCAGCGGCCCGGCCACGCCGGCAACTCCGAGACCGGTGAACATCACACCCCTCCTCGCCAGCGAGTCGGTGGCGCTCTTCGTGGACCGGGCACGCGGCGTGAAGCCTGCGTTCGAGCTGAACGAGTCCAATGCGGAGGCGGTGTCGCGCATTTGCCGGAAGCTCGACGGAATTCCCCTCGCCATCGAGCTGGCGGCGGTGCGGGTGAAGGTCCTGAGCCCGGACCAGATCCTCTCCAAGCTGGACGACCGATTTCGCCTCCTCACGAGCAGCGGGCGCGGCGTGATGGAACGCCAGCGCACGTTGCGGGCGGCCGTCGATTGGTCGTACAAGCTCCTGACGGCGAGCGAGCGGCGGATGTTCCGGGCGCTTTCGGTCTTCGCGGGAGGGTGGACGTTGGAGTCGGCGATCGCGGTGTGCGGCCCGGGCGGCGGTGAGGACGGTGCCGATCTCGACGAGTTCGAGGTGCTCGATCTGCTCACGCATCTCGCCGACAAGTCGCTCGTGCAGGTGGACGACGGCGGCGCGGAGCCCCGCTATCGTTTCCTCGAGACGGTGCGCCAGTACGCGTCCGAGGAGCTCGATCGCGAAGGTGAGACCGAGGACACCCGGGACCGGCATCTCGATCACTACCATCAGCTGATGCTGGAAGCCACGGGGCGGGACGGGATGTATTTCATTCCGGGTCCAGAGTGGTTCGAACGATTCGAACGGGACATTGAGAATCTGCTCGAGGCGATGTCCTGGGCGCGCACGGCTCCCGCGGCCTCGACAAACGGCCTCTCGCGTGTCGGCCGAGGCCTGAGAATCGGCGCGCGACTCCAGATCTTCTGGGAAAGCATGTCCCTGTTCCTGGCGGTGCGCGTGACCCTGGAAGGGCTCCTCGAGAGGGCAGATGGGGAGCCTCCGGAATGGGTCAACCACGCGATCTACGTGCTCGGCATGATGTCGATGGGACTGGGAGACTATGAAGTCGCTCGCGCACATCTCGAGCGTACGCTCGAGATGAGCCGTGCGATGGGGTCGAAGGACTCCCTGCGACGCTCCGTCAACGCAGTGGGGACCCTCCTCGCTCGTAAGGGCGACTTTGAAGGCGCCAGGCCCTATATCGAAGAAGGACTTGCCCTGGCGCGCGACATCGGAGAGCCAGTTCGTATCGCAGGGAGTCTCCAGAACCTCGCGCTCACGGTCGTGGACGACACGGAGCGCTGGAGGGCGCACACGCGGGAAGCACTGGGACTCTATCGACAACAGAAGCAACACTCTGGAATTGCGGACTGCCTGCTCAATCTGGGCCAATCTCAAGGCTTCCACGGCGACAACCAGGGGGCCCGGGACCTCTTGGAGGAAGCCCTGCCTCACGCGCTGATCGCAGGCAGGCGGGGACGAATCATTGGCACGCGGGTCTGTCTCGCACTCTGGCTGGGTCGTCTCGGCGACGTGGAAAGGGCACGGATTCAGCTCATCGAAGCCATGGACATCATCGAGAACGATGCCAATCCCGATATGGAGGCGTTGATCCCTCTGATCGATGCGTGCATGTGTCTCGCCCTCAATTTTGGCGAGCCCGACCGGGCCGTTCGATACACGATGGCTCGGCGGACACTGTGGAAGGCGATGGGGATCGGATCCCATCCCGAAGAGCTGCGCTTCTTCGATCGCGAGGAAGCGGCGGCGCGTGCCGCACTCCGGGAGGCGACCGGTTCGGACGGGGCAACGGCGCGCGCCGAGGCCGAAGGGCGGTCCCTTACCTTGGATGCCCTGCTCGGCGATTTCGCTGTCTGGATCCGGGGGATGAAGACCAAGGCGGACGCGTAGAGCTTGAGCGACTGGGATCCCGAACTGCCCTCGATTCGATCTCAGAAGCCGATAGAACCCCCGGGCTGTTCCGGATAGCCTGTTCGTCGTGCGTCTCGCGTTCGGCAGCCTGCTTGGCTCCTACCAGATCCTCTCGCCCCTCGGAGCGGGGGGAATGGGCGAGGTGTACCGAGCCCGGGACACGAGGCTGGGGCGGGACGTAGCGCTGAAGGTCCTGCCCGAGGCCCTGGCCGCCGACCTCGAGAGCCTCGCCCGGTTCGAGCGGGAGGCCCGCATCGCCGCTGGCCTCAATCATTCGAACATCGTGGTCCTCTACTCGATCGAAGAAGTGAAGGGGACGCGGTTCCTGACCATGGAGCTGGTCGAGGGACAGCGCCTCGATCGTGAGATCGGGCCCAACGGCGTTCCGGTCGAGCGTCTTCTCGATATCTCCACCGCATTGGCCGAGGCTCTGGTGGCGGCACACGAGAGGGGCATCGTTCATCGGGACCTGAAGCCCGCAAACGTCATGGTGACGCGCGCCGGGCACGTGAAGGTGCTCGATTTCGGTCTCGCGCGAATCGCCCAGATGGCGGTGAGCGAGGGCGATGCGCGGACGGCGACGGCCCACTCCATTTCGATCGCTGGGCAGGTCATGGGCACGGCGCCCTACATGGCCCCGGAGCAGGTGCGTGGCGAGGCGACCGACGCTCGAACGGACCTGTTTGCCCTCGGGATCGTGATGTACGAGCTGGCGACCGGCCGCCGCCCCTTCTCGGGAGCCACGTCCGCCGACGTGACCTCGGCCATCCTGCGCGA
>DATJGP010000038.1:0-57693 GCA_035494915.1 Candidatus Eiseniibacteriota bacterium | reverse complement strand
GCGCCCTCGGGCGCAACGCGAGGTGCTTCGACCATGTTCCTGGGGCACATCGCCGTGGGTTTCGCGGGGAAGCGGGTCGCTCCGAAGACGTCGCTTGGAGCGCTCCTCTTGGCCCCGCTTTTTTTGGACGCGGTCTGGCCCGTCTTCCTCGCGCTCGGTTGGGAGCGCGCGCGCGTGGTGCCGGGAATCACGGTCGTCACTCCCCTCGATTTCCAGTACTACCCCTGGTCCCATAGCCTCGCGATGGCGGTCGTGTGGGCCGCGCTCTTCGGCCTCGCGTACCGCGCGCTCCGGGGCTCGACCCGCGCGGCCGTGTGGCTCGCGATCGCGGTCCTGAGCCACTGGGTCTTCGACCTCGTCGTGCACCGTCCCGACCTTCAGCTCGCTCCCGGCATCGAGACGCGCTTCGGGTTCGGCGTGTGGAATCACCGGCTCGCCACCGCCGTGGTGGAGCTGGGCCTCTTCGCGCTCGGCCTCGGGCTCTGGCTCCGGGCGTACCGACCCCGTGGCGCGCAGGGATGGATCGCCTTCTCGTCGCTCGTTCTCCTCCTCCTCTTCCTCTTCGCCGACGTGGTGAACGGCGCTCCGCCCCCGAGCATGAAGGCGGTGATGTATTCGGCGTTCGGCCTCTACATCCTCGTTCCATGGGCTATCTGGCTCGACCGGCATTCGCGGGTGGTCGGGACCGCCGCGCGAGTCACTCCTTGAGCGATCCCACGTGACGCCGTCCGGCCGATCCGCGCTTCCTCCCGGCACCCGTCTCGGTCCGTACGAGATCCTCGCGCCGCTCGGCGCCGGAGGCATGGGCGATGTCTATCGCGCGCGCGACACGCGCCTCGGACGGGACGTCGCCCTCAAGACGCTTCCGCCTGAATTCGCCTCCGACCCCGAGCGGCTGAGCCGGTTCGACATCGAAGCACGAGCCGTCTCGGCCTTGAGCGATCCCCACGTGGTCACGATCTACGACGTGGGCGTGCACGAAGGGACGCCGTTCGTCGTCTTCGAGCTGGTGGAAGGGGACACGCTCCGGAAGCGCCTGGAGCAGGGGGCGCTCCCACCGGCGACCGCGCTCGCCATCGCGACTCAGGTCGCGAGCGGGCTTGCCGCCGCGCACGAGCGCGGGATCGTGCATCGCGATCTCAAGCCCGAGAACATCGTGGTCGCCCGCGGCGGGCGAGTGAAGATTCTCGATTTCGGTCTGGCCAAGCGGATGGCCGAGGAAGGCCGCCCGCCCTCCACCGACACGGCCACGATCGGCGCCGCACTCACGAGCCCCGGCTCCACGTACGGAACGGTCGGATACATGGCGCCGGAGCAGATCCGCCAGCAGTCCGTGGATGGCCGCACCGATCTCTTCGCGCTCGGAGCGATCCTCTACGAAATGTTGTCGGGACACCGCGCCTTCCAGGGAGCGACGGCCGCGGATATTCAGATGGCGATCCTGTCCACGGAGCCCGCCCCCCTGCCGGAGACGGTGCTCCGAGTTCCGGGTCTCGATCGCGTGGTGCGCCGATCACTTGAGAAGGATCCGTCCGCGCGGCCGCAGAATGCCCGCGATCTCGCCTTCGATCTCGAGCTCCTGGCCTCCTCCAGTCTTCCGGCGGTGTCGACAGAGCCGGCCCGTCGTCGCCGCTCCCGATCCGCGTTCCTCACGTCCATGGGTCTCGGTGCCGTCGCCGCTGTCGCTCTGGCATGGGCCCTCACCCACTCGGCGTCGAAGGCGGTTCAGCCGGAGTACCAGAGGGTCACCTTCCGGAACGGAGCGGTTCACGACGCTCGCTTCACCCCGGACGCGAATACGATCGTCTACAGCGCGGAGTGGGATGGCGACTCGGCAAGCGTCTATACGGCTCAGATCGGCTCTCCCGAAACCCGGCCCCTGGGCTATCGGAACGCGATGCTGCTCTACGTCTCGAGCGCGGGCGATCTCGGAATCGGGATCCATACGACCAACCAGCCGCACTTGACCCGGCTGGGAACGCTCGCCCGCGTTCCTCTGGCCGGCGGCGCGCCGCGCGCGGTGGTGGACAGCGTCGTCAGCGCCGACTGGGCGCACGACGGGACGCTGGCCGTGCTGATCGCGTCGAATGGACGCTACCGGCTCGAGTGTCCTCCGGGTCACGTGCTACGCGAGACCCCGGGCTGGATGAGCCGTCTCCGCTTCGCCCCGGACGGGAGCCGGATCGCGTTCTTCGATCATCGGATCTTTCCCGACGACCGTGGGACGCTCACGGTCATCGACCGCAAGGGTGCGTCGAAAGCCCTCGGACCGACCTTCGGCAGCTGCCAGGGCATCGCATGGCGCCCGGATGGGAAGGAGATCTGGTTCTCCGCCGCACGGGGGGGTCTCGGAGCGAAGATCTTCGCGGCCACGCTCGACGGTTCCATTCGCACGGTGGCTGAAAGCCCCGGAGGGATGCGGATCACCGATATCGCCACGGACGGCCGTGTGCTCTTCGTCCGCGACAATCACCGGGCGGAGCTCTACTGGCTGGATCCCGGGGCGGCGGAGGAGCGCGAGCTCTCGTGGGGAGACTGGTCGGTGCTCGACGATGTGAGCGCGGACGGGCGGACCGTCCTCTTTTCGGAGGAAGGGAACGCGGTGGGCGACACCTACGCGGTGTGTATCCGCGGAACGGACGGGTCGCCGGTCGTGAAGCTCGGCGCCGGGCAGGCCTCCGCCCTCTCGCCCGATGGGCGTTACGCCCTCGCGACGACCCTCGACTCCCCGACCGACCTGGTCGTTCTTCCCACAGGCACCGGGGAGACGAAAACCCTTCCACGTGGTCCGATTCGATCTCACTTCCAGGCCGCATGGTTCCCTGACGGACGTCACGTGTTCGTGATCGGGGAGGACTCCACCGGGAGCGTCGCGGGATACATGCAGAACATCTCAGGGGGTGACCCGCGCCCGGTCATCAAGAATGTCGCTTTCACGGCGGGAAATGTTCGACTGACCCCGGATGGCCGCTACGTGGCGGTCTCTCCGCTCCGCAACCTCTATTCGCTGGCGGACGGCACGCCCTCGGAGATTCCGGGCATCGCTTCGAATGAGAGACTCTTCTGCGCGGGCTTCTCGAGAGATGGCAGAGAGATCTTCGTGGCCCAGATCGGGGCTCGGCGACCGACCGTTTCTGCGATCGACCTGAGGACAGGATCGCGGCGCGTGATCCGTGTCATCACGCCGCGGAATCCCGCGGGCATTCTCGGTTCGGGAATCGTGCGGGTTGCCGGGGACGGCAGGGGAATGGCGTTCACCGCCGATCGGAATCTTTCCGAGCTCTATATCGCCAGGGGCCTTCGCTAGCACCTCGCCCCACGCTTGACGCGCCCTACCCCCGTTGGATAGCATGGCTCGTGCCCCGTCCGCATACCGCCTCCGCGGATCGCGAGGGCCTCTCGCGGTCCACCCAGGGCGCCGTGGCCATCATCCCGGCGCGACTCCAGTCCACCCGTCTCCCTGAAAAGGCCTTACAGGATCTCGGCGGCGCTCCGCTCATCGTCCGCGTGCTCGAGCGCGTGCGCCAGGCGACGTGCTTCCGGGACGTGTGGGTGGCGACCGACAGCCAGCGGATCGCGGACGCCGTTCGCGGAGCGGGGGGCCAGGCCGTGATGACGCGCGCGGATCACGCGTCGGGGCTCGACCGCGTGGCCGAGGCGGCGCGCATTCTCTCGGGCGCTCCCGACCCCGATCCCAGCGCCGTCTTCGTGAACGTGCAGGGGGACGAGCCGTTCGTGAGTCCCGCGGGTCTCGATCATCTCGTCCGGCTCTACGAGAGCCCGGACGTCGTGATGGGCACCCTCGCGGCGCCGTTCCCGGCCTGGGCTTCTCCGGAAGACCCGAACAAGGTGAAGCTCGTGCGCGATCGGGAGAACCGCGCGCTCTACTTCTCGCGCTCGCCGATCCCGTCCGGCGTGGATCCCGGGGCCCCGCGGCTCCTGCACGTCGGCGTCTACGCGTACCGCAGGCGCACGCTCCTCGAGCTTGCGAAGCTCGAGTCGGCGCCGCTCGAGCGTGCGGAGCGGCTGGAGCAGCTCCGCGCACTCACGAATGGAATTCCAATCCACGTTGCCGTAGGCGACTACGAATCCGTGGGAATCGATACGCCCGACGATCTGGACCGCGCTCGGGCCCTCTGGGGGGAAGGGAGGTCGCGATCATGACCAAGTTCGTGTTCGTCACGGGCGGAGTGGTTTCGTCGCTCGGAAAGGGAATCGCCGCGTCCGCCATCGGCTCTTTGCTCAAGAGCCGCGGGCTCTCGGTGACGCTCCAGAAGTTCGACCCGTACCTGAACGTCGATCCCGGGACGATGAGCCCGTATCAGCACGGCGAAGTCTTCGTCACCGACGACGGCGCCGAGACGGATCTCGACGTGGGCCACTACGAGCGCTTCCTCGGTGTCTCGATGGGGCGCCAGAACAACGTCACCGCGGGCCAGATCTACGACACCATCATCCAGAAGGAGCGCCGCGGCGACTATCTCGGGCGCACGGTGCAGGTGATCCCGCACGTCACGGATGAGATCAAGTCGCGCATGCTCGCCTTGACGCGCGGCAAGAAGCCCGTGGACGTCGCGATCGTCGAGATCGGCGGCACGGTGGGCGACATCGAGAGCCTGCCGTTCCTCGAGGCCATCCGGCAGCTTCGCCTCGAGCTCTCCACGGTGAACACGCTCTTCATCCACGTGACGCTGGTGCCGCACCTCGGCGCCGCGCGGGAGATCAAGACCAAGCCGACGCAGCACTCCGTGAAGGAGCTCCGCGCGATCGGGATCCAGCCCGACATCCTCCTCGCCCGCTCCGAGGTTCCGATTCCTCAGGAGGTGAAGGAGAAGATCGGTCTCTTCTGCAACGTGCCGACGCAGGCGGTCATCGAGGCGATCGACGTGGCGTCGATCTACGAGGTGCCGCTCATGTTCCACCGCGGCGGGCTCGACGATCTCGTCGTCTCGATGCTTCGCCTCGACGCCGGGCCGGCGGATCTCTCCGCGTGGCAGCGCTACCAGGAGCGGGTCAAGTCCGCGCGCGACTCGGTCACGATCTCCGTGGTCGGCAAATACACGCACCTCCGTGACGCGTACAAGAGCATCTCGGAGGCGATCACGCACGGCGGCGCCGCGAACGGCGTGTCGGTGAAGATCGACTGGGTGGATTCCGAGCGGATCGAGATGGACGGCCCGGACGCGCTCCTCGGCTCGTCGCACGGCATCCTCATCCCGGGCGGATTCGGAGATCGCGGGACGCAGGGGATGGTGCTCGCGGCGCGGTACGCGCGCGAGCGGCGTGTGCCGTTCTTCGGCATCTGTCTTGGCATGCAGTGCGCGGTGATCGAGATGGCTCGCGGTCTCGCCGGACTCGACGGCGCGGACTCCTCGGAGTTCGATCCGGAGACGCCCCACCCGGTGATCGCGCTCCTCGAGTCGCAGCACGGCGTCACGAAGAAGGGGGGCACGATGCGGCTCGGCGCGTATCGCTGCGTCCTCGCTCCCGGGAGTCGCGCCGCGGAAGCGTACGGCGCGTCCGAGGTGTCCGAGCGGCATCGCCATCGATTCGAGTTCAACAACGACTACCAGGCGCCTCTCGAGGCGAAGGGCATGCGCGTGACCGGCACCTATCCCGAGCTCTCGCTGGTCGAGATCGTGGAGCTGCCCGATCATCCCTGGTTCGTCGGGGTACAGTTCCATCCGGAGCTTCGGTCCCGCCCGGATCAGCCGCATCCGCTCTTCCGAGGCTTCATCCACGCGGCGAACGAGGAGCGTGGCAAGCGGACCGGCGCCACCGACTCGCGCGCCGGCGCGGCGCGGAACTGACGTGCGATTCGCCCCGGTCGCGGTCGGATCCGTCCGGATCGAACCCGGCCGCCTTGCGCTCATCGCGGGCCCGTGCGTGCTCGAGGACGACGCGATGGGCGAAGAGGTCGCGCAGGAGGTCAAGCGGATCGCGGTCTCGCTCGGCCTTCCGTTCGTCTTCAAAGCCTCGTTCGCGAAGGCCAACCGCTCCTCGCGCGAGAGCTATCGGGGGCCGGGCGCCGAGCGGGGTCTCGAGACGCTCGCGCGCATCCGGGAGCGCGTCGGTGTCCCGGTGACGAGCGACGTTCACGAGACGACGGATATCGCGGAGGCGGCGCGCGCGCTCGACCTTCTCCAGATCCCCGCGTTTCTCTGCCGGCAGACGGCGCTCCTCGAAGCAGCCGGGGCGAGTGGACGGCCGGTGCACGTGAAGAAGGGACAATTCCTCGATCCAGCGTCCATGGGGCGCGCCGTGGAGAAGGTGCGCGCCGCGGGTGCGCCAGGCGTGATCGTGACGGAGCGCGGGACCACCTTCGGCTACGGTGATCTCGTGGTCGACATGCGCTCGATCCCCACCATGGCCCGGCTCGAGTGTCCGGTCTTCTTCGACGCGACGCACTCGGTGCAACGGCCGGGCGGCGTGGAGACCGGAGGACAGCGGGAGTTCATCCCCGCGCTCGCCCGGGCCGCGGTGGCCGCCGGAGCGGACGGCCTCTTCATCGAGACCCATCCCGATCCCGCGCGGGCTCGATCCGACCGCGAATCGCAGTGGCCACTGGCCGACCTGGAGCCGCTCCTCCGAAGTCTCATGAAGATTCACCAATCGGTTGCCGATCCCTCTCTTGTGGAGACGAGGCGCACGTGAAGCGGGGCCTGGAAGCGGAGCCGACCATGAAGGACGCGAACCCAGCCGGGTCCATCACGGCCTGGGCGCGCGAGGTCCTGGACCTCGAAGGGGAGGCGATCCTCGCGCTCAAGCCGCGGATCGGTCCCGAGTTCGAAGCGGCGGTCCACGCGATCGCCGCTGTCAAGGGGCAGGTCCTCGCGCTCGGTGTCGGAAAGTCGGGGCTCGTCGCGAAGAAGATCGCCGCGACGCTGACCAGCACGGGAACGCCCGCGACGTTCGTCCATCCCGCCGACGCGGCGCACGGCGATCTGGGCATCGTGTCGCGCGACGACGCGGCGATCCTCCTCTCGAAGAGCGGCGAAACGGCGGAGCTGCTGGAGCTCTTGCCGGCGCTCCGCCGTCACGGCGTGCTCGTCGTCACGATCACGTGTCATCCCACGTCCTCGCTCGCGCGCGGAGCGGATCATGTCCTCGATGTCGGCCGTCCGCGCGAGGCGGGCCCCGAGGACCTGGTTCCGACCGCCACGACCACCGCGATGCTCGCGCTCGGCGATGCGCTCGCGATCGTGCTCATGCGGCTCAAGGGATTCACGCGGGAGGACTTCGCCTATCTCCATCCGGGCGGTGTGCTCGGGCGGGTCGCGCTCCTGCGCGTCGCGGACCGGATGCATACGGGTGCGGCGCTCCCGCGCGTGCCCGAGAGCGCCACGCTGCACGAGGCGCTCGTCGAGATCCTGAACAAGAGGCTCGGGATGACGACCGTGGTCGACGCCCAGGGCCTGCTCCAGGGCGTGCTCACCGACGGCGACCTGAAGCGCATCCTGCTCCAGGGGAACGCCGACCTGACGCTTCCAGTGTCCCGCGTCATCTCCCGGTCGCCCCGGACCATCGAGAAGGAGGCGCTGATCGCCCAGGCGGTCCGCTCGATGGAGGAAAATCCGGGCGGCGCCATCACGTCTCTGGTCGTCCTGGACGGGCACGGCCGCCCCGAAGGGGTGCTCCACCTGCACGACTGCCTCGACCTTCGGGCGAGGTAAGACCATGCGGTTCCAATGGTTTGACCGTGGCTTCGCGGGCATGGTACTGTCCATGCTAGTGGGGGCTTCGGCCGCTGGCTGCCACAAGGACACGCCCTCCACGACGAGCGGGGAGGAGGTCCGTCTCCCGGACCAGGAAGCGAGGGACTTCACGCTCACCGAATCCATGGAGGGAAAGAAGAGCTGGACCCTCTGGGCGTCGTACGCGGCGATGTACAACGACAAGAATCTCGTCGATGCCCGGACGGTGCGGATCGATTTCTTCGACAAGGCAGGGAAGAAGAACTCATCCCTGACCGCCGACCAGGGGCTCGTCTTCCAGAGGACGAACGACCTCGAGGCGCGGGGCAACGTTCACGTCACGACCGAGAGCGGCGTGACGCTCGAGACCGACTCGCTTCGATGGCAGAACGCGAGGGGCAAGATCGTCTCTGACGCTTTCGTGCGCGTGACCCGTCACGGAGACGTGGTGACCGGATACGGCTTCGAGAGCGACGCGACGCTCGATCACTTCCACCTGGCGCGAGAGGTGCGCGCCGAGGTCCAGTCCCAGGGGGAGAACCCCGACTCGCTGGAGTCGCATCCGTGAGCGGCCTCGTGGCGCGGGACCTGGAGCGCTACTATGGAACCTGGAAGGTGGTCGACAAGGTCACCGTCCAGGTCGAGCGCGGACAGGTCGTCGGACTCCTGGGGCCGAACGGGGCGGGGAAGACCACCACGTTCTACCTGATCGTCGGGCTCCTGCGCGCCGACGGCGGGAAGATCTCGCTGGACGATCGGGACATCACGCAGCTCCCCATGCACCAGCGGGCCCGGATCGGAATCGGGTATCTGGCGCAGGAGCCGTCGATCTTCCGGCGTTTGACGGTCCGCGAGAACATCCTCGCGATCCTCGAGACGCTGAAGCTCTCGTCGAAAGAGCGGGCGCAGCGGCTCGAGCAGCTCCTCGAGGAGCTGAACATCGGACACCTGGCGGACCGGAAGGGCTACAACCTGTCGGGAGGCGAGCGGCGGCGCGTGGAGATCACCCGGGCGCTCGTGACGCAGCCGGGGTTTCTCCTCCTGGACGAGCCGTTCGTGGGGATCGACCCGATCGCCGTCTCGGAGATCCAGGACATCGTGTCCCGCCTGAGGCAGAAGGGGCTGGGCATTCTGATCACCGATCACAACGTGCGGGAAACGCTGAGCACCACCGACCACGCGTACATCATGTTCGAAGGCAAGATCCTGCTGCAGGGCACCGGTCAGGAGCTGGCGCAGGATCCGGTGGCGCGCCAGATCTACCTGGGCGAGCGCTTCCGACTCGATTGAGGGGCTAGAGCCATGGAAATGAAACACGGCCTGAGCATGCAGCAGAAGCCGACGCTGATCATGACGCAGCGTCTGCAGCAGGCCCTGAAGCTCCTCCAGATGCCCACGCTCGAGCTCCAGCAGGCGCTGAAGGCGGAGCTGGAGCGCAATCCGCTCCTCGAGGAAGTCGACGAGATCGAGGAGGTGCAGGAGATCGAGGAGATCAAGAAGGAGGAGGGCCAGGACGGGGAGGGGGAGCCGGTCGAGACGGCCGAGCCGGACAAGAACCAGGAAGTCGACTGGAACGAGCTCTGGCCGGACAACTACGAGATCCCCTCCGCACCGCGTACGGACGATCCGGACGCCGAGTTCTACGAACGCGTCCCCGTGACGCGGAGGAGCCTCGGCGATCATCTCATCGACCAGCTCCGTCTCCTCGAGCGAAGCGAAGAGGAGCTCGCCATTGGCGAGTACCTGATCGGCTCGATCGACGAGAACGGCTATCTCCAGACGACGGTCGAGGAAGTCGCCGAGACCTTCGCCGTGGGGCCCGACAAGGTGGAAGAGGTGCTGGCGGAGATCCAGAAGTTCGAGCCCGCCGGCGTCGGCGCGCGGAATCTCCAAGAATGCCTCTGGATCCAGCTCGTGCAGCGGAAACAAGAGGACACGCTCGCGGGGCGCGTCGTGCAGGAACAATTCGAGAACCTCCTCGCCAAGCGCTTCGGCGAGATCGCGCGCGGCCTCAAATGCACCGTCGAGGACGTCCAGGGGGCGGGGGACCTCATCGCGACCCTGGACCCGCGTCCCGGACAGGAGATCGCGGCGGAGGACACGAAATACGTCACGCCCGATCTCATCGTCGATCGCGTGTCCGGCGAGTTCGTGGTGTCGCTCAACGACCGGAACGTGCCGCGGCTAAGGATCAGCCAGGCCTACCAGCAGATGCTCCGCAACAAGTCCGCCGGGCAGGACGAGACGCGAAAGTTCATCTCCGACAAGCTCAATTCCGCCAAGTGGCTCATCCAGACGATCGAGCAGCGGCGGAAGACGATGATCAAGGTGATGCGCCGGATCGTCGAGGAGCAGCGGGAGTTCTTCGAGCGCGGCGTCGAGGGGCTGAAGCCGCTCACGCTCCAGCAGATCGCGAACCAGATCGGCATGCACGAATCCACCGTGAGCCGAGTCACGACCAACAAGTACGTCCAGACGCCGCGCGGCGTCTTCGAGCTGAAGTACTTCTTCTCGAGCGGCCTCGCCACCGAGGAAGGGGACGACGTCTCGGCCAAGGTCGCGAAGGACAAGATCCTGACCCTGATCAACAACGAGGACAAGAAGGACCCGCTCAGCGATCAGCGCATCGCCGAGATCCTGCACGAGCAGGGTCTCCGGATCGCGCGGCGCACCGTGGCGAAGTACCGGGAGGCGCTCCGCCTCTTGCCCGCGCGCGCGCGACGCCGCTACGCCTGAGCGCGTCCCACCGATAAGGGGGTGGCATGGAGATCACGATCAAGGGACGTCACTGGAAGCCCTCGCCGGGCTTTCGGGAATACGCGGTCGAGCGCCTCGAGCGACTGACGCGGTTCTATCCGGCGATCATTCGCGCCGAGCTCGTCATCACGCAGGAGGGCTACCGCCACCAGACCGAGCTCCGCCTCCACGGCAACGCGCTCGATCTTCTCACCAAGGCGACCGACAACGAGGCCAAGGCCTCGCTCGACCAGGTCCTAGGCAAGGTGGAGCGTGCGCTCCAGAAGCAGAAGGACAAGCTCAAGGATCGGAAGAAGCGCGGATCGAGCATCCGCATGGAGCCCGCGATCGAAACCCCGCCGCGCGCCAAGGCCGCGATCGAGGTGGTCCGGCACCGTCCACCCAAGCGGCCGGTCCTGAGCGTGGAGGAAGCCGCCCGCGCGCTCATGAAGAGCCGGAAGCCCGTCCTCGTGTTCTCCGAGCGAGGCGAGGAAGGGCTTCGCGTGGCCTACCGCCTCGAAGACGGACAGGTGGGGCTGCTTGAGCTCGACTAGCCCGCCGACCCTCACGGTCGCGCAGCTCTACGAGCAACAGAAGGACGCGCTCTCCCTCGATCTCCTGTCGGAGTCGCTGGAATCCAAGGTCCCGATCACGATGAGCGACATCAACCGTCCGGGGATGGCGCTCATGGGCTTCACCGAGAACTTCCTCGCCGAGCGCATCCAGATCTTCGGGCGCACGGAGCTCGCGTATCTCGGCACGCTGAAGGAGGGAGACCGCGACGCCGCCCTGGATCGGTTCTTCCAGTTCCAGACCCCTTGCATCATCGTGGCCAAGGGCCTCGAGATCCCGTCCGAGCTGGTCGAGCGCGGGAACGCGCACCAGATCCCGGTCATCCGCACGCCGCTCGAGACGACCCCGTTCATTCATCAGCTCACCGCCTTTCTCGATTTCGTCTTCGCACCCAACATCACCGTGCACGGGTCGCTCGTCGACGTGTACGGGATCGGGCTCCTCTTCACGGGGCGGAGCGGCATCGGGAAGAGCGAGACCGCCCTCGACCTGGTCGAGCGCGGCCACCGCCTCGTGGCGGACGACGTGGTCCGGATCACGCGGCGGCACGGCGACATCCTGATCGGGGCCTGCAACGAGGTGCTGAAGCACACGATGGAGGTGCGGGGGATCGGGATCATCGACGTCCAGTCCATCTTCGGCATCCGGTCGATCCGGGGGCAGAAACGGGTGGAGGTCGAGGTGCATCTCACGGAGTGGAACGACGCGCGCGATTTCGAGCGGGTGGGCCTCGAGGACCAGATGCAGGGCTACCTCGACGTCCAGATCCCGCTGGTCACGATCCCGATCTTTCCGGGCAAGAACATCACCGTCATCGCCGAAGTGGTCGCCCTCAACCATCTGGTCAAGGTCTACGGGTACCACCCCGCGCGGGCGCTGAACGACCGCCTGATGGAGAGCATGCGCATGAAGCAGCTCCTCTCGAACCCGCTCGTGCGGGACGACGTCGAGTAGGCCGCCATGGCCGGATCGCGCCCCTTCGCCCTCCTCGTGACCCACGGGGTTCTGGGGGAGGAGCTCGTCCGGACCGTCGGCTCCATCCTGGGGCCGCAGACCGACACCATCACCATCAGCAACAACGGGCTCTCGTCCGACGCTCTCACGGCCGCGATCGAGGATCGAATCTCCGCCATTCCGTCCGACGCGCCGGTCGTTCTCTTCACCGACCTGGCCGCGGGGAGCTGCGGCATCGCATCGCGGCGCATCACTCCCTGTGATCGCCCCTTCAAGCGCATCACCGGAGTCAATCTGCCCATGCTGCTCGAGTTCTTCCACTACCGGGACACGCTCTCGCTGGACGAGCTTCTGCCGCGCATGGAAGCGAAGGCCAAAGCGGGCATCCTCGTCCTCTAGCGGTGCCGCTCCTCCTCGCGCGCATCGACGACCGGCTGATCCACGGCCAGGTGGCCTACGGATGGGGCCGGGCGCTCAAGTCGAGCTTCTACCTCGTGGTGTCGGACGCCCTGAGCGCGGACAAGATGCGCGCCGAGGTCTGCCTGTGCGGCGTTCCCGACGACGCGCGCGGACGCGTCGTGTCGGTTGCCGAGGCGCTCACGCCTTCGCTCCAGGCCGAGATCGACAAGGAGCGGACCATCCTTCTCATGCCCGGGACCGATGAGGCGCTCCGTCTGCTCGAGGGCGGTTTTCCGATGACCGAGCTCAACGTGGGCGGTCTTCATCACGCGGCGGGGAAGCGCGAGATCCTGCCGTACGTCTTCCTCGACGACGCGGATCGCGAGCGGCTCCGCGCCATCGCGGCGCGCGGCGTGCGCGTGGCTGCGCGCGATCTTCCGGCCAATCCATCGCATCCGATCGAATCCTGGCTCGGCGCTGACTCGAGGGACACGGAGCGTTGAATCTGATCCCGGAGATGGTGCGCATCGCGCTCCTCGGCGGCATCCTCGCGGTGGACCGCGCGGCGGGGTGGAGCACGATGCTGAGCCAGCCGCTCGTCGGCGCCTGCCTGGCGGGCGCCCTCGTGAACCCGGGGCCCGAGTGGGAGCTCTGGGCCCTGCGCGTGCCGATCGGCGTCGGCGCCATCCTCCAGCTCCTCCTCACGGACGCGTCGCTCCCTGCGGCGCAGCGCCACCACGACACCGCGACCGCGGGGGTCGTGGGGAGCACCGTCGCGCTCCTCGGAATGGTTCGCCTCCACAGCCAGATCCCGGCCGCTCTCGGAGGCGCGCTGTGGGTGCTGCTCGGAGTGACGGCTGGGCTTCTCGCCGCGATCGTCGGGGGATGGGTCATGGGCTATCACCGCGCGCGAAGCCGCCGCGACGTGGCCCGCGCGGAGGAGCTCGTGCAGGACGATTCGTCTCTTGGCGACGCGGGGCTCGCCGATGCTCTCGAAGGCATCCGAGCGGAGCGCAAGCCGGCGGCCAGGTTCGAGCACCTCTACTGGAAGGCGATGGGGCGGGTGTTCCTGCTCGGCGCGTTCTGGTCGTGGGCGGGATCCCTGATCGGGCTCATGATCGCGATCGCGGTGCTGCCCGCTCTCGGCGAGTGGCTCACGGGACGCCGGATCGGGTTCCTTTTCGCCACGACGCTCGGCGCTGCGCTCGCGGCCGGCTATCACGCGCACGTGAGGAGCCGGCGCGCCGGCGGACGGTGGATGGCGCTCGGCGCGGCCGTCGCGCTCGTTCTGCTCGCCGTGGCTCAGCAGACGTCGTCATGAGCGCCGGCGACGTGAACGAGGTCCCGGAGGCGCCCGCGCCGGTGCGGGTGCGCTCCGAGGATCTCGTGCGCACTGGAGCGCGCGCCGGCCACATCCAGACCCTGCTCACGCCGGAACGGATGCAGGGGCCCGGCTTCGCCTTCGCGCTGCTGCCCGTGCTCGAGCGGCTCTATCCCGCGCGTCAGGACCTGGCCCGCGCGATCCGGCGGCATCTCGCCTACTTCGCGACGCACCCCGTGCTCACGGGTTACGTGCTCGGCGCCGCGGCACGTTGGGAAGAGCGGCGCGCGAACGGCGATGCGGTCACCGACGAGGCGATCGACACCTGGAAGCGCGCCCTGGCGAGCCCGCTCGCCGCGATGGGGGACCCCTTTTTCTGGGTCACGCTTCGTCCCCTCGCGGGGCTCGTGGGCATTGTCGCCATCGGTCTCATCCCGGCGCCCATTCTCGGCCCGGACTGGCGCGTGCTCCTCTGCCCGCTCCTCACCCTTTTGACGTACAATGCCTTCGCGCTGCCGTTCCGCGTCGTCGGGACTCACGTCGGCTACCTCGAAGCGGACCGGCCCGCGGCGCTTCTGCGATCGCTCCGCCTCAAGGAATGGGGCCACGCGCTGGGATGCGTGGGGGCGTTCGGGTACGGGGCCCTCCTCGCGCTCGTCATCCGATTCCTCGACTTCGGCTCGATCGATTGGGGGCTGGACGCCACCGCCAAGATCACGACGGCGGCGCCGCTCGTTCTCGGCGCGGTGATCGGCTGGGCCGGCCTCCTCAAGTGGCCGGGACGCGTGGTGGAAGTGGCGCTCGCGGCGCTTGCCGCGGGACTCCTACTGGGAGGGCTGGTCTAACAGCGCGATGGTCGAACAGAACGTGATGATCCAGAACCGGCTCGGTCTCCACGCGCGCGCCTGCTCGGTGTTCGTGAAGGAGGCGGCCCGGTTCGCGTCGCACATCGTCGTCGCGCGGGACGGGCTCGAGGTGAACGGGAAGAGCATCCTTGGTGTCATGATGCTCGCGGCGGAGCGTGGGGCCGAGATCACGTTGCGTGCCGAGGGGTCGGACGAGGTCCAGGCCTTGGCCGCGCTCGTGAAGGTCGTGAACGACAAGTTCGGCGAGGAATGATGACCACGCTCTCCGGCATCGCGGCTTCGCCCGGCATCGGCATCGGCCCGGTGCACGTGCTCGATCCCGAAGAGATCGAGGTGAAGGACGGGCTCATCCCCCCCGATGACGTGAAGTCCGAGCAGGATCGCTTCCGCGCCGCCGTCGAGGCGAGCCGCCGCGAAGTGGCCGAGCTCCGGAGGAAGATCGCGCTCGATACCGGGGAGGAGCACGCGCGCATGCTCGACCCGCAGCTCGCGATCCTCGAAGATCCCGAAGCCACCTCGCAGACGCTCGCCGCGATCGAGCGCGACCGCCGCTCCGCGGGGTACGTGTACCGGAAGATCCTGGGTGTCGTCGCTGCCGCGCTCGAAGAATCGGACGGCGAGTACATCCGGGAGCGCGCGCTCGACATCCGGGACGTGCGCCGCCGCGTGCTGGGCCACCTGGGCGGCATCCGCTCGCATACCTTGAGCGATCTCCGCGTCCCGTCGCTCGTCGTCGCGTACGACATCGCGCCGAGCGAGATGGCGCTTGCCTCGCGGGAGAAGATCCTGGGTTTCGCGATCGACCTGGGCGGACGCACCTCGCACACCGCGATCATGGCCCGCGCTCGCGGGATTCCCACCGTGGTCGGATTGAAGCAGGCGATGGACGCCGCGCGCGAAGGGGCCACGGCCCTCGTCGACGGCACGCGGGGGGTCGCCATCTTCGATCCGGAGCCGGAGGTGCTCGAGGAGCACCGGCTGAAGCAGCGCCGCTACCGCGAGATGGCCGCCAATCTGGCGTCGATCAAGGACCAGGACTGCGTGACCCAGGACGGCGTGGACGTGCATCTGGGGGCGAATCTCGAGGTGCCCGAGGAGCTCCCGTCGGTGATCGAGAACGGGGCGGAGGCAATCGGCCTCTACCGGACCGAGTTCTTCTACCTCTCGCGCTCCACGCTCCCCACCGAGGAGGCGCAGTACCAGGCGTACCGCACGGTCGTCGAAGCCATGGCGCCGCGCCCCGTGACCATCCGCACGCTCGACGTGGGGGGCGACAAGTTCGCCTCGTATCTCGGAACGCCCGAGGAGCGGAATCCCTTCCTCGGCATGCGCGGGCTCCGCTTCTCGCTCCAGCGCGAGGACATCTTCCGCACGCAGCTCCGCGCGATCTGTCGCGCGACGGTCCACGGCAACGTGCGCGTGATGTTCCCGATGGTGATCGGCTTGGAGGACTTCCGGCGCGCGCGGCAGATCGTGCTCGAGGTGCGGGCCGATCTCGAGCGCGAGGAAGTGCCGATGTCCGTGCACGTGCCGCTCGGGGTGATGGTGGAGACGCCCGCGGCCGTCTTCGCGATCGATCTCCTCGCGCGCGAGGCGGACTTCGTGAGCATCGGAACGAACGATCTCATTCAGTACACCCTCGCGGTCGACCGCGGCAACGAGGAGACGGCCCCCATCTACGAGCCGCTCCATCCGGCCGTGCTTCGCGCGCTCCAGCTCGTGGTCGAGGCGGGCCGGAAGTCGGGGATCCCGGTCGGGATCTGCGGCGAGATGGCGGGGGAGCCGCTCTATGCCGTGCTCCTCCTCGGACTCGGTCTCACCGAGTTCAGCGTGAGCCCGTTCCTCGTCCCCGAGATCAAGACCATCCTGAACGCATCCACGCGCTGCGACGCCGAGGAGTTCGCGCAGCGCTGCCTCGCCCTCGACACCCCCGCCCAGGTCCGCGCGCTCGTGACCGAGGAGATGTCGGCCCGGTACGGCGCCTACTTCATCGCGTGACGGACTCGACGATCCTCGACTCCGCCGAGGCGATGGCGCGGATCGACCGGGATGGCATGGGGGACCGGATCGACGCGTTTCCCGCGCAGCTCCGCACGGGCGCCGGCATCGCGGAGGAAGTCTTGGACCGGCTCGACGCGGGCCGTCCACGGCGCGTCGTTCTCTTCGGCATGGGGGGATCGGCCATCGCGGGGGACCTCGCGCGAGGGCTCATCGATCGCGAGGGCGCCATTCCGCTCCACGTCAGCCGCCACTACGAGCCGCCGTCCTGGGTCGCGCCCGAGGATTTCCTCGTCTTCTCGTCCTATTCCGGAGAGACCGAGGAGACCCTGTGGACCTATGGGCAGATGCGGGGGCGGACCGAGGACACGCTGGTGATCACGACGGGGGGAACGCTCGCGAAACTCGCCGCGGAGGATGGCGTGCCGATCGCCAAGCTACCCCCAGGGCACCCGCCCCGCGCCGCGCTCGGGTACTCCGTCTCGACCCTCCTCCACGTCCTCGCGCACCGGGGCCTCCTGAGCGACGGTCCCGCGCGGATCGAAGCCGCGGCCAAGGCCGTGGAAGTGGTCGCTTCCGCCTGCGGAAGGGGTGTGCTACAATCGCGCAACTCTGCCAAACAATTGGCGATACGTTTGGTCGACCGGGCCTTGGTCCTGATCGCGAACGAGCGCACGCTGGGGCCGGCGTCGCTGCGTTGGAAAGGGCAGCTGAACGAGAATTCCAAGCACCTGGCCTGGGCGTCGCCGCTTCCGGAAATGAATCACAACGAAGTGGACTCGTACGCATCGCCGGCGAGGCTGGTGGGCAGCGTGGCGGCCGTGCTCCTCCGCGATCCGGGGGATCATCCGCGCATCGTCGCGCGATTCCGCTGGCTCGAGCGCTACTTCGCGGAGCGTGGCGTGCAGGTGGAGACGGTCGAAGCGCCGGAAGGCGATCCGATGAGCCGCGTGCTCGGGTGCGTGGCCCTGGGGGATTGGGTGAGCTACTACCTCGCGATCCTCCACGGCTCGGATCCGAGCGCGCTTCCGGGCGTGACGTCGCTCAAGCAGGCGCTCTCCCGGTGAAGCCGGTCGCTGTGATCCCGGTGGCCGGAGCCGGCACGCGGCTCCGGCCGCACACGCACACGATTCCGAAGGCGCTGCTCGAGGTGGCCGGAAAGCCGATTCTCGCGCACATCCTCGACCAGGTCGCCGAGACGGATCCGGAGCGCGTGGTGCTCGTGATCGGTCCGGGGGCGCAGGGGCAGCAGATTCGCCAGTGGGCGGAGAAGCAGCGCGGCCTTCGGTTCTCGTTCGTCGTGCAGGAGCGGCCGCTCGGTTTGGGACACGCGGTGCTCCAGGCCAAGGACGAAGTCGGCACGGCGCCTGTTCTGATCGTGCTCGGCGACACGATCGCGATCGCGGCGCTTCGCGATCTCGTATCGGATGGATCCAAGGTGGGGGTACGCGAGGTCGAAGATCCGCGCCGGTTTGGCGTGGCCAACGTCGAGGGGGGACGCATCACGGGTCTCGTCGAGAAGCCGGAGCACCCGACGTCGCACCTCGCGGTGGTCGGCGTGTACTACCTGACGAACGCGCCGCTCCTCTTTGGCTCGCTCGAAGCGGTGGAGCGGGAGGGGAAGCGCACGAAGGGTGAGATCCAGCTCACGGACGGGCTGCAACGAATGATCGAGGAGTGAGAGGTGCTCCGTCCGTTTTCGGTTGAAGCCTGGTACGACTGCGGGAAGACGGAGACCTTGCTCGAGACGAATCGGGCGCTCCTCGACCGCTCGCCCCGGACCGTGACGCGACCCGGCGTCGTGATCCTGCCGCCGGTCGCGATCGACGAGACGGCGGACGTGGTCCACTCGGTGGTCGGGCCGCATGCTTCCATCGGACCCGGAGCGCGCGTGCACCGCGCGGTCGTTCGCAATTCCATCATCAGTCAAGGCGCCACCGTCGAGAACGTCCTGCTCGACCTCTCGGTCGTGGGGGAGAACGCGGTGGTTCGCGGGGCCTATCAGCGGCTCAATGTCGGCGGTTCATCGGAGGTCGAGAGCTCATGACGCTCGAAGCAACTCAGTCCAAGCCCGCCTCGCGCACCAAGCCCGGGACGCGGCATTCGTTCCTCTTCACCTCGGAGTCGGTCACCGAGGGCCATCCGGACAAGGTCGCGGACCAGATCTCGGACGCGATCCTGGACTCCATCCTGAAGGAAGATCCAACGGGGCGCGTCGCGGCCGAAACCCTGGTCACGACGGGACTCGCGCTCGTGTCGGGCGAGATCACGACGAAGACCTATGTCGACATCCCGCGCGTGGTTCGCGGGACGATCCGCGACATCGGCTACGACGATCCGCACTTCGGCTTCGATTGGGAGAACTGCGCGGTCCTCACGTCGATCGACGAGCAGTCGAAGGACATCGCGATGGGCGTGGACCGGAAGGGGGCGGGGGATCAGGGACTCATGTTCGGCTACGCCGTTCGCGAGACGCCTGAGCTCATGCCGGCGCCGATCCAGCTCGCCCACCGGCTCACGAAGGCGCTCGCCGACGCGCGGCGCTCGGGCAAGTTCCCGGAGATCCGGCCCGACGGCAAGTCGCAGGTGACCGTGGAGTACGAAGCGGACATCCCGAAGCGCATCGACACGGTCGTGCTCTCGACGCAGCACGTGGACATGAGCGACGCGGAGATGAACAAGTTCCGCGACCGGCTCATCCAGGACGTCATCATGCCCGTCCTGCCGAAGGCGCTCCTCCACGGCGATCCGATCTTCCACATCAACCCGACGGGCCGGTTCGTCGTGGGCGGACCGCGCGCCGACACGGGACTCACGGGACGGAAGATCATCGTCGACACCTACGGCGGCTCGGCGCCGCACGGAGGCGGCGCGTTCAGCGGCAAGGATCCGTCGAAGGTGGATCGCTCGGCCTGCTACGCCGCGCGGCACGTCGCGAAGAACGTGGTGGGCGCCGGACTGGCCGACCGCTGCACGGTCCAGGTCGCCTACGCCATCGGCGTGGAAGAGCCAGTCTCGATCATGATCGATTCGCACGGCACCGGGCGAGTGCCGGACAGCCGGCTCTCCGAGCTCGTGCGGAAGCACTTCGATCTGCGTCCGGACGCCATCATGAAGACGCTTGATCTGAGGAAACCCATCTACAAGAAGACCGCCGCCTATGGCCATTTCGGTCGCGAGAACGAGGGCTTCCGCTGGGAGCTCCTCGACCGCGTGGAGGATTTGAAGCGTGACGCCTGAGACCGCTGTGATGAACGCGCTGGGACATGTGGCCGATCCGAAGCTCGCGCAGGCGGGCGTGAACCGGATCGAGTGGGCCGAGCGCGAGATGCCCGTGCTGCGTCAGATCAAGGCGCGCTTCGAGAAGGAGAAGCCACTGCGGGGGCGCCGCGTGGCAGCCTGTCTGCACGTCACGACCGAGACGGCCAATCTCATGCTGACGCTGCAGGCGGGCGGCGCCGAGGTCACGCTCTGCGCCTCCAATCCGCTGTCCACGCAGGACGACGTGGCGGCGGCGCTCGCGCACACCTTCAAGATCCAGACCTTCGCCATCAAGGGTGAGGACGGCGACACGTACTACAAGCACATCCAGGCCACGCTCGACGCACGTCCCGAATTCACGATGGACGACGGCGCCGATCTCGTGACGGTGCTCCACACGAAGCGCGCCGAGGACGCGGCGCGCGTCATCGCGGGTACCGAGGAGACGACGACGGGGGTCATCCGGCTCCGCGCCATGGCACGGGATGGCGCGCTCAAGTATCCGATCCTCGCGGTCAACGACGCGAAGACCAAGCACTTCTTCGACAACCGGTACGGCACCGGGCAGAGCACGCTGGACGGCATCCTGCGCGCGACCAACCGGCTCGTCGCGGGATCCAAGTTCGTCGTGCTCGGCTACGGCTGGTGCGGACGCGGGGTCGCGACGCGCGCCCGCGGCCTCGGCGCGCACGTGCTCGTCACGGAGATCGATCCGCTTCCCGCGCTCGAGGCGGTGATGGACGGCTTCGAGGTGGTGCCGGCGGAGAAGGCGGCGAAGGTGGGCGACTTCTTCGTGACGGTGACCGGCAACATCAACGTCCTCCGCATGGAGCACTTCCGCGCGATGAAGGATGGCGCGATCGTCGCGAACTCCGGCCACTTCAACGTGGAGCTCGATCTCGACACGCTCAAGAAGCAGGCGAAGGGAATCCGCACCGTCCGTCCGTTCGTCGAGGAGGTCACGCTCGACGGCGGCAAGCGCATCTACGTGCTCGGCGAGGGACGGCTCATCAACCTGGCCGCCGCCGAGGGGCACCCCGCCTCGGTGATGGACATGAGCTTCGCGAACCAGGCGCTCGGCATCGAGTACCTGCTCTCGCACTCGAAGGAACTGAAGCCGACCGTCTACCCGATTCCGAAGCATCTGGACGAGCAGATCGCGAAGCTCAAGCTGGAGGCGCTCGGCGTGAACATCGACACGCTGACGCCCGAGCAGGTCGCGTATCTCGCGTCCTGGGAGCAGGGGACCTAGGAGGGACGCTGATGCCGCTCCTGGGCCGGGTTTCGGTCCGGCGTAAGTACCAGATCCTGGGGCTCTGCTTTCTCTCCATCGCGCTGTTTCTCAGCCTGGCCCTGTTCAGCCGCGACCCGCGGGACACGACCGCGGACGTGATCGGGAGCGGGTCCGTCCGCAATCAAGCGGGCGTGCTCGGCGCCCTCGCCGCGTCCGGGTTGAATTCGGCGTTTGGGTCGAGTGGCGCGTGGGCCGTTCCGCTCCTGCTCCTCGCGTGGGGATGGAATCGGCTCCGTCTGCACGCCGCGGCGGAGCTCTGGATCAAGACCGGTCTCGGGGCCGCGGCGTTCCTCTGCGGCTCCGGACTCATCTTCCTTCTCGGCGGTGAGAACCAGACCTGGGTCGGTGCTACGGGGGGCTGGATCGGCCGCCTCGCCGCGCGGCTCCTCGGCACGATCGGCGGAGAGCTCTTCCTCGGGACGGGCCTCGTGATCGTGGGCGTGGTCGCGCTCGAGCTGGGCGCGGCATCCCCGCTTCGGCAGCTCGTCGGCTCCTGGCTCGCGAGACTCGCGCCGCAGAAGGGACGAAAGAAGAAAGTCGCGGCCGCTCCCGTCATCGACTCCGCCGAAGCCGAGACTGCGACTCCACCCCGGATGAAGCGAGGGAAGCCGGCCCCGGCCGAAGAGGAGGCCGAGCTCGAGCGCGCGTTCGGCACGCAGCCTCCGGCGCCTCCCAAGGAATCGCGCCCTCGTATCGTGGGACGGAAGGAGACGGGGGAGCCGATCGCGATCCCGTTCCCGCCGGCGGCCGCGGCGCCCCCCGAGCGTCCGGCGCGCGACGAGAAGAAGCGCGCCGTCGAGCCGTCTCCCGAAAGCTCGCTCGGACTCGGGCCGGCCGCAGCTCCCGAGATGGCGCTCCCGTCCATCGATCTGCTCGATCAGCACGAGAGCCGCCAGGTCGCGATCGACGAATCGGAGCTCCTCGAGCTCTCCCGCGTGCTCGAGCGCACGCTCGCCGATTTCGGCGTAGCGGGCAAGGTGTCCGAGGTGCATCCGGGACCGGTCATCACGCTCTTCGAGTACGAGCCCGCTCCCGGCATCAAGGTGAACCAGATCCTGAACCGGCAGGACGATCTCGCGCTCGCGCTCCGCGCGCAGCGGATCCGCATCGTCGCGCCGATCCCCGGGAAGGCCGCGGTCGGGGTCGAAATTCCGAACCGCGTGAAGGCGCTCGTCTCCATTCGCGAGATCATCGCCTCCTCCGCGTTCCAGAAGACGGGCGATGCGCTCCCGTTCGCGCTCGGCAAGGACGTCGCGGGCGTGCCCTTCACGGCGTCCCTCGAGAAGATGCCGCACCTCCTGATCGCGGGAGCCACGGGCTCCGGGAAGAGCGTCTGCATCAACACGCTCATCATGAGCCTCCTGCTTCGGCGCACGCCGTCGGAGCTGCGCTTCATCATGATCGATCCCAAGATGCTCGAGCTCACGCCCTACAACGGAATCCCGCACCTCCGCATGCCGGTGGTCACGGATCCGAAGAAGGCGGCTCAGGCGCTCCGCTACTCGGTGAAGGAGATGGAGCGGCGCTACCAGGTGCTGGCCAAGCACGGCGCGCGGAACATCGAGGCGTACAACCGTCTCGGACTCGATCCTTCGGTCGAGGACGCGAAGCTGCCGTACCTCGTCGTGGTGGTGGACGAGCTGGCGGATCTCATGGCGCTCCTGCCGGCGGAGATCGAAGAGCCGATCGGACGCCTGGCGCAGATGGCGCGCGCCGTCGGCATCCATCTCATCCTCGCGACGCAGCGCCCGTCCGTGGACGTCATCACGGGCATGATCAAGGCGAACTTCCCCTCCCGAATCGCCTTCCAGGTCGCGAGCCGCACCGATTCGCGCGTGATCCTGGACATGAACGGCGCCGAGAGCCTCCTCGGCCACGGCGATAGCCTCTATCTCCCGGCGGGGAAGCCGGAGCCCTATCGCATCCACGGTTCCTACGTCTCGAGCGAGGAGATCGAGCGCGTCGTCTCGTTCCTGAAGAGCCAGGGATCGGCGCCGGCGATCATCGACGACACCGCGCTCGAGCAGGCCACGGCCATGCCCGACTCCGACGCCGACGATGATCTGTACGAGGAGGCGATGAAGCTCGTGGTGCTGCACCAGCAGGCCTCGACCTCCATGCTCCAGCGCCGGCTCAAAGTCGGCTACTCCCGCGCGGCCCGTCTGCTCGATCTGCTCGAGGAGCGCGGCATCGTCGGTCCTTCCGAGGGGGCGAAGGGGCGCGAGGTGCTCCTGAGCGAGCACGACTTCGAGGAGCGCCGCAGTCGCATCTCCGAGGTGACCGAGGCGTGATCCGTACCATTCCGCTCGAGCCCGCCCGTCCGCGCACGGCCGACGAGGACCAGGCCCAATCCCGGGACGCGCGCATCGCGCTCGTCACGCTCGGGTGCGCGAAGAATCTCGTGGATTCGGAGATCATGGCGGGACTCCTCTCGCGCGGCGGCTTCACGACCGCCGCCACGCCGGACGACGCCGACGTCGCCGTGGTCAACACGTGCGCGTTCATCGGTCCGTCCCAGAAGGAGTCGATCGACCGCATCCTCGAGCTGGTCGCGCTCAAGCGCGAGGGCCGCCTCGGCGGCATCGTGGTCGCGGGGTGCATGGCGCAGCGCTACCAGGCCGAGCTCATCCGCGAGATCCCCGAGATCGACGCGGTCGTGGGCACCGGCCAGGTGGACGCCATCGCCCGCGTGGCGCATCGCGTGCGCAAGGGAGGGAGCGACATCGTCGAGGTCGGACCCGCGGGGACCGCCGTGGATCTCGCGGCTCATCGCGCGCTCTCGACCCCACGCCATCTGGCGTATCTCCGGATCGCGGACGGCTGCGACTTCCGCTGCACGTTCTGCATCATCCCGACCCTGCGTGGCGATCTTCGAAGCCGTCCCTTTGAGTCGGTGGTGGAAGAGGCGGAGCGCCTCGCCGCGTCCGGAGTGAAGGAGCTCCTCCTCATCGCCCAGGACTCCACGTCCTACGGCGAGGATCGCTACGGCTCGTCGCGGCTACCGGAGCTGCTCCGGGCCCTGGCCCAGGTTCCCGGAATCGAATGGGTCCGAGTCCACTACACCCACCCGAAGACCTGGAGCGAAGAGCTGATCCAGGTGTTCGAACAGGTACCCCAGGTGTGCCGTTATGTGGATATCCCCCTTCAGCACGTCACCGACCGCATGCTCCGGCGGATGCGCCGGGAGGTGGACGGGGCGGGGCAGGCGGGACTCCTCCGGTCGCTCCGGGAGCGGCTCCCGGGGATCGCCATCAGGACCCACTTCATCGTCGGGTTCCCTGGAGAGACGGACGAGGACTTCGAGGAGCTCCTGAGCCGGGTCAGCGAGGAGGAGTACGACCACGTCGGCTGCTTCGCCTATTCGCGTGAGGACGGCACGCCGGCGGGGCGCATGAAGGAGCAGGTGCCCGAGCGCGTGAAGGTGGAGCGGCGCCGGAGGCTCCTCGAGGCGCAGCAGGCCGTGGCCGCGCGCGTCTGGGGACGCTGGGTCGGCCGCGACGTCGACGTTCGCATCGACGCCACGGGGCCGCGTCCCGGCCACTATGTCGGCCGCGTCGAGCAGCAGGGCTACGAGGTGGACGGCGTCACGCGCGTGCGCGCGTCGGCGGATGCGCCTCCGCTTCCCATGGGAGCGAAGGCGCGCGTCCGGATCACGCGGGCGCGCCGGTACGATCTCGAGGCGGAGGTGATCGGGTGATGGGGAGACGCTGGACCAGCGCGTTGGCGGTCGCGGGACTCGTCCTCATGTCGGGAACGGCCGCCGCGAAATCGCCGATGCCCCCCACGCACAGCATGGCGCTGGACGCCGTCGCCGACACGGTGGCGGCGGACCTCCTCCAGGGAGCGACGTTCCCCTCAGGGCGGCCGGTGGCGCTGGCCACGCCGACTCCGGGGGACACGCTCGGCCTTCTGACGCAGTCCCTCATGGAGCGCATGAAGGCGCTCGGGGTCCCGGTGCGGATCGCGCGCGGTGACGCCATGCCGTCGGACCTCGATCGGGGGCTGAGCCCCATGGGGGCACAGCCGGGAGTCGCGCCCGGGGATTCCGCGCTCGCCGCAACGTCGTCGTCGAGCCACGTGTCCGATCCCGCCGCGCCGCTCCGGCTTCAAGTCCTGGTCGAAGGCTCAGGCGTAACCTACGTTCGCCGGCTGGGTTCCTTTCCGTTTGGGACCAAAGGGTACGAGCGGCTCGCGGGCATGCGGGCGAGCGCGACCCTCTTCGATCCCCAGAACGGAGACGTGGTCTGGACGCGCTCCGCCGCACGGAGCGCGAGTGACGTGGTCCCGAAGGGGGACGTGGCCTACGCCGCGACAGGGTCGGGGTATCTCAATCCCCCCGTGCCGCGGGGAGGAGGCACCCGCTGGCTCGAGCCGATGATCGTGATCGGCGTCGTGACCGGGCTCGTGGTGCTCTTCTATTCCAACCGCAACTGAGCCGGAGGGGGACGTGATTCCAGGGAGGAGCGCGATGGGAGTCGCGGCGCGCCAGCACCAGGTGCTCGCACGCGATTACTTCGAGCGCGGATTGTACGATGAGGCCGCGCGCGAGATCCGGGAGGCCCTTGCCATCCACGGGGAGTTTCCGGATCTCCATCACCTGCTCGGCCTGTCCTTGAGCCTGGGCGGCGATCGCGAGGGAGCGGTCGAGTCCTTCCGCCGCGCCCTCCACTTGAATCCGCGGTACGTGGAGGCCCGCCTCAATCTCGCCATCGTGCTCAACGATCTCGGCCGCTACGACGAGGCGCTCCGCGAGTTCCAGATGGAGCGGCCGCGCGATCCGGATCACGAGAACCTGACGCCCGAGGTACGCACCCATCTCGCGGAGTCCCACACGCAGCTGGGCGACACCTACCGAGACCTCGGACTCCTCGTCGACGCCTCGCAGGAATACCGCCGCGCGCTTCGCTACGCGCCTCAGTTCCTCGACATCAAGAACCGCCTGGGCTCCGTGTACGCGGAGATGGGCCTCTACCACGACGCGGAGACGGTGCTCGAGGAAGCCCTGGCGCAGAATCCGCGCTACGTCGACGCGCGTGTCACGCTGGGTGTGGTCCACTGGAAGGCGGGGCGCAAGGTCCGCGCGCGCGAGGCCTGGGAGCGCTGCCTCCTGGACAACCGCGACGAGGTGCGAGCGCGCTCGTATCTCGACTTCCTGGAGCGGGAAGAGGATCGGGCGGAGGAGCCGCGCGCCCGATGACATCCCGGATGGCTCGCCGCGCACTGGCGGCGCTCCTCCTCGCGGCGGTCGCCGCGGGCTGCGGGGGCACGCTCAAGGAATCCCAGGTCGGCGGCGTCGCGAGCTACGAGCGCGGCAAGGGGGAGTTCGACCGTGAGGATTGGGTCGACGCGATCGCCGATCTCAAGGCCTACGTCGAGCAGTTTCCCGGAACGGAGAAGACGGACGACGCGCTCTTCTACCTGGGCGAATCGTACTTCCACACCAAGGACTACGTTCTCGCGTCCGGCCAGTACGACCGGCTGATCCGCGACTTCCCGACGACGCCGTACCACCCGGACGCGCTCTTCATGCTCGCGCGCTGCGACGATCTGCAGTCCCGTCCCGCGCCGCTCGACCAGACGGAGACGACTCGGGCCATCTCGCGCTACCGGGACTTCCTGTCCCTCTACTCGGACCATCCCAAGGCGCAGGAAGCGCGCATGCGCCTGGGCGCGCTCACGGACCGGCAGGCGGAGAAGGCGTTCCGCAACGGTCGCCTCTATCTGCGTCTCAAGCAGTGGGACGCCGCGGGGCACTACTTCGAGCAGGTCATTCACGAATATCCGGAATCGCGCTGGTCCCTGGACGCGCGCGTGCTCCTCGCGGACGCCTACGTGAAGACCGGGCGCGAGGCGGAGGCGGCGGACACCCTCCGCTCTGTGATGAACGGCACGGCCTCGTCCGGAACGAAGCGTGAGGCGTCGAAGCGCCTCAAGAAGATCGAGCGGAGCACGGATTGAGTCGCGCCGAGCGCCTCGGCGTGTTCGGCGGAACGTTCGATCCCGTCCACGTCGGGCATCTCATCATGGCGCAGGAAGCGCTCGGGAAGCTCCGCCTCGACCGCATCCTCTTCGTCCCGGCCGCGCGCCCCGCGCACAAGCGATCGCGCGCCATCGCATCCGCCGCGCATCGCGTCGCGATGCTCCGTCTCGCGCTGCGAGGCGCGCCGCAATTCGAGGTGTCGACCCTCGAGGTGGATCGGGGCGGCGTCTCCTTCACGGTGGACACGCTCGAGAGCCTCGCGCGGCGCGCCGCTCCTTCGCTCTACTTCGTGATGGGACAGGACAGCCTCGACGACTTTCCGACCTGGCGCGACCCGGAGCGGATCGCGCGGTTGGCGCGGCTTGCCGTGGTTCCTCGGGGCGATGGACGGCTTCCGCGAATCCGGCCGGAGCTTCGAGGCCGGGTGTCGCTCCTCGATCCGCCCCGGATCGGGATCTCGTCGAGCGAGATCCGGAGGCGCCTCAGGCGCGGACTCTCCGTGCGCTGGTGGATGCCCGACGCCGCGCTGAGGTACGCGATCGAGAAGGGTCTCTATGGAAGCCGGCGCGGGTAAGCGTCTCCTTCTCATCGACGGGTCGGCGCTCGTCTACCGCTGCTACTACGCCTTCATCCGGAAGCCGCTCCGGAACAAGAAGGGGGAGCCGACGAGCATCCCGTACGGGATCCTCCAGACGCTCCTGCCCCTCCTCGCGTCGCGCCACCCCGACAAGGTGGCGATGGTGTTCGACACGAAAGCCAAGACGTTCCGCCACCGCGTGTACGCCGACTACAAAGCGCACCGGCCCCCGGTGCCCGCCGATCTCACCGCGCAGCTCCCGCGCTCGCGCGAGGTGATCGGGCTCCTCGGGATTCCCATCGTCGAGCAGGACGGCGTCGAGGCCGACGACCTGATCGGGAGCCTCGCGAAGGAGGCGGAGCGCGCCGGCGCCACCACGCTGATCCTGACCGGCGACAAGGATTTCTTCCAGCTCGTCTCCGAGCGCATCTGGGTCCTGGCGCCGCAGGGGAAGACGGGTGAGCTCCAGCCGATGGATCCCGCCGCCGTGCGGGAGCGGTACGGCGTGGCCCCCGAGGAGATGGTGGACCTTCTCGCGCTCATGGGCGACGCATCCGACAACGTGCCGGGCGTCGCGGGGATCGGAGAGAAGACCGCGGCGCAGCTCATTCAGCGATACCATTCGATCGACGAGCTCTATCGCTCGCTCGACACCTTGGAGCGCCCCGCGATCCGGGAAAAGCTGCGCGTGAACGAAGCCAACGCGCGGCTGAGCCACACCCTCGTCACGATCCGCGCGGACCTTCCGCTGGACCGCCACTGGGACGAGCTGGAGCGAGAACCGCTCCAGGCGCGCGAGCTCGCGTCCCTCATGACGGATCTCGAATTCCATACGCTACGGCGGAGGTTCGCGGCCGAGCTGGGCGAGGACGGGCCGCCCGCCGGCGCCGCACCGCCCGGCGGCGCTCCGGCAGCGGATGCCGGAACCGAAGCGCACCCGACGGACCTCTTCCCGGAGACCCTGAAGCCCGCGCCGTCGCGCCGTGCCGTCAGGAGCACATCCGCCGAGCCGAAGGCGGAAGCGGCGCCCGCGGTGGCCCTGCTCGAGCCGCCGCGCGAGCCCTTCGGCAGCTACACCATCGTCCAGAACGCGGAAGGACTCGAGGCGCTCGCGCGGGAGCTCGCCGAGGCGTCGGGTCCGGTCGCCTTCGACACCGAGACGACGGGGTTCGACCCGCACCGCTCCGATCTCGTCGGCGTGGCGCTCGCGACCGCGCCGGGGCGCGCGTTCTACCTCCCGGTTGGGCACCGGCAGGGAACGATGCTCGACCCGGACCAGGTGCGCGCGGCGCTCCGGCCGTTCTTCGACTCGTCCGACGGCTGGCGCGTCGCGCAGAACGCGAAGTTCGACTGGCACGTGCTCCACGCGTTCGGGATCCCGGTCAAGGACGTGGCGTTCGACACGATGATCGCCGGTTTCCTCGTCGATCCCGACCAGCCGAAGAACCTCGACGCGCTCTCGTGGAGCCGTCTCGGGCTGAAGAAGATCACGACCGAATCGGTGATCGGATCGGGACGCGAACAGATCAGCATGGCCGACGCGCCGGTCGAGCGCGTGGCGGAGTACTGCTGCGAGGACGCGGACGCGTGCCTTCGCCTCGTTCCGATCCTCACCAACGAGCTCGAGAAGGCCGAGGCGCTCCCACTCTTCCGCGACGTCGAGATGCCGCTCGTCGGCGTGCTCACGCGCATGGAGCGTGTGGGGGTGAAGGTGGACACGAGCCAGCTCGAGGGCATGGCGAAGGAGATGGGGGCGGAGCTCGAGCGCCTCGATCATCAGATCCAGGAAGTCGCCGGCGTGCCGTTCAACGTGTCGTCGCCGCGCCAGGTCGCCGAGGTGCTGTTCGAGCGGCTCAAGCTGCCACGCGGCAAGCGCACGAAGGAAGGCTACTCGACCGACGTCGAGGTGCTCGAGGCGCTCGCCGTGGTGCACCCACTCCCGAAACTCCTCCTCGCGCACCGGCAGATCCAGAAGCTGAAGAGCGGGTACGTCGACTCGCTCCCGCGCCTCACGGACAAGGAGACGGGGCGGCTCCACGCCACGTTCCACCAGACCGTGGCCTCGACCGGGCGCCTGAGCGCGAGCGATCCCAACCTCCAGAACATCCCGATCCGGACGGAGGAGGGAAGCGCGATCCGTCGCGCATTCGTCGCTCCTGGGAAGGACGGCCTTCTCTCGTCCTTCGACTACTCGCAGATCGAGCTCCGCCTGCTCGCGCACTTCTCCCACGACCCCGTGCTCACCGAGGCGTTCCGGACCGGGGAGGACGTGCACGCCACGACGGCGGCGAAGCTCTTCGGCGTGCCGCCCGACCAGGTCACGTCCGCCCAGCGCGCGCAGGCGAAGATCGTGAACTTCGGCATCCTCTATGGCATGGGGCCGGTGCGGCTCGCGCGGGAGCTCAACCTCTCGCGCCCGCTCGCGGCCGCGTTCATCGAGGAGTACAAGCGGACCCTCGCCGGCGTGGCACAGTACATCGACCGCACCCTCGCGCAGGCGCGACGCACGGGCTACGCGGAGACGATCCTCAAGCGCCGCCGGCCCTTCGCGAACCTGAGGGCGGAGGGGGCGCGCCGCGCGGAGGCCGAGCGCGCCGCGGTCAACATGCCGATCCAGGGCTCCGCCGCGGATCTCATCAAGATCGCGATGGTGCGGATCGACGCGCTCCTCGCGGAGAAGAAGTGCCGCACGAGGCTCATCCTGCAGGTCCACGACGAGCTCCTCTTCGAGACGGACGCGGAGGAGATCGCCGAGATCGGCCCCGTGATCCGCCAGGTGATGGAGCATGCCATCCCGCTCCGCGTGCCGCTGGTGGTGCACGAGGGGAGCGGGCCCAACTGGGCCGACGCGCACCCGTGAGGGCTTTCGGCTTGACCCTCCCGCGCGCGCGCCCATAGGTTGACGCGATGGTCCGGATCGGCGTCACGGGGGCGATGGCGTCGGGCAAGTCGACCCTGGCGCGCCGCTTCCGGGACCGCGGCGCCGACCTCGTCGACGGCGACGCGCTCGGCTGGGAGGTCTTGCGCCTCCCCGAGGTGCGCGACGCGATCGCGGAGGCGTTCGGCGCCGGCGTCATGGACCGGCAGGGGCACGTCGACCGCGCGCGGCTGGGAGCGGTCGTCTTCGCGGACCCGGATCGGATGAGGCGGCTCAACGCCATCGTGCAGCCGAAGCTGCTCGAGCGCGTGCGGGCAGCGATGGACGAGCCGGGCGGCGGCGTGCGCGTGCTCGATGCCGCCATGCTCACGACGTGGCGGCTGGAGCCCGAGCTCGACGGCGTGATCGAGGTGGTCGCGTCGGAGGACGAGCGTGCGCGGAGGCTACGTGCGGCGCGCGCCTTCGCCGACGAGGAAGCGCGCGGGCGCATCCAAGGGCAGAAGCTTCCGGCCGTGCGCGGAGCGAAACGACTCTGGAAGGTGGAGAATGTGGGGGACAAGGCCGCGCTGCTCACGCGAGCGGACGCGATCTGGGACGAGATCCAGAGCCTGTCCGAAGCGAAGGCCTGACGAAGGGAGCATCGATGGACTGGAGTGCCACGCGAAAGCGGCTCGAGGATGGACGCCAGATCCTGGCGCAGCTCGGGAGCTTTCTTTGACGTCGATCATCGCGAAACACGGGCCAAGGAGCTGGAGGAGCGGATGGCCGCTCCAGGCTTCTGGGACGACGGAGATCAGGCGCAGAAGACGGTCGCCGAGCTGAAGTCGCTGAAGCGGGTCACCGAGCCCTACCGGGAGCTGACTCGCGAGGTGGACGACGCCGAGGGCATGGCCGCGCTCTTGACGGACGAGCCGGACGAGGCGCTCGCGGAGGAGCTGGAGGAGCAATCGAAGCGTCTCCTCCCGCGCATCCAGGATCTCGAGATCCGGAGCCTCCTCTCCGACGAGAGCGACGCGCACGGCGCGATCCTCACCATCCATCCGGGCGCCGGCGGCACGGAATCGCAGGACTGGGCGGAGATGCTGCTCCGCATGTACCTCCGCTACTTCGAGCGGCGCGGCTGGAAGGCGCAGGTGCTCGACCACCAGGCGGGGGACGAGGCGGGGATCAAGGACGCCACGCTCCAGATCGACGGCGATCTCGCGTACGGCTATCTCAAGGCCGAGCGCGGCGTGCACCGGCTCGTGCGCATCTCTCCCTACGACGCGCAGAAACGGCGCCACACGTCGTTCGCCTCCGTCTTCGTCTACCCTCAAGTGGGGGACGGCGGGGAGATCGAGATCAAGGACGGCGATCTCCGCATCGACACCTACCGCGCGAGCGGCGCGGGGGGGCAGCACGTGAACAAGACCGAGTCCGCGGTGCGGATCACGCACCTGCCGTCCGGGCTCGTCGTCCAGTGCCAGAACGAGCGCTCGCAGCACCGGAACCGGGACGCCGCGATGAAGATCCTGACCGCGAGGCTCTACGCTCTGCGCCTCGAGGAGGACAAGGAGAAGCGGGACTCGCTGGGCGGCGGCAAGAAGGACATCGCCTGGGGGAACCAGATCCGCTCGTACGTCTTTCAGCCGTACACTCAGGTGAAGGACCATCGAACCGATGTCGTCGTCACCGACGTTCAGGCCGTGATGGACGGTGACCTCGATCCATTCATCGACGCCTACCTCAGAATGAAGGAGCGCCCGTGAACCCGCAGATCTTCCGCGAGTACGACATCCGCGGCATCGCCGACCGGGACCTGACCGACGACGTCGCGCGCGCCGTGGGACGCGCCTTCGCGCAGATGATGGCGGAGCGCGGCAAGCGCCGGATCGCCGTCGGCAGGGACGTCCGCCTCTCGTCGCCGCGCATCCGCGCCGCGGTGGTCGAGGGGCTTCGCGATCAAGGGGCCTCGGTCGTGGACGTGGGGCAGGTGCCGACGCCCGCGCTCTATTTCGCCGTGCTCCATCTGAAGACGGACGCGGGCGTGATGATCACGGGGAGCCACAACCCGATCGAGTACAACGGCATCAAGGTCTCGGAGGGCACGAGCTCGCTCCATGGCGAGGAGATCCAGGAGATCGCGCGCCGCGCCGCGAGCGCGGGCGTTCTCGAGAAGCGGGGCACGGTCGAGGAGGTCTCGATCGACGAGCCTTACATGGCCGACCTGACGAGCCGGATCCAGCTCGCGAAGCCCCTCAAGGTCGTGTGCGACCCGGGGAACGGCGCGGCCAGCATCCTCGGCCCGCGCTTCCTCCGCGCCATCGGCTGCGAGGTGGACGCGATCTTCGCCGAGCCGGACGGCCGGTTCCCGAACCATCTGCCGGACCCGACCGTGCCGGAGCTGATGAAGGCCCTGTGCGATCGCGTGCGCGCGACGAAGGCGGACGTCGGAATCGGCTTCGACGGCGACGCGGACCGCGTGGGGGCGGTGGACGAGAACGGACGGATGATCTTCGGAGACGAGCTGCTCGGACTCTTCGCGGCCGACGTGCTCGCGAAGAAGCCGGGAGGCACCGTGGTCTTCGAGGTGAAGTGCTCCCAGGGGCTCGTCGAGTGGGTGAAGCAAAAGGGGGGCAATCCGGTCATGTGGAAGGCGGGGCACTCCCTCATCAAGGCCAAGATGCGCGAGACGGGGGCGCCGCTGGGGGGCGAGATGTCGGGGCACATGTTCTTCGCGGACGAGTTCTATGGCTACGACGACGCGCTCTACGGGGCGGGGCGCCTCCTGCGGATCCTCGCCTCGGCGGGCCGGCCTCTGTCCGCGCTGGTGAAGGAGCTCCCGCAGTCGAACTACGTCTCGACCCCCGAGCTAAGGCTCGATTGCACCGATGCCGCCAAGTTTGCTATCGTGGACTCCGTTCGCGAGCACTACCGGTCCCGGTACGACGTCCTCGACGTGGACGGCGCCCGGGTCCAGTTCGGGGACGGCTGGGGTCTCATCCGTGCATCCAATACCCAGCCGGTTCTGGTGGTCCGGTTCGAAGCGAAGTCGCGGGAACGGCTCCAGGAAATAGCACGCGACGTCTTCGATACCCTCTCCAGATTTCCCGAGGTGACGATCCCCGCGCTCACGGTTTGATCGGAGCGCCGCCGTCTCGCGCTACGCCGGAAAGGGTGATCGCTCTTTGCCTTCGCGTCCCGGCGTCCTTGCGTTCCTCCTGATCGCCTGGCTGGCCGCGGCTCTGCCCGCGCGCGCCCAGGACGAGTTCCTCGTCAACGATGACCGCGTGAACAAGAATCAGTGGGCGCCCACCGTGGCCTGCGGTGCGTCCGGATCGCTCGTCGTGGTCTGGATGGACGGACGGAACACCTTCAACTCGGGCGTCGACTTCGACACCTACGCGCTCACGATCCACGATCCGCAAGGGATCGGGACCTCGCTGAACCGGCGCATCAACGACGATTCCAACGGCGGGACGCAGAGCTATCCCGACATCGCCGCGAGCCCGTCCGGCACCTTCTTCTGCGTCTGGGAGGACACGCGCGCGGCCAATCGCGACATCTATGGCGCGGCGCTCGACTCGATCGGACTAAGGATCACGCCCAACCTCCGCCTGAACGACGACGCCGGCTCCTACGATCAGTCCCACCCCGCGGTCACCGCCGTCGGCTCGGATCGCTATCTCGTCGTGTGGGCCGACCAGCGCCAGGCCCAGGGCGAGATCTTCGGCGTCTACGTCACCGCGTCGGGGGCTCCGATCGGGCCCAACTTCAAGATCTCCGTGGACCCGGTCGCGGGTGGAAGCTCCCAGAGCGCGCCGGCGGTCGCCGCGCGCCCGGACGGCTCCGTCCTGGTGGCCTGGCTCGATGGACGCGGCAGCGCGGTGATCGGCGCCACCGACGACGTGTATGCGCAGCGCTTGAATGCGCTCGGGCAGCCGGTGGGGGGCAATTTCAAGGTCAACGGGACCACAGGAAACCAGGACGATGAGTCGGTCTGCATCGCCGCGGACGCGGCGGGCTACGTCGTCGGGTGGATCGACCGTCGCGACAAGCCCACGGACACGGGTGACGTGTACGCGCAGCGGGTCGATCCGGCGAGCGGCCTGATCGGCGTCAACGTCCGAGTGAACGACGATCCCCTGGGCAAGGACCAGCGCGCCGTCCGCGCTTTCTCGGCCCCGGGCACGGCGTATCTCCTCTGGGAGGATTACCGCGGCAATCTGGGCATCGACGCCAACGTCGAGGCCGCCCGCGTGCCGTACGACACGACTCCTCCAGGGGCGAATATCCGCGTGAACGCCTTCCTTCCCGCGCGCCAGGGCACGCCCGACGCGGCGTGGGACGGCCGCGACGGGATCGTAGCGGTGTGGGAAGACGGGCGGAACGGGTCGCCCGACGTGTACGCGCTTTCCATCCTGCCCGACGGCACGCGCCGGAATTCGGAGACGCAGCTGAACGACGACGCGGCCTCGGGAGACCAGAGGCGTCCGCATGTCGGCCGCGGACCGGGACAGTACCTCGCTTCGTGGATCGATTGGCGGAGCGGGACGGGCGATCTCTACGGCCAGTGGATCACCGCGTCCGGAGGACGGTCGGGGGCAAATCACCTCATCGCGAGGGACGACGGCGTGAACCGTCCGGTCACCGCGTCGTCGACGGTGACGGCGTCGGGGGCCGGCCTCATCGCGGCGCAGCTCACGCGCGATTCCGACGCGGGAGAGATCCGCGGCTACGTGTACGCCACGACCGGCAGCCCGCCGGCCTCCGGCCTCTGGATCTCCGATCAGCTCGCGAGCTCGCAATCGAGCCCATCGGCCACGACGGACGGCTCCTCGTTCGCGGTGGCCTGGCTCGACGCACGAACCGGCACCACCCAACCATTCGGTCAGATTCTGACGCTCGCGGGGGGGAGGATCGGGGTCAACCATCCCATCCTCACGGCGCCTCCTTCGTCGCCGGTCGTGGCTGTGGATCTGGATCGCGACGGCTCGGGCGGCTACTGGCTCGCCTACGCCATCGACGGCCTGGCGACGCCGGGTCTCTGGATCGTGCATCTCGGTTCGAATCTCATCCAGGACAGCACGCCCGTCGAGGTCGGGGCGGGGCAGGCCGGGACGCGGTCGGAGCCGCACATCGGCCTGGGCTCGGAAGGACGGATCGACGTGGCGTGGCTCTGCAGCGATCCGTCGGGTCTTCCGCGTCTCTACGTGCAGAGCTTCGCGAGCTCGGGCGCCGCGCTCTCGAATCCGATCCGGATCGATCCGGATCACGACGACGCCATGCTGGCTCCGAGCATCGCCGTGTCGGGCGGTCAGGCGGTCGTCACCTGGGAATCCAAGCGGGACGGCGACTGGACTCCGTGGATGCAGGCGTTCCAGGGAGGCGTGGCCCCCTCGACGGGCATCCTGCGCATCGACCAGGACGTGCTGAACGCGGATCAGCTCGACCCCGCGGTCGGCCTGGATGCCGCCGGCCATGTGGTCGTGCTGTGGAGCGACACGCGCTCGGTCTCGAGCGGCGCGGATATCGTGGGACGGGTGTTCGCGATCACGCCGACGCCGGTGCTGGACCCGGAGCCGCCGCCGGCACCCGAGCCCTTGCCCGCTCCGCTCGCCTTCCGTATCGGACCGGCGTCTCCGAATCCATTCTCCGGCGCGCTCGCGATTCCCATCGAGCGGCCGGGCGCCATGGGGCGACAGCTCCGCGTGCGCGTGGTGAACGTGCGCGGGGAGCTGATCCGGACCTTGTACGATGGACCGATGGGATCCGATCGCGCCCTGATCCGCTGGGATGGCAGGGACGCGAGGTCGAATCAGGCGGGGAGCGGCGTCTACTGGATCGTCGCCGAATCGGGAGGAGAGCGCCGTGCGGTGCGCGTCGTCCAGCTTCGCTAACGTCGCGGTCTCGGTCGCATTCCTCGCGACGGTGGCGCTCGCCTCCGCGCCGGCGATGGCCGCGGTCGGGGGATCCGCGTCGGCCGAAGGGTGGAATCGCGAGACGCTCCGCACGCTCGCGCGCCCGCAAGGCGTCCGTGTGATCGAGGGAGTGAGCGGCGATCCGAAGACCACCGTCGACGCGCTCGAGCGCGCGGGCTATCACGTCGACGTCGCCGTCCTTCCGTCCACATTCTTCGTCCGCGAGCGCGGACCGCGCCGCGCGCTGCCCGCCGGGCTCGTGGAGGTGAACGAGGCGGCGGAGGCGCCGGGGGCTGTGGCGCCCGCCGCGGCTCCGTCGGTCTCCGGCGATCCGGACTTCGATCCGTTCCAGGGGCGTGAGGACATGCTGCCTCCCCTCGATCGAACCGGGATCGACGGGCCGGGGCCTGGGCCGAACGCCGCGTCGCCCATGCCGGCCGGCCTCCCGCACGGAGCTCGCTGGACCGACACGAGCGAATTCATGATGGGTCGCGTCGCGGTGGAGCTCGTCTTCCCGGAATCGGACGGCAGCATCGACCCGAACCTCTATGACTGGACACCGGCGCTCCGCGACTCGGTCGTACGGTCCGCGGCGCGCGGGCTCCTCAAGTGGACCGCGTTCGCGGCGGCCCACGACGTGCCGCTCACGTATCTCATCGAGGTCCGCGCGTCGTTGCCGACCGGCTACGAGCCCATCTCGCGAACGACGGGCCAGGAGCTGGATTGGATCCGCGAGACGCTCAAGCCGCTCGCGGGCTACGGAACGGATGCGGAGAAGGAGGCCTACGACGTCGCGAACGCGGCGCGCGCGCGGCTCGGGGCGCACTGGGGAACCCTCATCCTGGCGGTACAGAACGACACCGATCCCGACGGCGCGTTCCCGGACGGCTTCATCGCCCACGCGAACCTGGGCGGTCCGTGGCTCGTCCTGCCCATCAACAACACGAACACGCGGAGTGCGGCGCTCGACTACTACGTCGAGCACGAGATGACGCACCTCTTCTGGGCGCTGGACGAGTACCCATCGAATGCCGCCTGGTGGTCGTGCACGCTCACGACGGGCTATTTCGGCTGGCCCAACTCCAACTCGGTGATCCCGGCGCCGAAGTACTGCGGCCAGGACGATCGCTGCGTGATGAAGGGAAACTATCCGGACAGTCTCTGCACGTCGACCATGGGCTCGATCGGGTGGGTCGACCGGGACCATTCGGGCGTCCTCGATCTCTACGAAACCCGGCCATCGGTCCGGACCGACTCGCTCCACTACGGCAACGTGCCGGGCCTCCCGATCCACGTCACGGGGACGGCGGGGGACGTCGCGTTCCCGAACGCGAATCCCTTCCTCTTTGGGGCTGGGGATTCGATTACCATCGCTACGATCGACTCGCTCTGGTACCGGCTGGATGGTGGCCCCTGGACCACGCTTGCCTCGGACGACGGCACGATGGACGAAGGGGCGGAGCGCTTCTCGCTCACCTTCAACCTGCCGGTGGGGGACCACGTGGTTCAGTTCCGGGCGGTCAACTCGAGCAATCGGTCGCAGCTCGTTCCCGACAGCGTCGTCGTCACCGTGTCGGCATCGTCCGGCTTTCCAGCGCCGGGCGGCGGAGCGCCGAGGCCCTCCGTGAGCGCCGCGCCGACGCCGAGCCGCGGGCCGGTGCACCTAGCCCTGCGCGCCCCCCGAGGGGCGAGCACGAGGGCGGAGATCTTCGACGCGGTGGGGCGGAGGGTGCGCGAATGGGAGTTCCGGATCCCGGACACGGGCCTCTTGGCGTGGGACTGGAACGGCGCCGCCGAGGGAGGGCGGCCGCTCGCGAGCGGCGTCTACTATCTGCGCGTGCGATGGAGCGGCGGCGAGATCACGCGTCGCGTGGTCCTGCTCCGCTGACGAAAGGACATCGATGACCTCGCTCGAACGACTCGCGCCCCAGACCCCCGCCGAGACGCCCGTGGCCCCTCTTCGGGGACGGCGCCACGGAGAGGACCGGCTTCATCTCCTCGTGCGCGATCCGCGCCGTGCGGCCGCGATCTGGGAGATCTCGCCGGCGCTCCACGCTCGCGCGGAATCGATGGCTCGGGCGGCTCGTGCCACGCTCCGATATCGCCTGCTCGTGCAGCAGGCGCCAGGCCCGGACCGGGCTCCGTCCGCGACGATCGCGATCGACCTTCCGGACGCGCTCCGGGACGAGAGCTGGTTCTTCGACCTTTCCACGTCGGGCGGCGTGGCCCGAGCGGAGCTCGGGCTCGATCTCCCCTCCGGGTTCACGCGACTCCTCGCCTCGCGCTGGATGCCGGTGCCGCCGGAGGGGCCCTGTGCCGAGACCGGGGACTGGTCCATCGATCCCGCGTCCGCCGCATGGCTCGATGCCGAGGCCGCGCGCTCCCGCTCGGGCTCGCCGCACACGTCCCCGAGCTCCGTCGCGCGCTATCTCGCGGCCCGTCCCGGCGAGTCCTGATGCCGTCCGGCTACCTCTCGATCCTGCTGCACGCGCACCTTCCGTACGTGCGCCATCCCGAGTACGAGGATCCGCTCGAGGAGCGCTGGCTCGTCGAGGCGCTGGTCGAGTGCTATCTGCCGCTCCTCGGGGTGCTCGAGGGGCGTGCCGATCGCGGCGCGCGCGGACGGATCACACTGTCGCTCTCGCCGACTTTGATCGCGATGCTGGACGACGATCTGATCCGGACGCGTCTCGCGCACCGGTTCGAGCGCCTCGAGGACCTGGCGGCGCGCGACGTCCGCCGCCACGCGAGCGAGCCCGCGCTGGAGCGGCTCTCGCGCTATTACCTGGAGCGCTTCCGCGAAGGACGGCGGCGCTATGAGGAGGCGTACCGGCGCGATATCGTCGGTGCGTTCGCATCGCTCGAGAAAGCGGGGGTCGTGAGTCTCGTCACCTGCGGCGCGACGCACGGCTTCCTTCCTCTGATGGATCTTGGGGCGCCCTCGTGGCGCGCGCAAATCGGCACCGCGGCACGCGCGTTCGAGCGCCGGCTCGGCCATCCCCCGGAGGGGATGTGGCTCCCGGAATGCGGCTACACGCCGGGGGTCGAGTCGATCCTCGCGGAGTTCGGCGTCGGCTGGTTCGTGGTCGACGCGCACGGAATCGCGAACGCGTGCCCGCGTCCGCTCCCCGGCACCCATGCCCCGTTTCGAACGGAGGCGGGCGTGTTCGCGCTGGGCCGCGACCTGGATGCGTCGCGCCAGGTGTGGAGCGCCACCGAGGGATATCCGGGCGATCCCGAGTACCGCGAGTACTACCGCGACCAGGGATTCGATCTGCCGCTCGATGAGGTCCGCTCCGATCTTCCGTCGGGCGGCACGCGCACGCATCTCGGGCTCAAGTATCACCGCATCACCGACCGACGTTTCGAGCATCGCGAGCTCTACGATCCCGATCGCGCGCGCGCGCGCGCGGTGGAGCACGCGGCCCACTTCGTCCGCGCGCGCGAGGACGCGGCGCGGCGGGCGGCGCGCGCCATCGGACAGACCAGCCTCATCCTGGCCCCGTACGACGCCGAGCTGTTCGGCCACTGGTGGTACGAGGGACCCGAGTGGCTCGACCTGGTTCTGGATCGAGTGGCGGAAGGGAACGATCTCGAAGCGGTGTCGGCGACCGAGGCGGTGGCTCGAATCCCGCGCGCCGCGGAAGGAAGGCTCTTTCCGTCGAGCTGGGGAGCGGGAGGCTACTCGAGCGTCTGGCTGGACCCTTCCAACGACTGGATCTACCGCCACCTGCTCCGCGCGTCGGAGCGAATGGCCGCGCTCGCGAGGGAAGGGGACGGCGGCAACGATCTCCGCCGCCGGGCGCTCCGTCAGGCCGGGCGCGAGCTCCTTCTGGCCCAGGCGAGCGACTGGGCGTTCATCATGAAGACGGGGACCCTGGTCCCGTATGCGCATCGACGCACCGAGGAGCACCTGGAGCGCTTCGGCCGCCTCGACCGCGCGCTCGCCCAGGGGTCTCTCGAGGAGCCGGAAGTCGCTGCAATGGAAGCCAGGTACTCGATTTTCCCCGATCTCGATCCGGGGCTTTTCGCTTGACAGTCCAAAGGCCGGATTCGTAACCTACCACCCGATTCCCCCCCTACAGTCCGAATGATCCGAGGACGATAGATGCCTTCTGGGAAGATGCTACGTACAGGGATTCTTTGTGCCGTGCTCGCCGCCACGAGCCTCTCCTGCGGCGAAACTCAACCCACCGAACCCAACCCCGTTAGCGACATCACGGCGGTGCGGGGGAACGAGCAGTTCCTCAACTCGCCGCAGCAGGAAACGCGTGAGCTCCTGATCGACGGCCGGGTGACGGATATCGAGTGGGCCATCACCGGCGATGCGTCCGTCATCCGGATGCACAACGAGGGAGGGGAGCGCGGGGGCACCTATTATCTCTCGGTACGCAGTCTCTGGACCGTGGACCGGTTCAACGCCCCCGATGGCATCCTCTTCCTGCTCCAGTGGCCCGATCCGACGCAGAATCTTCTGCACATGCCGCTCGTCACGTCCGCGGATGTCGTGGCCGACAACGGAGACACGTTGATCGACTGCACCACGGGCAACACGGATCTCGTGAACCCCGCGAAGTGGACGATCAACCGGAACATCCAGGAGGACGAAGTCCTGATCGAGCTCTACTCGACGCAGAGTGGGGGCTATCCCAAGGATCTCTGGCGGTGGGGCGCTGAGACGACCGACCCGGCGAATCCTGTGAACGGAACGGAGTTCGGTGCGGCCGCGGGGGACAGCTCCGGCTCGCTGGAGCACCCGGGTGGTGCCTTCATGGAAGACTTATTCGACAACGGCTCGGGCCCCGTCCGCGACAGTGGAAGCTGGGCGTACATGCTTGCCAACCACGATTCGACCAACTACGTCCCGCTCAAGCTCGCGAGCAAGAACCCTCGCGAGGTCCGGTTCAACCGTGGCAAGCCCATACCCTTCGTGATCTGGAACTCGGTGTCCAAGGATTTCGGGCCCTGTGAGATCTTCAATCCGATCCGAGTGGATAACCCGACCGAACCCGACAAGACATGGAATCCCGGCGACTACCAGCCGTCGTTCCGCACCATCCTTCCAACGGGCAGCCAGGCGGACGTCGTGGCGAAAGGCGGCTGGAACATGGGCAAGTGGGGGCTCGAAATCCGCCGCAATCTCATCGCCACGTTGCCGGACACCACCATCAATGGCGTTGAGGTCCATGGCGGTCCCAGGCCAGACGATGTCCAGCTCGTGCCGGGTGGGCATTACGCCGTGCGGTTCACCATCGTGGACGGGACGACCAAGGCCCGTAGCGTCTCGGACTTGATCCCGATCTACTTGCGGCCCTGAGCGCCCGATGACCACTCCCCGCATCGTATCGATCCCGGAGTACGCCATGTCCTCTTTGACGCGCTCTGCGCGAACGCTTCTCGTCGCGTCCGCGATCCTCGTCCTTCCCGCGACCGCGGGCATGGTCCAGGCACAGGTCCTCGACGCCTGGCTGAACGGAACACCGGTCGAGCCGTTCACGGGGAATGGCTCCGCCCGGCTCAAGGCAATGGGCGGCATCGAAGTCGCCATCCCGGACGATCAAAGCCGTCTCGACCCGTACGGGTATTCCAACAATCCGGCCGGGCTTCGCGAGTCGCGCGACAGCTCGTACGTCGAGGTGCCCATCACGTATCAGGGGCACGATGCGACCGACTACAATTTCGCGAACAGCGCCATTCTGCACGGGGCCGGTGTTCGCGGCGAGTTCCGGCCCGGAGGGAAGTGGGCCATGGCCGCGTCCTTCGATTACGCCAACGTGGACGCGAGCCGTCACGACCAGATGCCCTCGCCCGACGACGCCCGCTTCATCCGCGATTTCGATCTTCCCGTCGCGCCGGAGCTGTCGCCGGTCACGACCGATCGGACGTTCGGCGCCGGAATCCAATCGCCCACGATCTCCGCGATCTACGCGCGCGAATTCCTGGAAGGGCTCACGCTGGGCGCACGAATCGGGTTTCGGACCGAGAGCGAGAACCGACGCCTCCTCATTCCGTACGATCTCAACGTCACGAGCGAGCGGACGGAGATCCAGGGCGGGGCCATGTATCGGCCTCATGTCCTCAATTCGGAGATGACGCTCTCGGGATGGGGGCAATACGCGAAAGCGAACGTGACCGGCGTCGGCGAGTCCCCTCTCAACGAAGACGAGTTCGACTGGGACCGCCCCGAAGTCGCGTACGGCGCCGCCATTCATTACAAGAACATGTCCTGGCTCGAGGGGATCGTGGACGGACGGCACCGCTCCTTCGACGGGGAAGAGGTGGCACGCATCAACTGGGCGCCGCAGTTCTTCATGAACCCGCTCCCGGGCGTCGCCGATCCGGACAACGTGTTCAAGAAGCACTGGTCCGCGTTCCTCAGCGGGCTACGGCACAACGAGGTGAGTACGCGCTGGCTCGTGGGGCTACCCGGCCGCCCCGTTCATCTGGGCGTCCGCTGGGCCTATTACCGCCAGTTCGAGTGGATCCGCGCGAACGAAGTCGTCATTCCCACCGTGAACGAGCTCGACGTGAAGCGGGAAGGCTACAACTTCGCCGGCGGGCTCTCGGTGGACCTCCCGAACAAGCAGGGCGTGCTCGGGGCGGAGATGCAGCTCGCGCGCGAGTTCCGCCAGGACTTCACGTATCAGATCCCGGATATCGACCGGATGAACTCGACCTTCAACATCGGCGGCGAGTACCGCCTCAAGCCCGCGCTTCCGCTTCGCGCGGGGGTGCAGCTGATCCGCCTCGATCCGAATCGCACGGACGCGAGCGCGCCGGTCAAGGGAACGGCCCTCACGCTCGGCCTCGGCTACTTCTGGAACGCCCTCCAGTGGCGCATCGACGCCTCGTACCAGCATTACCACTACAACTCGGCGCCCGACGATCCGGCCGATGAGATCGGGTTCGGAGATCAGGGCTACCTCTTCATCCAGCGCGCCTTCTAGCTTCGCGTCCGGCGTGCGCTCCCTCGTAGAGCAGGCGCTCGACACGGCGCGTCAGCGCGGTGCCGACTACGCCGACGTGCGTCTCCTCGAGACCGAGCGCGAAGACCTCCAGGTCAAGAACGGGCAGGTCGGCTCCGTGGACCGCTCCGACTCGGTCGGCCTGGGCGTGCGCGTCCTCGTGAGGGGCGGCTGGGGCTACGCCGCGACGGGATTCCTGACGAAGGACGCGGTCGACGCGTGCGCCGCGGAGGCGGTCGGCATCGCGCGCGCGAGCTCGGGCCTCCTCCGGAGCCCCGTCCGCCTCGCGCCGGAGCCGCCCCATCGCGCCGTCTGGACCTCCCCATGCGCGATCGACCCCTTCGACGTGCCACTCGAGCGGAAGCTCGATCTCCTCTTTCGCGTCGACGAGGCGCTTCGGGGCGTGTCGGGCGTCGCCATCGCCGAGGGCTTCCTCACCTTCGTGAAGAAGCGCCAGCTCTACGTGAGCACCGAGGGGAGCGACATCGACCAGACGATCGTCCGGTCGGGAGGCGGCTACAGCGCCACCGCGGTTTCCGCCACCGAGGTCCAGCGCCGGAGCTTTCCCCAGGCCGAGGGCTTTCATCAGACGCGAGGCTACGAGTTCATCGAGTCGATCCCCTGGGTCGAGAACGCGCCGCGGATCGGTGAAGAGGCGGTCGCGCTCCTGACGGCCGATCCCTGCCCGCAAGGCGAGCGCGACATCATCCTCGAAGGATCGCAGCTCGCGCTCCAGATCCATGAATCCGTGGGACACCCCACGGAGCTCGATCGCGTGCTCGGCATGGAAGCGAATTACGCGGGCACGAGCTTCCTGACGACGGACAAGCTTCGCGCGCTCCGCTTCGGATCGGAGCACGTGACGTTGATGGCCGACGGCACGCTCCCCGGCGGTCTGGCCACGTTCGGCTACGACGACGAGGGCGTGGAAGCGCAGCGCTGGCCCATCGTCGAGAAGGGGCTCTTCGTGGGGTACCTCACCTCGCGCGAGCTGGCGCACACGATCGGAGAATCGCGGAGCCGGGGCTGCGTCCGCGCCGACGGCTGGCATCACGTTCCCATGATCCGCATGGTGAACCTGAACCTCATGCCCGGAACGGGCTCGCTCGAAGATCTCCTCGCCGACACCGACGATGGTCTCTACCTCGAGACCAATCGCAGCTGGAGCATCGATCAGCTCCGATACAACTTCCAGTTCAAGACCGAGATCGCGTGGGAGATCAAGAAGGGGCGGCGCGTGCGCATGCTCCGCAATCCAACCTACCAGGGCATCACGCCGCGCTTCTGGAATTCCTGCGACTTCGTCTGCGGTCCCGAAGCGTGGAAGCCGTGGGGTGTGACCAACTGCGGCAAGGGGCAGCCCGGCCAGGTGGCGGAGATGACGCACGGCTCGGCGCCCGCCCGGTTCCGCAAGGTGAACGTCGGGGTCGGATACGATGACTGAGTCCGAAGCGCGCGCCATTCTCGATCAGGTCCTTGCCGCGGCGGGGCAGCGCGAGGTGGAGGCCGTCATCGGCGGCGGGGTGAGCCGGCTCACGCGGTTCGCGAACAACGAGATCACGCAAAACGTCTCCGAGAACCGGGTCGAGCTCTCGATTCGCGTGGTGGACGGAAAGCGGACGGGCCGTGCGAATGGAAACGATCTGTCCCGCGGCGGCATCGAGCGCCTCCTCGATGCGGCCGCGTCCGCGGCCCGCATCCAGCCCGAGATCCCCGATCTCCTGCCGCTTCCTGGACCGCAGACGCACCAGCGCGTCGACGCCGACGATGCGGCGACGGGGGATCTCGACCCAGACGGACGCGTGCGAGAGGTCAGGCGCGCGGTCGAGCGTTGCGTGGAGGCGGGTGTGACCGCGGCCGGCATCTACGAGACCGGACGCGGCACGATCGGCGACTACGGCATGCTCGACGCGATGGCCATCGCGAACACGAACGGGCTCTTCGCCTACCATCGCGGCACTCACGCGACGTTCCGCATCTCCGCGCTGGATGGAGCCGCGTCGGGCTGGGCGGAGCGCGAGAGCTGGCGCGCCTCCGATGTGGACGGCGCCGCCTTGGCCGACCGCGCGGTCGACAAGGCGATTCGCTCCCGCGATGCGAAGCCGTGGGACCCGGGCGCCTACACCGTGGTGCTCGAGCCGGCAGCCGTCGCCGACCTCCTCACCGATCTGTCCTGGATCGGTCTCGGCGCTCTGGCCGTGCAGGAGGGGCGCAGCTTCCTCTCGGGCCGGATCGGGGAGCGGGTCATGGGGGAGAACATCACGCTCCGCGACGACCCCTTCCATCGGCTCCATCGCGGCTCTCCCTTCGACGCCGAGGGGATCCCCAGCCGGGCCACCACGATGATCGAGCGCGGGATCGCGCGGGGGCCGGTCTACGACCGCCCCACGGCTGCGAAGGAAGGGAAGGAATCAACGGGGCATAGCCTCCCGATTCCCAACACGATCGGCCCGCTCGCGCGCCATCTGGTCCTGGAGGGAGGGACCGGCCCCGCGGAGGGCCTTCTCGAGGGGATCGAGCGAGGGCTGTGGGTCACCCGGGTGTGGTACACGAACGTCGTCGATCCGAAGACGGCGACCCTCACCGGCATGACCCGGGACGGCTTGTTCGCGATCGAGAAGGGGCGCATCACACACGCGGTCCGCAACTTCCGCTTCAATCAGAGCGTGGTGGAGATGCTCCAGCGGGTGGAGGGCCTGTCCGCGTCCGTGAGGGCGGGAGGGGTGGTCTGTCCGGCCCTGCGGATACGGGGCTTTCACATGTCCAGCGTGACGGAATTTTGAAAAAATCCCTTGTCGGCCGAAACTTTCCGGATATACTCCCTCTCAAGAGAACGTACTTCGGTGCGTCCTCTGAAGTTCCCCCCCCTGATGTCGAGCACCCCCCGACCGACCTGTCCGGCTATGGCCCATGGTGTGTGCGACTTGCTCTTCCATCGCATCGTCCGTAACATCGTTCGACGGCTCCAAGCAGGTGTTTGGCAATGAATTGCCTTGACTCGGGGCGCGAAAAACCGCATAAACGTTACGCTTTTTCGATCCTTCGAATCTTGTCTTCGAAAGGAGTGGACGACTTCATGAGGAGCTGCAAGACGCGGCGTCACAAGGCCGCCCGAGCGGTGCGGCCGACCTCGATCTCCTCGTTCCTCGCACTCGTCCTCGTAGCGTTCGCGGTCCCCGCCTTCGCTGATACGGGGACGATCGTGGCCAAGGTCGTGGACGAGAGCGGCGCTCCCATGCCGTACGCCCCCGTGTTCATTCTGGGTGCGCAAACGGGCGGGCAGACGAACGCCCAGGGGATCGCGACCATCATCAAGGTGCCGGTGGGCACCTACACGATTCGCGTCAAGATGGTCGGCTACACGCCGCAGGAAAAGATGGGAGTCAAGGTCGACGCCAACCGGACCACGAGCGTCGATTTCAAGATGGCCGACGAGGCCGTCAAGATCAAGACGGTCGACATTCGCGGCGATCAGAAGATCGCCATCCGCAAGAAGGACAGCTCCACCAAGCAGATCGTCACGAGCGAAGACCTCCGCTCTCTCCCGGTCGACAGCTACAAGGACGCGATCGGATTGAAGGCGGGCGTCATCAACCAGGGAGGTGAGCTCCACTTCCGGGGCGGGCGCGCGGACGAGGTGCTGACCGTGGTGAATGGCATCGCGAGTCGGAATCCGCTCCGCGCCGAGGGCGTGGATCTCGGGCTCCTCGCGGTGTCCTCGAGCGAGCAGGTGCTCGGAGGTCTCGACGCCCAGTACGGAAACGCGCTCTCCGGCGTCATCAGCCTGACCACGCGCGAGGGCGGAGACAAGTTCGCGGGCGAGGCGCGCTACTTCAGCGACCGCTACGGCGAGCACGACAAGGAATTCAACAACTTCGAGCGCATCTCGGTCGGCTTCGGCGGACCCTTCCTCTTCAACAAGACCAACTACTACATCTCCTACGAGGGGACCTGGTCCGACACGTACCTGGCGAACACGTCGCAGCACGACGAGCACCGCTTCCTCGACTTCATCCGGACCGGCCTTCGCCAGGCGAATGCCAGCAACCTCTCGAGCAAGCTGACCTACAAGGTCACGCCAAACGCCAAGATGAACTTCGAGTTCATCGACAACCACACGCTGGACGGCCGCTACCACAATCGCTGGAATCGGGAAGGCTTCGTCCAGGTGATCCAGGACTCCACGGCGCCCACGGACGGCACGATCACGCGGCGCTACGGCACCTGGTCGTACTACCCCGTCGATTCGACCTACGTCCCGATGAACACGGCCGACCATCTGCCGGTGACGGACGCGACGTACCAGCAGGTGGCGTTGACCTGGAAGCAGACGCTGGGGATCGGCTCCATCTACAACCTCCGCGCCTCGAGGCAGCAGTGGAAGTCCACCGAGGACGTGCTCGACCGCCAGCTCTGGGAATATCAGCAGCGGCCGAACCAGTACTACGACCCGCTCAACCGCCTCGACGGCCAGTACTACGTGACCAACGGGGACTACCCCTTCTACGAGCGCCGCAATACCGTCACGTACACTCTGAACGGCGACTTCTCGAAGAAGATCAAGGCCCACAACTTCATGGTCGGCGGCGACATCAACTACAACGACCTCTCGTTCCTCCTGACCCAGTTCCCGAACGTGCTCGACTCGAACGGCGACTACGGGGCGACGCGGGACGAGTTCCAGAACTACAACCCAGAGGGCTCGTTCTTCGTACAGGATCGCTGGGAGTACGAGGGTATGGTGCTCAACGCCGGCGTCCGGTACGACAGCTTCTCGGTGGGGAACCAGATCTCTTCGGCCGAGGTCGCGGACAAGGTGAAGACGCAGGTGAGCCCGCGCGTCGGCATCGCGTATCCCATCTCCGACCGCGACGTCATGAGCTTCCACTACGGCCGGCTCTTCCAGGTGCCGGATCGCCTCTACCTCTACCAGGGTCGGAACATCTCCGCGGAAGCGCGCGGCAATCCGAACCTGGAACCGCAGACCACGATCTCCTACCAGCTCGGCGTCCAGCACCTGTTCAGCAAGGAGATCTATGGTCAGTTCGGCGTCTACTTCAAAGACATCTTCGGCCTTCTCACGACGGTCGATCAGGAAGTGCCGGGCTTCGCGATCACGGTCCCGACCCGCGTGAACGGCGACTATGCCTCCTCGCGCGGCATCGAGATGACGCTCATCAAGCGGCACAGCCACGGCTTCTCGGGCGAGCTCAACTACACCTACGGCAACGCGACCGGGACCGCGTCCGATCCCAATCGCGCGCTCGCCAGCTCGGGGAATTTGAGCGATCAGTACAAGCCGACCTCGGAGCAGCCGCTCGAGTGGGACCAGCGGCACAGCCTGTCCGCCACCCTCCGGCTCGGAAATGAGAAGGACTGGGCGGCCTCGTTCATCTATCAGTTCGGCACCGGCTTCCCCTACACGCCGGAGCAGCGCGAGCAGCGGCGGCAGGACCCTGCGCTCGTCAACTCGGAGCGCCTCCCCTCGACGTCCACCCTTTCGGTCCAGGCGGAGCGGTTCTTCCGCGTCTGGGGGCAGAGCGTCACGTTCTACCTCCAGGGCACGAACCTGCTCGACGCGGAGAACATCACGGAGCTGCAGCCCAGCCTGTGGCCGAACAACGGGGTGAACTCGAATTCGTACACGGTCTACTACACAGAGACGGGCAGGGCCGGTGGAGCCTTCCTGACCCAGGATCTGGACGGGGACGGTCGTGAGGACTGGTTCCCGGTCAGCGATCCGCGCGTGTTCCAGCAGGGACGCGTGATCCGGTTGGGACTGGGGGTCCAATTCTAACCATGACGAGACAGCCAGACACCATGCGCCAGGCAGGTCGTTCGATGGTGGGGATGAGGCGGGCCCTCGGCGGGGGACTCGCGGCCATATCCCTCGCTGCGATGGCTCTCCTCTGTGGGAGCGCCTCCGCCTATTACGAGCCACCGGCCGGATCCACGGAAACGGTGAAGCTTCCGGCCAACCGGACGTTCCGGCTGGACGGGAAGTTCGTGCACAACGTCGGTCGCCTGCACCTGCAGGTCACCAACATCGGGCAGACCGGAAACGCGGCCAACCCTTCGCGGACCACCGTGCCCTCGGCCGAATACCCGCCCGGATCGGGCGTCGACCATCTCTATGCCGCGGGCCTGTGGGTCGGAGCGGTGGACGCGAGCGGAATTCCGCACGTGACCACGGCGGCGTACCAGGTCGAGTTCTCTCCGGAGACCAACCCGGACAACGTTTGCGTCAACCTGCCGATCGATCAGGTCGCCGACGTCCGCGAGGCCTATGAGGGCATCCCGGGCGGAAACCGCATCATCTCGAGCAGCTTGAACCCGGACGACGACGGCGACGGCCGCATCGACGAGGACTTCCTGAACGGTCTGGACGACGACGGCGATGGGCTCTGCGACGAAGATTATGCGGCCATCGGTCAGCAGATGTTCGCGTGCGAGTACCGGGACGACCTGCCGGCCATTCGCCAGATCAATCCGGAGCACGTTCCGCTGGGGATCAAGGTGCGGCAGACCAGCTACGCATGGTCCACGCCGGGACAGAGCGACTTCGTCGGCATGGACTATCAGATCATCAACCTGAGCGGCCGGGCGCTTCGTAACGTCTACGTCGCCATCTTCGCGGATCCGGACATCGGGAACCGCGCGGTCGACGGCTACTTTCAGGATGACGAGGCGGCCCTCTTCGACTCGACGGTCACCTACATCGGCTCGACGGGCGAGCCGGTCAAGCGCCGCATCCAGATGGCGTACGCGTGGGACAATCCGGACAACCCCAACCGCCCGCAGGACAACAAGGGGGGGGACGTTCCCGGAGACGGCTACTTCGGCTGCATGTTCCTCAATCACACCGTCGATCCCGCCGGCGTCAACGCGCCGCCGCGGGTCGGGATCACGTCGTTCAAGTTCTTCTCGGGTTCGGCTTCGTTCGCTGCAGGCGGCGATCCCGAAAACGACGCCCAGCGCTACCAGCTCATGTCGGATCCGAGGCTCAATCCCAACAACAGCTTCAACCCCAATTTCGCGGTGACGCAGTCGTCGCAGCGGCCTTTGGACTACCGGTTCCTCTGTGCGACGGGGCCATTCCGCCAGATCCTCCCGGACTCCACGCTCACGATCTCGGTCGCATGGGTTGCGGGCTTGGGACTGGGCCGCGACACGGGGGGAGGGCAGAGCACCCCGAGCTCCCTCGTGGCGAATGCGGTCTCGGCGCAGCAGGTCTTCGACGGCCTCTACGCGGACCTCGACAATAGTCTGACGACGGGAACGTGCGGCAAGGAAACCTGCATCCGGAATACCTCCGGCGGCCGCGCCTTCACCTACGAAATCCCCGACTCGTCCGTCTGCAAGCGCCGGTTCCGCACGGATCCGGACGCGCCGGATCACGACGGCCGGTATGCGGACATTCCACCCTGGGATCCCGGCACTCCTTGCGCGGACCAGCAGGGTGGCAAGTACGTCTGCACGGACGCCATCTCTCCGCTCCAGACGCACTGCGCGTCGTCCGACACGCTCGACCTGACGATCTCGTCGACGGCGTGCACCTACGTCGACTTCGATTGCGACGTGAACACCGGCCTGGCTGGGCGCGAGCACCTGGTGAACTGGGTGGCCGCGGCGCCGCTGCCCGCGCCGTTCTACTCGGGAACCGACGGCAAGGGTGAGGTGAAGGACTTCCTGCCGCTCTACTCAACCCATTCGGACTCGGTCCGTGTCTCGGCGTGGTTCTTCCCGGGAGACAACCAGGTCACCCTCAAGTGGAGCAATTTCGCCGAAGGTATTCGAGACGCCCAGCGAGGCAACCTGAAGGAATTCATCGGCTATCGAATTTACAAAGCGTCGGGATGGGATCGCCCGCTCGGGACCAACGCGCCGGCCCGGGAGCTCTGGACGCTCTTGGGCGAATGGCGCGTGGATCCGAAGGGTGTGTCGGCCCATCCGCTCGGCGAGCTGATCGATCCCGCGGCGGCCATCGTCGGCATCGACACGGTCGAGGTGCGATGGGATCCGGTGGCCCGGAAGGTGGACAACGATCCGAGCCACGCCCATACGGAGGTCGATACCCTCTACTCGGTCGGGCGGTACAGCTACGTCGATCACAACGTGCTGAACGGGTTCCCGTACTTCTACTCCATCGTCCCCGTGTCCGTTGTGCCGGGCGACGTTCCGGCGAACGACGTGATCCTGAGCGGCAATCCCGGCGCCACCAACGCACAGGTCGTGTATCCGCGCGGGGACGCTCAGCCGACGATGAAGGAAGTCTACGTCGTCCCCAATCCCTACAAGGCGGGAGCGCAGTGGGACCTCGTGCCTCGTGAGGAGGACCCATCGGGCACCAAGGTGGTGTTCGTGAACCTGCCCAAGACCAAGGGCACCATTCACGTCTACACGCTCGCAGGCGATCTGGTGAAGGATCTGCCCTTCGACGGCAACGTCCCGGCCGACCTCCAGTTCGGCAAGGACCCGCTCACGACGGGGCAGGGATCCGTTCCCTGGAACCTGATCTCGCGCAACGGGCAGAAGATCGTCAGCGGCATCTATCTCTATTCGGTCGACACCGATCTGGGGCGGCAAGTCGGCAAATTCGTGGTGATTCGATGAGACCGGCCGGAGCGACCCACCGGGAACCGAGGAGGAATGGCGTGAGAATCGCGATCGTGATCGCACTCTGTCTGCTCGTGCTGCCCCTGACGGCGGAAGGAGCGCAGATCTTCGAAAAAGTGGGAACCCTGGGCGGGCAATCGCTCAAGATGGGTGTGGGCGCCCGCGCGAACGCGATGGGGGATTCCTACGTAGCCATCGCCGACGATGCGTCGGCGGTGTACTGGAACCCCGCTGGCATTTCGCGCCTCTCGGGGCAGTCCATCACGCTCAATCACACCGCGTGGCCCGCGGACGTGTCGTTCGACCAGGCGGGCTACGTGTTCAACATCAAGTGGATCCCGGGCATGCTGGGCGTGAACGTGCGCGCCCTCACGATGAGCCGGGACATCGTCCGGACGACCTACCTGCCGGACGGGAACGGCGAGACGTTCGACGCGGGTGAGTGGACGTATGGGCTCTCCTACGCGCGCTCACTCACCGACAAGTTCTCGGCCGGGTTCAACATCAACTACGTTCAGACGGGTCTGGACGACGTGAAGGGCAAGTCGGTCACGTTCGACTTCGGCACGCTTTACGACGTAGGCGTGCTGGGAGCCAAGATCGGCATGGCCATCCAGAACATCGGAAGCGACATGACCTTCATCGACGAGAAGGTGAAGATGCCGGTGTTCTTCCGCGTCGGCGGGTCGGCGGCGCTCATGCAGAACGGCGACAGCCGGCTCCTGACGAGCGCGGAGTTCACGCATCCTCCCGACAACTCGGAGAAGCTGAACCTCGGCGCCGAGTATGGCTTCCATGACTACCTGTTCCTCCGAGGCGGATACAAGCTCAACTACGACACCGAGGGACTCACAGCCGGCATCGGCGTGAAGTTCCCGCTGACCGTCATCAAGTCCTCCGTCGCGAGACTCGACTACGCGTATCAGGACATGAAGTTCCTGTCCGATGCGCACCATGTTTCGCTGAACGTGAGCTTCTAGGACAGGGCGCCCGTGAGGAGGCCGGAAGCCCGACCGGCGGGCCATCCGCGGCTCGGTCTTCTAAGCGCCCTCCTCGCGGCGGCGCTCTTCGTCCCGCTCGCCGCACGGGCGGATTCGGACCAGCGGTCCGGGGACCGCGCCACCTCCACCGGCGAGATCCGCTTCCACGCCTCGGTCACTCCCTTCCGCCACGGCGAGAAGGAAGCCCGCGCCGACTTCTCGATCCGCGTCCCCTACCGCCAGATCCGCTTCATTCCCGAGAACGACCGGTATTCCGCCAAGCTTCGAATCACGGTCGAGATGTGGAACAAGTCGGGGAAGCGGGCCGGGTACCTCCAGCGCGAAGCGATCCTCCAGAGCACCGACGTCTACGCGGCCCGGGATTCGCTGCTCGGCGAGATCTACACGCTCGGGCTGGCGGTCCCTCCCGGCGTCTATACCTTCCGGGTCCTAGTCGAGGACATGAACATGGACCGGATGGGATTTGTCTACAAGATGAAGGGACAGAAGCGCCAGGGCGAGGTCACGGGAACGGTCGACATGGGGCCGTGGCTCTTCAAGAACCCGGCCCTGAGCGGACTCCTGTTCGCATGGGACGTGGAACCGCGCTCCGAGGGGTCGCCCTTCGCGCGTGGGCCCTATGACGTGATGCCGCAGCCGAGCGGATACTTCGGGCACTTCCAGGAGGCGGTCTCGGTCTACTACGAGCTCTACGACGATCCGCCCCCGACGGGCGGTGCGCTGCGACTGGTCGAGACCTGGATCTTCAGCGCCTCGGGCGACACCATGTTCACGAGCGTCGATTCGCTCCGCATCAGCGAAGGCACCGGCTGGCCGCACGCCATGAGCATCGACACGTCCGAGTTCCCCGGGGGACACTACTGGATCACGCTTCGCGTGAAGGACGAGCGCGGCAGCACCGCCGAGTCGAGGGGCGACTTCGACGTCCTCTGGGCGCTCGACTCGTGGCGCCCGGACGCGGCGGATCTCTACGAGGTGACGGCGAGCACGCTCATGCCCTCGGACTCGGTTCTGGTCTTCCGCTCGCTCTCGATGGGGGACAAAGAGCGCTGGGTGGAACGTCTCTGGCGCGACTCGGACCCGACTCCGGACACGGCGGACAACGAGCTCCGGGACGAGTTCCTGAGACGGGTGAACTACGCCAACAACCACTACTCCATCTTCGGCCGGGGCATGTTCAGCGATCGCGGCCGCGTGTACATCCGGTACGGCGAGCCCGATGACGTGAAGGACGAGCGGGTGCCCGTCGGCTCCAAGACGCTCGGCTACAACCTCGACAAGATCCCGCTCCAGTCCCAGAAGCAGATCACCGACACCACGGATGGGACCGCGGACGACCGCGCGTACGAGATCTGGACGTACGACATGAAAGGGAAGGAGCTCGTGCCCCGGTTCGGGATGAACGAGATCTCCTCCGGGCTCAAGTTCGTCTTCGTCGACAATCAGGGCTACGGCGACTACATCCTCGACTATTCCTCGACCACCAGCATTCACTGAGCCTTCGTCTGTACTCGCCTCGACCGAAGTCCATCCCACGTCTCGCCGTGCGTCAGGATTCCTCACGCGGCTCTTGACGCAGGACCCGCAGAGCCACTACAATCCGCCGCTCTAATTCGTTGTCTATGTGGACGTTGCTGCAAGCGGAGGGGCGCTTCGATGAAGGTGGGGGTGCTGACCGGCGGGGGTGATTGCCCTGGGCTGAACGCCGTCATCCGCGCCGTCGTCCGTCGGGCCGTCACGGGCCACGGCTGGACCGTCGAGGGCATTCGCCACGGCTGGAGGGGAATGCTCCGCGAGGAGATCGAGCCCCTCGACCTCGGCTCCGTCTCGGGGATCCTGCCGCGGGGCGGCACGATCCTCGGGACTTCCCGGACGAATCCATACAAGGAGCCGGACGGTGAAGCGGTCATCCGCCGGACCCTGGAGAAGCGGGGGATCGGCGCCCTGATCGCGATCGGCGGCGAGGACACGCTCGGGGCCGCGGCCAAGCTCGCCAAGGCGGGGCTTCCCGTCGTGGGCGTCCCGAAGACGATCGACAACGACGTCAACGGCACCGACTACACCTTCGGCTTCGACACCGCCCTGACCATCGCGACCGAGGCGATCGACCGGCTCCACACGACGGCCGAGTCGCACGACCGGGTCATGGTGGTCGAAGTGATGGGACGGCACGCCGGCTGGATCGCGCTCGAATCGGGCATCGCGGGTGGAGCGGACATGATCCTCATCCCGGAGTTCCCGGTGCGCCTCGCGGAGATCAAGGACGCCATCGAGCGCCGCCACGAGCGGGGCAAGAATTTCAGTATCATCGTGGTCGCCGAAGGGGCGCGGCTCGCGGACGACGCGGGGCAGCCGCTCCACGAGCAGAGGGACAAGCGCGACGAATTCGGCCACATCCGCCTGGGCGGCGTGGGGGCCTCGCTCGCCGAGCGCATCGAAGAGACCACGGGGTACGAGACGCGCTACAGCGTGCTCGGCCACATCCAAAGGGGCGGGTCGCCCACCGCGTTCGACCGCGTGCTCGGCTCGCGCTTCGGCGTCTCCGCCGTGGACCTGGTCGCGCGAGGCGGATTCGGTCGCATGGTGGCCATTCGCGGGACGGCGATCGTGGACGTGCCGCTCGCTGAAGCGCTCGGTTCGATCAAGCAGGTGGGGCCGGAGCTGTACGACATGGCCCGGGTCTTCTTCAGCTAGGAGGGTTCGTGCGGGTAGCGATCAACGGGTTCGGACGGATCGGCCGCCTGGTGCTGCGGGCGGCGCTCAAGCGCCAGGTCGGGATCGACTTCGTCGCCGTGAACGACATCACGGACGCGAAGACGCTCGCGCATCTCCTCCACTACGATTCGGTGCACGGGCAGTGGCCCGAGCGCTTCTCGGCCGAGGGCTCGACCATCACGGTCGGCGGGAAGTCGATCCGGGCGCTCTCCGAGGCAAACCCGGCGGCGCTTCCCTGGAAGGATCTGGGAATCGATGTCGTGCTCGAGTGCACCGGCAAGTTCACCGACCGCGACAAGGCCGCGTGCCACATCGCGGCGGGGGCGCGCCGCGTGCTCGTCTCCGCCCCGGCCAAGGGGGCGGACGCGACCTTCGTCATGGGCGTGAACGACTCGGATTACGATCCCGCCAAGCACACCGTCGTCTCGATCGCGTCGTGCACCACCAACTGCCTGGCGCCGGTCGCCGCCGTGCTCGACAAGGCGTTCGGTATCGAGCGCGGGTTCATGACGACCGTCCACGCGTACACGAGCGACCAGCGGCTCCAGGACGCGCCGCACAAGGATCTCCGCCGCGCCCGCGCGGCCGCGCTCTCCATGATCCCGACCTCGACGGGCGCCGCCAAGGCGATCGGCCTCGTGCTCCCGTCCCTCCAGGGACGGCTCGACGGCATCTCGGTGCGCGTGCCGGTCGCGACGGGGTCCGTGGTCGATCTCACGGTGAACGTGTCCAAGACGGCGACCATCGAGTCGGTGAACGCGGCCATGAAGGAGGCCGCGTCCGGCCCGATGAAGGGCGTCCTCCAGTACAACGAGGACCCGATCGTCTCGTCCGACATCATCGGAAATCCGCACTCCTCGGTCTTCGACGCGCCGTTGACGATGGTCTCGGGGGATCGCGTGGTGAAGGTGTTCTCCTGGTACGACAACGAGTGGGGCTTCTCGAACCGCATGGTCGACGCGCTCCTGCTCCTGGGCAAGGCGTGAGCGCCCCGGCCTTCCGCCGGCTGAGCGAGATCGCCGTCCAGGGACGGCGGGTCTTCGTGCGCGTCGACATGAACGTGCCGCTCGACGCGGAAGGTAAGGTGGCGGACGACTCGCGCATCGTGGCGTCGCTCCCGACGCTTCGGTACCTCATCGAGAAGGGGGCGCGGCTCGTGGTCGCCTCGCATCTCGGCCGGCCGAAGGGAAAGCCCGATCCCAAGCAGAGCCTGAAGCCGGTGCGGGATGCGCTCGAGCGCTACTTGCGGAAGAAGGTCGCATTCGTCGCTCCGGCCATCGGAGCCGACGCCGAGGCGGCGTCGCGCGCGCTTCAGGATGGCGACGTGCTCCTCCTCGAGAACCTTCGCTTCGATCCGGGGGAGGAGAAGAACGATCCCGCCTACGCGAAGGCGCTCGCGACGCTCGGAGACACCTACGTGAACGACGCGTTCGGGGCCGCGCATCGCGCCCACGCCTCGACCGAAGGGATCACCGCATTCCTCACGGACTGCGCCGCCGGCTTCCTGCTGGAGCAGGAGCTCAAGTCGCTCGCGCGACTCCTCGAGAGCCCGGAGCGGCCGTATGTGGCGATCCTCGGCGGAGCCAAGATCTCCGGCAAGATCGACGTCCTCACCAACCTCCTTCCGCGCGTGGACCGGATCGTGATCGGCGGCGGGATGATGTTCACGTTCCTGAAGGCCAAGGGAATCGAGGTCGGGCGCTCGCTCGTCGAGGAGGATCGTGTCGAGACGGCGCGGACGCTTCTCCACGATCCGGAGGCCTCGAAGAAGCTGCTCCTGCCGAGCGACTGCCGCGTTGCATCCGGCACCACGGGCGAAGACCCGGGGCGCATCGTTTCGGTCGACGGTATTCCCAGGGATCAGGCCGGCATCGACATCGGCCCCGCGTCAATCGCCGCGATCGAGAACGCGCTCGCGGAAGCGCGCACCATCTTCTGGAACGGACCGATGGGCATCTTCGAGGT
>DATJGP010000037.1:0-10379 GCA_035494915.1 Candidatus Eiseniibacteriota bacterium | reverse complement strand
CGGCTCATCGCCTCCGCGTCCGGGAATCGCGCGAACAGGGTCGGCGTGACCATGTTCACCCGCGCGTCCGTGCACTGCGCGGACAGGATCGTGGCGATCAGGAGCTCGAATGGATCTCGATGATCCAGCGCGCACTTGGCGTCCGGATAGGCGGCGCGGAGCCGCTCCAAGAGAAGCGGGACGTCCATGTCAGTTCCGTCGCGGCTCGCCGGGGAAGAGATGGCGGAGCCGGTCGATCGAATCCTGCACCGCCGTGGTGTCGCGAAGGAAGTCGTGCACGGCGCGATAGCGGAGCTCGAGGCTCTCCATCTCGAGGAGCCGCTGCTTCTCGGCCGGATCGACGTTCAGGTACATCGCGATGGTGTTGAGGATGGCGTCCGAGCCCAGGTGCGGCCCGAACACTCCGGTGAGATCGAAACCCGCCGCGCGCGCGGTGCCGGCCTTCTGGAACAGCTCGAGGAGCTCGTTCGCCTGCTCGGTCGAGCCTGCTCCGCGCATCCAGCTCTCGTCCTCTTCGATCCGCTGCACACGAGCGATCCGGTAGGGCTCGTTTCGATCGAAGGACTGGACGGAGGCCTTGTACTCGCCATGGAGCGCGATGTTGTAGCGGCCGTCCGGGAGCAGCTTGTGCTCCGCGATCCGCCCCACGCATCCGATCTCGTGCACCTCGGGCGAGCCGTAGTAATTCCCCTCCCAGCCCGGCTTCAAGAGGACCACGCAGACGGTCTGGTCTCCGCGCAGGGATTCCTCCATCATCAGACGGTAGCGGGGCTCGAAGACGTGCAGCGCGAGGATGGTTTTCGGGAAGAACACCACGTTCGGAAGCGGGAAGACGGGACGTGTCTCCAGAACGCTCATCGATGGATGCTACCACAGCCGAGGCGCCGGTTCCGGACCTCGCCGACGCCATTCGCGAAGAGGCGCGACGCCTCGGCTTCGACGCGGTCGGCTTCGCGCGCGCGGAGGAGCACCCGCACGGCGAGCGGCTCCGCGCATGGCTCGACTCGGGCGCACACGGCACGATGGACTGGATGGCGCGCGGCGCGGATCGCCGCGCGGATCCGCGCGCGGTGCTCGCATCCGCGCGCACCGTGATCTCGGTCGCGGCCTCGTACTATCGGGGCGACTGGCCCACCGCGCCCCCCGCGGACGCTGCGCCCGCTCCCGACGCCGCGCCCGCCGCCACCGGCCGCATCGCGCGCTATGCCTGGGGCCGTGACTACCACAAGCGGCTCAAGAAGCGGACCCTCGCCCTCGCCCGCGTCATCCGCCGCCTCAAGCCCGGCGTCCGCTTCGCGCTCTACGTGGACACGGGCCCGATGCTCGATCGCGCATGGGCCGAGCGCGCTGGGATCGGATGGATCGGCAAGAACACGAACGTCATCCGCCAGGGGGCGGGGTCCTGGTGCTTCCTCGGAGAGATCATCACCGACCTGGATCTCCCCGCGGCGCACCCCGCCTCCAACCACTGCGGAACGTGCGTGCGCTGCATCGCGGCCTGCCCCACGGGCGCGATCACCGCTCCGTATCAGCTCGATGCGCGCCGGTGCATCAGCTATCTCACGATCGAGCACGAGGGGCCGATCCCGATCGAGCTTCGCCCCGCGATCGGCTCGCGGATCTTCGGCTGCGACGACTGTCAGGAGGTCTGCCCCTGGAATCGCTTCGCCACGCCGACGGCGCTGCCCGAGTTCGCGGAACGGCCGGACCAGCAGACGCCGCAGCTGATCCCGCTCCTCGCTCTCGACGATCGCGCCTTCCGCGAGCGTTTCGCCGGCACGGCCCTCCGCCGCGCGGGCCGGAATCGCTTCGTCCGGAACGCGGCCGTCGCGCTGGGCAACGTCGGCGACGCCCGCGCCATTCCCGCGCTCGCGAGCGCGCTCCACGGGGATCCGGATCCCACGGTTCGAGGCCATGCGGCCTGGGCGCTCGGCCGCATCGGCGGCCAGAGCACTCGCGACACTCTGCTCCGGGCCCGCGACCGAGAGTGCGACTCCAAGGCGCGCTCCGAGATCGAGTATGCTCTTTCCCTGGACCATGATCCCTCGACCACGAAGGAGCCATGACATGAAACGCACGCTGCTCTCGCTCATCTTGATACTCGCCGTCTTCATCGCCTCCGGTGCCAGCGCGGGCGAGATGATCACCTTCCCCAAGGGCACCGGCACGAACAGCGGATACCTCGCCCTTCCCAAGGGCGACGGCACGCATCCCGCCGTGATCGTGGTTCACGAGTGGTGGGGCATCACCGACTGGATCAAGGGACGCACCGACGCGCTGGCCTCGCTGGGGTACGTCGCGCTCGCGGTGGATCTCTACGGCGGCAAGGTTGCGAAGAACAACGATCAGGCCCACGAATACATGAGCGGGCTCGTCGACGAGGACGCCATCGCATCGCTGCGGGCCGGGGCCGACTATCTGCGCTCGCGGAAGGACGTCCGTGCTCAAGCCGTCGGTACGGTCGGATGGTGCATGGGTGGCAAGTACGCGATTCGCCTGGCCGCCGCCGATCCGGGCATCAGCGCCTGCGTGATGTACTACGGCGCGCCCATCACCGACATCGGGAAGATCCAGGAGATCCAGGCCGCCGTGCTCGGCAACTTCGGCGGCGAGGACAAGGGCCCGAGCCCGGAGCAGGTGAAGGCGTTCGAAAGCGCCCTTCGGAGCGCGGGCAAGCGCGTGGACTTCAAGATCTATCCGGGCGCCGGACACGCCTTCGCCAATTCCACGAATCCCTTCGGCACCTACAAGCCGGACTACGCGAAGGATGCATGGGCTCGGACGAGCAAGTTCTTCGACAAGGAGCTGAAGAAGGCGTCGGTCCCGAAGAGCCATTGATGGAGCCCGACCGTCCTCGCACCGTGCGCCGTCATGAAGTGGCGGCCGGGATCATCTGGGACGGTGCGCGCGTGCTGATCGCGCGGCGCCAGGACGGAGATCACCAGGGAGGGCGGTGGGAGTTCCCCGGTGGCAAGCGCCACGATCGCGAGACGATCGAGGAGTGCCTCCGGCGCGAGATGCGGGAGGAGATCGGGATCGACGTGGAGGTGGGGCCGCTCTGGCGCGCGCTCACGCACGTCTATCCCGATCGCACGGTGACGCTGTACTTCCACCTCTGCCGCGCGCGCGGCGGGACGCCGCGCCCCATCGAGTGCGCGGAGATCCGATGGGTCGATCCCACGGACCTCCACCAGCTTCCCTTCGTCGAGGGAGACATCCAGGTCCTGCCCGACCTCGTTCGTGATCTCGTCGCCCGAGCCGTTTGAGATCGAGGGAGCGGACGGCGGTCCGCTCCGCGGCGACCTCTACGCGGCCGCCGGCCCCCGCGCCGTCCTCATCTGCCACGGCTTCCGCGGCTACAAGGACTGGGGCTTCATCCCGCTCCTCGCGTCCACCATGGCCGCGCAGGGCGTGAGCGCCGTGGCATTCAACATGTCCGGCTCCGGCATCGCCTCCGCAGACGGCGCCTTCACCGAGCTCGAGCGCTTCCGCAAGAGCACCTACGCCGCGGAGCTCGAGGACATCGATCGCGTGGCACGCTGGATCACCCAGAAGCTCGGTGACTTGAAAAGCCTCGGCCTCATCGGGCACAGCCGGGGCGGCGCGATGTCGCTTCTCCATGCATCGTCCCATCCCGAAGTCCGCACCGTGGTGACGCTCGCGGCGCCGTCCCGCATCGGAGTCTGGCCGGACGCCGCGTTCGAGGCCTGGCGCGACCACCGTCCGCACATCGTTCGCGACTACCGCACGCGGGGCGAGCTTCCCCTCGGCCCCGAGATCTACGATGACATCCAGCGAAACGCCGCGCGGTACGACCTGCGGCGCGCGGCGTCCTCGCTCACGATTCCCTATCTCGTCGTGCAGGGAGATCGCGATCGATCGGTTCCACTCGAAGAGGGACGCACGCTCGCCTCGTGGGGACCGCCCTCGACCACGGAGCTCGCGATCATCGAAGGCGCGGGACATTCGTTTCAGGCGGGAGACAAGATCCGCCGCACCCCGCCGCAGCTCCTCGAGATGATCGAGCGCGTAACGGCCTGGATGCGGCGGACGATGGTGCGGGACGCGCGCGAGGCGCGTCCGTAGAAGTTCGAGCGGCTAGATGCCGCCGCGAATCACGACTTCGGCGGCGAGGCCGGCTGATCCGGACGGATCACGCCTTCCACGTTCAGCTGGATGTCGACGTCGTCGCCGAGCATCGTGCCCCCCTGATCGAGGGTCTTGTTCCAGAGAATCCCGAAGTCCTTCCGGTTGATCGTGGTCTTCGCCTCGAACCCCGAGCGCTGCTCGCCCTCGCGCGATGGTCCCGCGCCCAGGAACGTGACGTCGAGTGTCACCGGCTTGGTCACTCCGTGCATCGTGAGATTGCCGTCCACCTTGAGCTTGTCCTTGCCGGCGGACGTCACCTTGGTGCTCACGAAGGTGAGGGTCGGAAACTTGGCGACGTCGAAGAAGTCCTCGGAGCGAAGGTGGTTGTCCCGCTTCTCGTTCTTCGTGTCGATGCTCGAGGGATCGATGTCCGCCTTCACGCTCGAGTTCTCGGGCTTCTGCGGGTCGTAGACGACGGAGCCGGAGAACTTGGAGAAGGTGCCGGGGACCTTGCTGAAGAAATGCCGGACGGAGAAGCCTACCTGGGAATGGTTCTGGTCGATGGTCCATGTGGCCGGAGCGGCCGATGCGGCCGTCGCGACGGCCAGCGTGAGGGCCAGAATGGACGCCGATACGAATTTCCTCATGGAACGTGCTCCTCCCTGCGGATGGGGACCGAGGCGGCCTTGAAGCGGGGACGCCGTTTGCCTACTATCCGATGAACTCACAGTTGGATGCGGCGATGCGGGCCACGGTTTCGACCTCCTCGACGGCCCATGGCATCTAACCCGTGGAAAGGACCCGTGTTCCATGCCCGAGACTCGAGACCTCATCATCCTAGGCTCCGGCGCCGCCGGACTCACGGCCGCGATCTATGCGGCCCGGGCGGAGCTGCATCCTCTTGTGGTGGAAGGAGTTCAGGTGGGCGGTCAGCTCACCACCACCACCGAGGTCGAGAACTATCCCGGCTTCCGTGACGCCATCATGGGCCCCGCCCTCATGGAGGAAATGCGAGCTCAGGCGGCCCGGTTCGGGACTCATTTCATTGGAGCCCACGCCGAGAAGGTCAACCTGCGCGCCCGTCCGTTCGAGATCCACGCCGGGGGCGAGATCCTTCACACCCGCGCGCTCATCATCGCGACCGGCGCGTCCGCCAAGCTCCTGGGCATTCCGACCGAGGCGAAGCTCCTGGGACACGGCGTCTCCGCGTGCGCCACGTGCGACGGCTTCTTCTTCAAGCAGAAGCGCTTGTTCGTGGTGGGAGGCGGCGACACGGCGATGGAAGAGGGCACGTTCCTCACGAAGTTCGCCAGCAAGGTCACCATCGTCCATCGGCGCGACACGCTCCGCGCGTCCAAGATCATGCAGGAGCGGGCGCGCGCCAACCCCAAGATCGACTTCATCTGGAATTCCGACGTGGTCGAGATCCACGAGAGCGACGGCAAGGTTTCGGGCGTCACGCTTCGCAACGTGAAGACGAACGCGCTCACGAGGCACGAGATCGACGGCGTCTTCATCGGGATCGGCCACCAGCCCAACACCAAGATCTTCGAGGGACAGCTCGCGCTCGATCTGGCCGGTTACATCGTCACGCAGCACGGCACGATGACGGAGATTCCCGGCGTGTTCGCCGCCGGCGACGTGCAGGACCGGATCTACCGCCAGGCGGTCACCGCCGCGGGCAGCGGCTGCATGGCCGCGCTCGACGCGGAGCGGTACCTCGAAGGATTGAAGCACGCTCCGGGGCCCAACACCGCGGTCATGCGGCTCGAAGAGCTCCGGACTCCCCTCGGATGAGCGATCGCGAGACCCTCGACGTCGACGTCGTCTTCGTCGGCGGCGGCCCGGCTGGATTGGCGGGCGCGCTCCGCCTGACGCAGCTCGTGCAGGCGAACAACGAGCGCGCGGCCGCCGCGGGCACGCAGGGCCTCGGCGAGGTCTCGATCGCGGTGCTCGAGAAGGCCTCCGCCATCGGCGCGCACGGGATCTCGGGCTGCGTGCTCGACCCGCGCGCCATCCAGGAGCTCCTTCCCGACTATCGCGAGAAGGGCGCGCCGATCGAGTCGGACGTCACGAGCGACGATCTGTACTACCTCTCGTCGAAGGGCAGCTTCCGCTTCCCCATCCTGCCGCCGCCGCTCCGCAATCACGGCAACCACATCATCTCGCTCGGCAACTTCGAGGCCTGGCTCGGCGGACTGGTCGAGGCGGCGGGGGCGTACGTGCTCCCGGGCATGCCGGCCGTCGAAGGTCTCTTCGAGGGGGACCAGATGGTGGGCGTGCGCACCGGAGACAAGGGCATCGACAAGAACGGGAACCGGAAATCGAATTTCGAGCCAGGCTCCGACATCCGCGCCAAGATCACGGTGCTCTGCGAGGGGGCGCGCGGGTCCTTGACCAAGCGCCTCACGCCGCAGCTCCTCCTCGACCAGGGAAAGGCGCCGCAGCTCTACGCCACCGGCGTGAAGGAGGTCTGGCAGATGCCCGCCGGACGCGTGCCGAAGGGGCGCGCCATCCACACGATGGGGCACCCGCTCGACGCGAACACGTTCGGCGGCGGATTCATCTACGGCATGGACCAGGATCGCTGGGCGGTCGGCTTCGTCACCATGCTCGACTACCGCAATCCCACCACCGATCCGCACGGCATGTTCCAGGCGTACAAGCTCCACCCGATGGTCGCCGGGCTCCTCGAGGGGGGCACGATCCTCTCCTACGGCGCCAAGGCGATTGCCGAGGGGGGCTGGTATTCGATGCCGCGCCTCTCCTGGGCGGGCGGCATGCTCGCGGGCGAGAGCGCCGCGTTCCTGAACTCGCAGCGCCTGAAGGGCGTCCACCTCTCGATGAAGTCGGGCATGATGGCCGCGGAGACCGCGCTCGACGCGCTCGTCGCCGGGAAGCAGGACGCGGAGACGCTCGCGGCCTACGATCGCCGGTTCCTCGACTCGTGGGCCGCCGCCGAGCTCAAGGGCGTGCGCAACTTCCACCAGGGCTTCGATCGCGGGCTCTGGATGGGCATGGTGGACGCGGGCCTCCAGCTCGTGACGGGCGGCCTCGGCCTGGGCGAGCGCCCCACGTGGAAGCCCGGTCCCCTGCGCATGGGAACGCTCGCGGAGACCGGCGTCACGCCGGTGTCGCTCGAGACGACGCAGAAGCGCTACGACAACGAGCACACGTTCACCAAGCTGAACGACGTGTACCACTCCGGCACGAAGCACGAGGAGGATCAGCCGAGCCATCTCCTCGTCGCCGATACATCCATCTGCGTCGACCGCTGCCGCAAGGAGTACGGCAACCCCTGCCAGCACTTCTGCCCGGCGAACGTGTACGAGATCCTGCCCGCGAACGGAGACGGCAAGATCCGTCTCCATCTCAATCCCTCGAACTGCGTCCACTGCAAGACCTGCGACATCGCCGACCCCTACGGGATCATCACCTGGGTCCCGCCCGAGGGTGGCGGCGGCCCCAACTACAACCAGCTCTGAGATGGCTCGGCCCGCCGGAGACGATCGGCCCGTGGCCGAGCGGGCGGATCCCCTCGCCCGGCTCATCGGTGTGGCGAAGGTCTATCCCGCCGCGGGCGAAGACGTGCACGCGCTCACCGACATCTCGCTCACGATCGGGCGCGGCGAGGTGGTCGCGCTCACCGGACGGAGCGGCTCGGGGAAGACGACCCTTCTCAACCTGATCGGCACGCTCGACCGGCCCACCTCGGGATCGATCGAGATCGACGGCGCGCGCGTCGAGTCGCTCCCGGAAGAGTCGCTCTTGAAGCTGCGGCGCGAGACGCTCGGCTTCGTGTTCCAGTTCTTCCACCTCTTCCCCTACCTGAGCGCGCTGGAGAATACCGCTCTCCCCCTGTGGCTCGGCGGGAAGCAGGGACCCGAGGTGAACGTCCGCGCGCGCGAGCTCCTCGCCTCGGTCGGTCTCGTCGACAAGGCGGACCGCCCGGCCGGACGGCTCTCCGGCGGCGAGATGCAGCGGGTCGCGATCGCGCGGGCGCTCGCGCACGATCCGAAGCTCGTCCTGGCCGACGAGCCGACGGGGAATCTGGACCAAGCCAACGCCGAGGCGGTGCTCTCGCACCTGGCCTCGCTCGCGCGAGAGAGCGGCGTGGCACTGGTCCTCGCGACGCACAGCGAGGCCGCCGCCGCGATCGCCGACCGGCGCGTCCATCTGGTGGACGGCCGGATCGTCGAGATCCAGTAGCGTGGCCCTGGGCACGCTGCTCGCCGCGCTCGGCCTCCGTCCGCTCGGGCGCCACTACGGACGCACCCTCCTCACGCTCCTCGGCGTGGCCGCCGGCGTCGGCGTGTACATCGGAATCGACCTCGCCGTGCAGGCGTCCGTCCAGTCGTTCACGCGCACCGCGCGCGCGGTCGCGGGTCCGGCGCAGCTCCGCGTGCACCGGCTCCCCTTGGCGCTGCCCGAGTCGGTGCTCGTCGCGCTCCAGCCGCTCGAGGGGCGCGCGCTCCTCCGCCCCACGCTCGAGGCCCCCGCGCGCGCGGGCGGACCCACCGGCTATCCGTTCACCATCCTCGGCGTGGACCTGATCGGCGACCCTCGGTTCGTCGAGGCGGAGCGCGAGGGCAATCGCCGGTCGGAGCGGCCACGCTCGAGCGGGCTCGTGGCGGAGGATCCGCGCGCCAACGTGCGGGCGCTCTTCGACCGGCGCTCCCTCTGGGTGCCGCTCACCCTCGCGCACGCGATCGGCGCGCGCGATTCGATCACCGTCGTGGTCGGCACCCGCGCGCACCGCTTCCAGATCCATCCCATCCGCGTGAGCGGCCCCATCACCTCCGCCGCGGCCACGGTCGCATTCATGGATCTGGCCCCGTTCCAGGAAGAGTTCGGGCGCGCGGGTCAGCTCGACTGGATCGACGTCGAGCCGGCGCCGGGCGTCGCGCTCGAGCCTCTGCGCGAGGAGATGCAGCGCTTCCTCGAGCGGTCGGGGACGTGGGCCGACCTCCGGGTGGAGCCCCCGGAGGAGCGCGCGCTCCAGGTCGAGCGCATGCTGGGCTCCTACCGCCGGAATCTGCGCGCGCTCTCCTTGATCTCGCTCGTGGTGGGGATGCTCCTCGCCTACAACGCGCTCCTCTCCTCGGTGCTGCAGCGGCGCAGCGAGATCGCGCTCCTGCGCGCGCTCGGCGCGTCGCGCGGACTGGTGACGCTCCTCCTCGGCGCCGAAGGCATCGTGGTCGGGCTCCTCGGCGGCGCGCTGGGCGTGCTCCTCGGGCGCGCGCTATCGGTGGGGGCGCTCCATCTCGTGAGCCGCACGGTGAGCGATCTCTACGCGCGGAGCGCGCCCGGCGTCGTGGACCTGAATGGAGGCCACTGGCTGATGGGCATCGCGCTCGGCGCCGCGTCCGCGGCCGTCGCCTCGATCGGCCCGCTCCGCGAAGGACTGCGCGTGCGGCCGCTCGAATTCCTCCGCGAGGAGCATCCGGGGCGGGCCGGGCGATCCTGGTCGTACCGCCGGATCGGCACGGTGCTCGGCGCGCTCGCGCTCGCCGGCTATCTCATCGCGCGTCCCGATGGACCGGGGGGCAGCGTCCGCGGCTACGTGGGCGCCGGGGCGGCGCTCCTCGCGGGCGGTCTCCTCGCGCTCCCTGTGTTCGTGGGGCTGGTGCACCTCCTTCGGGGACCGCTGCAGCGTCTCTGGTCCCCCGCGGGGCGCCTGGCGTATGCGACCGCGCTCGCGGCCCGACGAAGGCTCAGCGTCTCCGTCGCGGCGCTCCTCCTCGCGTTCAGCATCGTCTGGGGCATGGCCTCGCTCGTCGAGTCGTTCCGCGTCACCGTGGAGGGCTGGGCCGACTCCACCCTCCGTGCCGATCTCTGGATCACGCCGCAAAGCCGCGCGGGCAGCCCCGCCGAGGGATCCATGCCGCCTTCGTGGACCACGACGCTCGCGCGCCTCCCCGAGGTCGAGGACGTGGACGCGTTCCGGCTGCGCGAGCTCTCGCTCGGCGGCGAGATGATCTGGCTCGGCGCGGGCAACTCGGCGGTGCTCGCCCGGCATGGCTACCTGCCGCTCGTGGGCGGCGGCGATCCGAGGCCGCTCCTCGCGCGCGCTCACACGGGACGGCTCGCGTTCGTGTCGGAGCCGCTCGCTCGGCGCCACGGAATCCACCCGGGCTCGACGCTCCTCCTCCCCACGCCGACCGGGTCGCACGTGTACCAGGTGATGGCGGTCTATCGCGACTACTCGTCCGACCGGGGCTACGTCATCGTGGACCGGTCCGTCTACCTCCAGGACTTCCGCGATTCGCTCGTGACCACCTATGCGCTCT
>DATJGP010000036.1:0-2673 GCA_035494915.1 Candidatus Eiseniibacteriota bacterium | reverse complement strand
GCGTCGGAGCACAGCGCGCGGATGGTGGCGATGGGCTCGGCCACGAAGAACGCGAACGAGATGATCCAGAATCTGACGCTCCACATGAACCGCACCCGGCAGGCCACGATCACGCGAGAGCTGGTGGAGATCGTGGCGGGCGCCGAAGCGCTCAAGTAGGAAAGGAACCATGGCGACCGCGACGACCAACGGCAGCGGCAAGAACGTCGGGCACCTGATCCAGGTGATCGGCCCGACGGTGGACGTGCGCTTCGATCCGCAGCATCTCCCGGCCATCAACACCGCGCTCCTCATCGAGGACGCGGAGAGGGGCATCCATCTCACGGTGGAAGTGGCCCTCCACATCGGCGACGAGGTCGTGCGCTGCGTGGCCATGGCCTCCACCGACGGGCTCGTGCGCGGCATGGCCGTCGTCGACACGGGGGCTCCGATCTCGGTGCCGGTCGGCCGGCAGACGCTGGGGCGCGTGTTCAACCTTCTCGGCGAGCCGATCGATCAGGGCGCCCCGGTCCAGGATCCCGGCAAGCGGCTCCCGATCCATCGCGCACCCCCCTTGTTCGAAGAGCAGGAGACGGTCACGCGGATCTTCGAGACCGGCATCAAGGTCGTCGACTTCCTCGCTCCGTACGCGAAGGGCGGCAAGATCGGCCTCTTCGGCGGCGCGGGTCTGGGCAAGACGGTCATTCTCCAGGAGCTGATCCGCAACATCGCCACCGAGCATGGCGGCTTCTCGGTCTTCTCCGGCGTCGGCGAGCGCACCCGCGAGGGGAACGACCTCTGGCTCGAAATGAAGGAGTCGGGCGTCATCGACAAGACGGTGATGGTGTTCGGCCAGATGAACGAGCCGCCCGGAGCGCGTCTCCGCGTGGCGCTCACGGGCGTGACGATGGCGGAGTACTTCCGCGACGAGGAGAACCAGGACGTGCTCTTCTTCGTGGACAATATCTTCCGGTTCACGCAGGCGGGCTCGGAGGTGTCGGCGCTACTCGGCCGCATGCCGAGCGCGGTGGGGTACCAGCCGACGCTCGCGACCGAGATGGGCGCTCTTCAAGAGCGCATCACCTCGACCAAGAAGGGCTCGATCACCTCGGTGCAGGCGATCTACGTGCCCGCCGACGACCTGACCGACCCGGCTCCGGCCACCACGTTCACGCATCTCGACGCGACCACGGTGCTCTCGCGCCGGATCGCCGAGCTGGGCATCTACCCGGCCGTGGATCCGCTCGACTCCACATCGCGAATCCTCGACCCGAACATCGTCGGCGAGGAGCACTACAACCTCGCCCGGCAGGTCCAGACGATCCTTCAGCGCTACAAGGACCTCCAAGACATCATCGCGATTCTGGGCATGGACGAGCTCTCGGAGGACGACAAGCTCATCGTGACCCGCGCGCGCAAGATCCAGCGCTTCCTCTCGCAGCCGTTCTTCGTCGCGGAGCCGTTCACCGGGACGCCCGGCCGGTATGTGAAGCTCGAGGACAACATCCGCTCGTTCCGCGACATCGTGAACGGCAAGTGCGATCACATCCCCGAGCAGGCGTTCTACATGGTGGGCACGATCGACGAGGTCTACCAGCGCGCCGAGCAGATGGGCGTCGGGGCCGCGGCCTAGGTGGCCGACACTCCGTTCACGTTCCGCCTCGTCACGCCGCAGCGCCTCCTCATGGAGGCCGAGGTGACGTCCCTCCAGGTTCCCGGATCCGAGGGGTACCTGGGCGTGCTCGCGCACCACGCCCCGCTCATCACGGCGCTCCGTCCGGGGCGACTGGACGTTCGTGACGCGAAGGGCGCGATGCAGAGCTACGCCGTGAGCGGCGGCTTCCTCGAGGTCTCCAACAATCGCGCGACCGTGCTCGCCGACACCGCGGAGCGGAAGGACGAGATCGACGTCGCGCGGGCCGAGGCGTGCGTGAAGCGGGCCGAGGAGCGCCTCCGGGCCGACTCCGGCTCCGCACACGGCGGCGGCACGGCGACCGCGACCGCCATCGACAAGGAGCGCGCCCAGCGCGCGCTTGAGCGCGCGAAGAACCGGCTCCACGTCGCGCGCGGCTAAGGGGCGCCGTGCGGGTCCTCGGCCTCGAGACCTCCTGCGACGACACCGGCGCCGCGATCCTCGATGACGGACGGCTGATCGCGCACGTCGTGGAATCGCAGGACGTCCACGTCACCTACGGGGGCGTGGTCCCCGAGTACGCCTCCCGCGCCCACATCACCCTCCTCCCCCGCGTTCTCGAAGCCACCCTCGCCAAGGCGGGCGCTTCGCTCGAATCCATCGACGCCGTCGCGGCCACCGTCGGCCCGGGGCTCGTCGGCTCCCTCCTCGTCGGGCTCGAGTTCGCCAAGGGCCTCGCCATGGCGCGCGGGATCCCATTCGTCGGCGTGAACCACGTCGAAGCGCATCTCGTCTCGCCCGGCCTCGAGAACGAGCTCCCGTATCCCTTCCTCGGCATGGTCGCGTCCGGCGGGCACACGGAGATCTATCACGTGGAGCGCCCGGGCTCCGTCCGGCGCCTCGGCTCGACGCGCGACGACGCGGCGGGGGAGGCGTTCGACAAGGTGGGGAAGCTCCTGGGGCTGCCGTATCCGGGTGGGCCGCACGTGGACCGTCTCGCGCGCCTCGGCCGCGCGGACGCCATCGATTTCCCGGTGGCGAAGCTCGAGCGGGGCACGCTC
>DATJGP010000035.1:0-10732 GCA_035494915.1 Candidatus Eiseniibacteriota bacterium | reverse complement strand
AGCATCGTGGCGGAAGCGATGACGAACCGGATGAGGGCGACCGCGAGCGGGCCGATGGCGGCGACCGCGCTCTTCCCGATGATGTGGGTGAGGCTGGAGAAGATCTGGTTGAGGCCGAGGGCGGCGATCACCCGCGGCTTTGGCGCGCTGGGCGCCCCGGGGCCCGATCCACCGCTCGTCGTGCGGTCCAAGCGCGGATTCTAGTCGAGGGGGGCTCCTCGCGCAACGAGCGCGGCCGCGCGACGAAGCTGGCCCACGCCCGCGCGCTTGCGGTATCCTGACGGGCTGGAGGAACCGAGCCCATGATGGATGCCGATTTCAGGAAGTATCTCGCCGCCGTCAAAGCGGACGAGCCGCCGGCGATGTCCACCGACCCGCGCTGGCTGGAGACGGAAGCGCTCGCCCGCCGGCTGATCGCCGAGAGCAAGGTCGAAGGCGCGCTCAAGTCGCTCGAGCAGGAGCCCCTCCGCCGCAAGCGCTGGGACCTGCTCCTCCTCACCGCGCTTCTCAAGGAGGGGCTCGGCGAATACGCGGCTGCGCTCGAGGCGTTCGAGGTGGTCGCGGACAAGCTCATGGCGTCCGGAGACCGGGACGGCGTGCGCTCGCTCCTCGACCGCTTCCTCGAACCGGAGCCGGCGACGCCCGCGGTGCGGCTCCTCGTCTTCCTCGCGCGCGGAAGCAACGAGTCCGAGCGGCTCGACCTCCTTCGCGAGGCGATCGAGATCCGGCCGGACGATCCCGACCTGAACGGCGAGGTCGCCGTCGCGCTCGAGCGCGCGGGCGACGTGGATGGCGCGCGGCAGCACCGGCTGCGAGCCGTCGAGCTCCATCTCGCGGCGGGCCACGCCGAACGCGTGTCGGACGACTTCCTCCGCCTGATCGAGGAGGAGCTCCCGCACCATCCCGCGCGGGTGGGACGCGCGCTCCTGCGCTATGCATCGCTCGTCCCCTTCGCCCAGTCGGAGGCGCTCCTCGACCTGGCCGTGCCGGAGCTCCAGCGGCGCGCTCCGGGACTTCTCTCCTGGGAGGACATCGCCCCCATGGCGCCGCGCGTTCCCGCCAACGCGGCGGGGCGGAAGCTCCTGGCGGTGCTCCTGCGCATCGCGGTTGCGCGCGAGCCCGAGCCCGAAGCGATCCTCGAAGGCTCCGGCATCGCGGACGCCACGAAGCCCCTCGATCAGGTGGGCGCGCGCCTTCCGAAGATCCTCGCGCTTCCCCCGGGCGCCCACGTCGGGCACAGCACGTGGGGACTGGGGCGTGTGCGCGCGAGCGACGGCGAGAATCTCATGCTCGACTTCCCCTCGCGCGCGGGACATCGCATGTCCTTCGCCATGGCCTCGAAGTCGCTGGACAAGCTCCCGGGCGACGGACTCCGCGTCCTCGCCGCCGAGGATTCCGCGAAGGCGCGTGCGCTCGTGGCCGCGGGCGATCCGGAGATCCTGGTGCGCGTGCTTCGCGATGTCGGCGGAACCGCCACCGCGGCCCAGCTCAAGCCCAAGCTCGAAGCGGTGCTGCCGGGCATGGACGTCGGTGCGTACTGGAAGCAATCGAAGGACAAGATCAAGAGCGACGCCCGGCTCGATTCGAGCGAAGCGTATCGTCAGATCTACCGCCTCGCCCCCGAGGGAGCGGCCGCGACGGACGCCGTGCTTCCCCAGCTCCAGCCCAGGGCCGCGGTCCAGGGGCTCACTCTGATCCGCAAGTTCCTGCGCGAGCATCCTGACGGGGAGACGCGTCTTCGCGAGATCGCGGGGCCTCTCGTCAAGCGCTGGTCGGGAGAAGAAGCGCTCGACGCTCCCACGCGCGCGCAGGCGCTCTGCTACGCCCTCACGTGGGAATCGCTCGGCGAAGCGACCGGACGCGAGCATCTGGAAGCGCTGATCCAAAAGGGGCTCTGGCCCGACGATCTCGCGCTGAGCGCGAACCAGGATCAGCTCCTCGATCTCGCGTCGGGCTCGAATCTCGAGGAGGAGTTCCTCTGGCGCGCCTCCGAGAGCCGGCTTCCGAGGTTGCGGCAGCGCGCCCGCGCACGGCTGAAGCAGCTTCTGGGCGCGCGGTTCCCCAAGTCGGTCGAGAACAAGATCACGCGCTGGGCCGACGCGCCGGTGCTCGCCGCGCGGCTGATCGAGCACTACGCGGCGCATCCGAGCGAGACCGAGGCGCCCGCGCTCGGCACGCTCACGGTCGCGACGCTTCGCCTTCTCGAGAAGGACATCCCGGACGGGGTGCCCGAGCGCCTCCTCGCGCTCCTCGAGGAGGGCGGCGCGCTCCAGACGCGGCTCCGCTCGGAGCCCCCGGACGAGGACACGTACTCGCTCCTCGAGAATGTGATCCTTAACTGGAGCGGAAGCGAGCGTCGCCTCCCCCCGGTGCTCGAGGCCATGCGCGCCATCGGCATGGGCTCCGTCGCGGAAGAGTACGAGGCGCGCCGCAAGGCGCGCGCCCAGATCCTCCTCGAGGGGAAGACGACGGACGACATCGAGACCGTCTTCATCGTGATGTCGCGCCCCACCTATGACCGCCTCGAGGCGGAGCTCAGGCGCATCGCATTGGAGCTCAAGACGACGATCCCCGCCGCGATCGAGAAGGCGCGCCAGCTCGGCGACCTTCGCGAGAACGCCGAGTACGAGGCGGCGAAGCTGAAGCAGGCGAACGCCGCGGCGCGCTTGCAGGAGCTCATGACCACGCTCGAGCGCACGCGGCTCCTCGAGACCATGGAGATCGACGCGTCGCGCATCGGCGTCGGCACCGAGACCGCGCTCGCGCCGCTGGACGGAAACGGCGGCATGGTCACCTACTGGCTCCTCGGCGACGGCGACTCGGGCATCGCGCCCGGGGTCCTCTCCTACCGCGCGCCGCTCGCGCGCCCGCTCCTCGGGAAGACCGTGGGCTCCGAGGTGGACCTCGAATATCCCGAGGGGACGCGGCGCTTCCGCGTCGAATCCATCGTCAAGCGGCTGCCCTAGCGGTTCTGGTAATATGGGCCTCTACGTAACGAACCACCCCGAGGACGCCCGGACTCGCTCCGGGCCACCTGTCGAAAGGAGAGGAGTCCCATGTCCAAGCATCCCGTGAAGCCGCTTCCCTACGCCAATGACGCGCTCAAGGGGATCGGTTCCAAGACCATCGAAATCCATCACGACAAGCTCTACGCGGGCTACGTGAACAAGCGGAACGAGATCGAGGAAGCGCTCGCGAAGGTCGACCGGAGCAAGGCCAACCAGATCTACAGCGAGATGCGCGGCCTGAAGCACGAGGAGACGTTCGCGGCCAACGGCCAGATCCTCCACGAGATCTACTTCTCCATCATGGGCGGCGATGGCAATCCGCAGGGCGAAGTGGTCGACAAGCTCAAGGAGGACTTCGGCACGCTCGCGGCGTGGGAGGAGGACTTCAAGGCGTCCGCCATGTGCGCGCGCGGCTGGGTCGTGCTCGCCTACGATCCCACCGACGGCCGGCTCCACAACTTCATTGGTGATTCGCAGAACCAGGGCGGCGTGTGGGGCACCTTCCCGATCCTCAACTGCGATACCTACGAGCACTCCTACTTCATCGACTACGGCAGCGACCGCAAGGCCTACGTCGAGGCGTTCATGCGCAACATCAACTGGGGCGAGGTGAACCGCCGCTTCACGGCGGCCACCCAGATGCAGATGGCCAGGAAGTAGACGACGGCTCATTGCAGTTCAGCGGGCGCGCGTGCAAATCGCACGGCGCCCGCTTTCGTTTGCCGCCCACGGCGTGACTCCCCTGCTGGAGCCATCGACGCCCGTATCACTTAGCGGACCGCCAGACTCCGCCCTACCCATGGCATGTCCCTTGCTCTTCGCGCTGCGGGTATCTCTGTTCCTACCTCCCGACGCGATGGGGATCGCGAAGGACCAAGGAGATCGACATGATCAGGGGAATGCGGTACGCGCTGGCCTTGCTGGCGATCGCGGGAGCGTTCGCGATCGGCGGATGCACGGACGAGTCGTCGCGCAACACGCTGACGGTGGTGACGATCAACGACGGGAACGCCTATGCGAGCGATCTCCTCAACGAGGCGGATACGGCGCAGGTCTTCATCCCGGTCGACCAGGTCGAGGTGACGCTTGGCAACATCCCGAACGGCGGCGGCGACCCGATTGCGCCCGGCGAGCCGTTCTCGGAGATCGTGGTGACGGGCTACACGGTGACGTACTCCAACGGGATTTACGGCACGGTGACCGGCGGTATGAACCTCCGGGTTCCTTCGGGCGGCACCGCCTCCGGATCGATCGCGCTCAGCAACATCGCGGACAAGGCGGCGCTCCCGCTCTCGACCGCGTCCACCACATCCGCGACGGTTCGCTTCACCGGCTACAACTACAGCAACGGCATCCGGAGCGGCGATGCGGTGTGGGCCGAGGGCAAGATCACGGTCCAGGTCGCGAACTTCGGAGACGAAGGGTAGCGCGCCGCCTATCGCGATCCCCGCGGCCCGGGCCGGAGACGGCTCGGGCCGCTTTCGTTTCCTAGGGGCTCGGGCTACCGCCCAGCTTCAGGACCATGAGCACCATCGCGAGCAGTGGCGCGGCGAGCGCCACGATGCCCCAGAGCTTCCACGAGGCCGAGAGCTTGTCGTAGCGCCCCCAATCCATCGTCCCGTCCACACCCGCGCGCGCCACGGCGAGGAGCTGCCGCTGGAGCGGCACGAGCCGGATTCCGAATGCGGCCCCCGAGAGGGCGAAGAGCCCGATGGACCACGCGATCCAGGGGGTGCGCATGAGTGGATAGTGCCCCACGAGTGCCGCGCTGATGCCGCCGACCAGGATCAGGATCGCGCCTGGATTCGTGAACAGGCGGTCGGTCGCGATGATGCCCGCCATCGTGTGCGCGATGATGCGCGGGTCCCGCGTCCTGTCTCCGAACAGCTTCCAGAAGACGCCGATCGTGATGTTGCCGAGGAAGAGAACGACCGCGAAGACGTGGAGCAGCTTCGAGGCTTCGTACATGCCCCCTCCGTGGACGGGCCCTGGCGATGCCGCCGACAGGCCGCTACGGCCGGCTCAGCGGAGCCCTTCGACCTTGTAGAGATTCGTGAGGAACCGCGGATAGCTGTAGACGAACGACTCCCCATCGGGAGTCATGCTGATGCGGGTCATCGTGAGCACCCCGGCGCTCGAGGGCGGAGCGATGTCGATCCAGTGGGTGCGTTCGCCCGTGTCGATGTCGATGCGGTAGACGGGACACGGGATCGCGCCGCGGATCATGTAGAAGAGGCCGCCATCCGCGGTCCATCCGATCGTGCGCGCGCGCTGGGGGATGCCCGGAAGCGAGCGCCGCTCGCCACCCGCCATGGGATAGAGGGCGAACTCCAGATCCGAGCCCTGGGCGATGACCCACCGGCCGTCGGGCGACACCTTCACCTCCTGGAAACCGGCCAGCTCCCAATCTCCGATCCCCTTCCAACGTCCCGACTCGATGTCGAGCAGGTAGAGCCGCGAGCCCTGATCCGGCTCGTTTCCCGCGACGCAGAGGCTCTTGCCATCGGGCATCCACGCGCCCCATCGAAACGTGAGCCCCTGAATCGAAATGGTCCGGGGTTCACCCACGCCAATGGGGAGGAGCTGGGGCTCGTTGCTGCCGTGGAGAGCCAACGCCCACCGTTCGTCCGGTGAGAACCGGACCGCCGTGCCTTCACCCAGCCGGACGGCCGCGGAGCCGTCCAGCTCGCGCAGGTAGACCGACTGTCCTGCACCGCCCCCCGCGCCGGTTTCGTCGAAGAGCACGCGGCGGCCATCGGACGAGAGGTCTCGGACAAGCGACCAATCGAGCCAGGTCACGTCTCGGACCTCGGTGCCCGCCCGGTTGCGATACTCCATGCGGATCCGCTCGTCACCCTGGGCGATGAGGAGCACTCCATTCTTGGAGATGTCCATGACGTCGCTCGCGCCGGGAGCGCTGAAGACCTGGCGGATCGAGCCGTCCGGTTTCACGCCATGGACCACGCGATCCGCGCCGACCTTGGCGGCCGAGAACCAGATCTCGTCCCCCGAGGCGGTCCAGGCGAGGCCGCGCGCGGAGGCGAAGCCCTTGACGAGGGATCGCACATTTCCGTTCATGTCGACCGTGCAGACGCCGCCGTAATCGTCCCCTCGATACGGGTGATCAAGGAACGCGATCGACCGGCCGTCGGGAGCGATGCGCACGTGACTGACCCAGCCCTGTGTCCGGTACAGAACGCGCCCGATCGGGTATTCGAGGCAGATCATCCCCTGCACTTCGCGGATCACGGCGAGCTGACGGCCCTCCGGATCCCAGTCGGCTTCGAAGATGCCGTCGACGAGCTCGCGCGCGGCGCCCCCGGCCAGGGGCATGCGAGCCAGCGTGCCGGTGGACACGAAGCCGCCGAGGAAGATCGTCCTGAGGCTGATCGCGAGTCCGCCCGCGGCCGAAACCGAGAGGAAGCTCGTCCCCGGACCGCCCACCGATCGCGCCTCCGGACTCCCCGGCAGCCACCAGTGGATCCCGAGCGGCTCGCGCTCGAGCGCCGCGCCGTAGATCACCGAGTCTCCGTCGGGAGCGAAGCGCGCGTTCCGGATACTGCCCTCGCGGTAGGTCACGCGCTCGAATCGCGGGAACTGGACGGTCTCGACTGCTGCCCGATCGGTTCGCTCGGTCGATGCCTCCTGGCCCAGGATCAGCTCGAGCGCGAATCCGAGGTCGCTCGCGGTCTGGAATCGATTCTCGGGCAGCTTCTCCAGGCATCGCGACACGATCCGGCCGACGCCCGGAACCTCCGACTCGATCTCGCGCGGGAGGTGCGGCGTGTCGCGATTCAAGATCGCGCTCATCCGATCGGCCGGCGTGGCCCCTGGGAACGCCTTCTCCCCCGTGAGCATCTCGTACAGAATCGCGCCTAAGGCGAAGAGATCCGTGCGCTGGTCGATGGCCTGCTCGCGGATCTGCTCGGGCGCCATGTAGCTCGCAGTGCCCAGGATCGTCCCGGTGCGCGTGAGGCCGGGGATGACGCTCGCGGTCTCCTCCCCCACGGCGGCGCCGTCCGACTGGAAGAGCTTGGCGATGCCGAAGTCGAGGATCTTGAGAACGCCGTTCTTGTTCAGGAACAGGTTCTCGGGTTTGAGATCGCGGTGGACGATCCCGGCCGCGTGCGCGGACGCGAGGCCTTGGGCGATCTGCACCGCGAGCACCACCGCCCGCCGCGCGGGCAAAGGACCGCGCTCGAGCGGAGGCCGCAGCGTTTCTCCTTCCAGCATCTCGGAGACGATGTAGGGAGCGCCGTCGGACGTGCCGAGATCGTGGATGATGACGATGTTGGGGTGATTGAGCTGCCCGGCCGCGCGCGCCTCGATCTGGAAGCGCCGCAGGCGCTCCTTGTCGGACGCGAGCTCGGGCGGGATCACCTTCACCGCGACGTCGCGCCCCAGCCGGTCGTCGCGGGCGCGGTAGACGACCCCCATGCCCCCTTCGCCCACGCGGGAGACGATCTCGTAGGGACCGAGCCGCGTCCCCGGAGCGATGGTCATGTCAGGCGAGCGGCGGTTCGGCGGTGGCGCCGAGCTCGGCGACGTGGGCCATCGGCACCTCCACCGCGCCATGACGGCGCGCGGCGAGGATGACGGCCCACCGGCGGACCGAGTCGAGCAGGACCGTCGCGACGAGCAGGAGGAGCACGATGCTCAGAATTCCGTCGAGGTACCCGACGAAGGGTCCCTTGTCCGCGATGTAGGACGGCGAGAGATAGCGGAACGTGTTGAGCACCCCGGCCGTCATCGTGGTGGTGGTGAGGAAGCAGAGCGGGAGGAACGTGGTGAGCGCGTACGCCGGCGGCCGCTGCCGTAGAAGGAACGTGGTGCCTGCCGCGAGCGCGATCACCGCGAGGAGCTGGTTCGAGACGCCGAACAGGGGCCAGATCGTCTCGACGCTCCCCGTCGCCATCATGTAGCCCCAGCAGAAGCAGACCACCGCCCCCACGAAGGCCACGCTCACGACGTTCGTCGTCGAGCCGAGCGGCGCCCACACCTTCCCGGCGACGTCCTGGAAGAGGTAGCGTGCGACCCGCGTCCCGGTGTCGAGCGCGGTGAGAATGAACACCGCCTCGAACATGATCGCGAAGTGGTACCAGTAGGCCATGAGGTGTCCCATGCCGGGGATCTGCCGGAGGATGTTGGCCATTCCCACGGCGAGCGATACCGCGCCGCCGGTGCGTCCCTGGAGGGTCTCCTCGCCCACCAGGCGCGTGAGCTCCTGTAGCTGGTGCGGCTGAATGCCGAGCGCCGCCACCGCCTTCGGCACCCCGTTGATGAGGAAATAGTCGGCCGGCGCGAGCGTGGTCGCCGCGATGAGGGCCATGATCGCGACGAGCCCTTCGGTGAGCATCGCGCCGTAGCCGATGAAGCGGATGCTGGGCTCGTCCGGCACCATGCGGGGCGTGGTTCCCGATCCGATCAACGCGTGGAAGCCGCTGATCGCGCCGCACGCGATCACGATGAAGCAGAACGGAAAGACCTTCATCCCCGGAAGCACCGGGCCCGAGCCATCGATGTAGTGCGTGACCGGCGGCATGAGGAGCTTGGGATGCACGATCGCGACGCCCACCACGAGGAGCGCGATCGTGCCGATCTTCATGTAGGTCGAAAGGTAGTCGCGCGGGCAAAGAAGCAGCCACACCGGAAGCGTCGCCGCGATGAAGGCATAGCTTGGCAGGATCAGGTGCAAAGAGTGCGGTGACAGGGTGAACCAGGAGGCGATCGGGGATCGAACCACCCACGGCCCCGCGATCACGGCGGCCAGGATGAGCGCCACGCCGATGAGACTTCCCTCCACCACGCGGCCCGGGCGCAGGCGATACATGTACCAGCCGAAGAGGAGCGCCGCCGGGATCGTCATCGCCACGGTGAAGGTGCCCCACGGCGAGCCCGCGAGCGCGTTCACCACGACGATGCCCAGTCCGGCGAGGAGGAGGATGGTGATGAAGAGGATGGCCGCGGTCGCGGCACCGTGCGCGACGGAGCCGATCTCGCGGCGCACGATCTCCGAGAGCGAGGACGCGCCGTGCCGCACGGAGGCGAACAGGATGATGAAGTCGTGCACCGCGCCGCCGAGCGCAGCGCCGAAGAGGATCCAGAGAGCGCCGGGGAGATAGCCGAATTGCGCCGCGAGCACGGGGCCGATCAGAGGGCCGGACGCCGAGATCGCCGCGAAGTGGTGGCCGAACAGGACGAATTTGTTCGTCTTCACGAAGTCGCGCCCGTCCGCCTGTGTCACCGACGGAACGGCTCGGCGCGGGTCGAGGCGCGCGACCTTGTAGGCCATGAACGCGCCGTAGTAGCGGTAGGCGAACGAGAAGACGACGATCGCGAGGAGTGGCAGGACCAGCGAATTCACGCGGTGCGTCCCTCCCGGGCTACCGGATCGCTAGCGGTTGGTCCCTGCCGCTGGGGCCGGTGCCGCGCCGCTCTTGTCCCCGTGCGGCGCCACCTTCGAGATCACGATGCCCCACGCGTCGGCGCGGTGATAGACCACGCCGGTGACATCCACCTTCTTGTGGATGTACGGCAGGAGCGGCTCGTTGGGGTTCCGTCCCGGAAGCTCCCCGGCCACGAAGTAGATCCGGTCGTTGTCGCGGTCGTAGAGAGCGAGGGTCTGCCCCGATTTCACGCAATCGACGGCGCACTGGAAGTGCCCGGTTCCGATCGACTTCGGCCCCGCCTCGAGGAAGCAGGCGGGATCCATGACCTCACCCGTGATGGTCTTTCGCTCACCCTCGGGCTTGGCCTTCGCGGGCTTCGCGGACATGGTGGACATGTCGTGGCCCTCGTGTCCGGAGTGCGCCGCGGCCGGAGCCGGGGTGGCCGGTTTGGTTGCGGTGGCCTTGGGCGCCTGCGCTTCGCCGGCGCCCAGTACCGCGACCGCGGCGACGAGCACCAAGACGAGACCAAGTGATGTCGTTCTGGAAGTCATGTCTGCTCCTTCGCGCCCCGCTGGCGTGTTACTTCGCCGCCGCCTTGGCGGCCGAGTACGGCTCGATCGAGGCCACCTGGATGGCCATGATGCCGCCTCGCGTGTAGACCTTGCCCTTCACGAGGACCGGCATGCCCGCGTAGTCGAGCACGCTCTTGTTGGGATCTTCGCCCGGTCGCTCGGCGGCCAGGATGTACACCTTGTTCGTCTTCTTCTCGAGGATGGCCAGCGTCTGTCCCGCCTTGGCGCAAGCCACCATGCACTCCTTGTGCGCTTCGCCCTTGGCGCCGTTCATCACCCAGCACGAGGGATCGATGATGTCGCCGGCGATCGTCTTCACGCCCAGCTTGCCCGACGAGGGCGAGCCCTTGGCGGAGGAGGCCGAAGCCTTGGCCGGCGTCGCCGACTTGGCCGCCGTGGTCGTGGTCGTCTTTGTCGCCGTTCCGGCCGTCTGGGCCACTGCCGCCGCAACCGCCACCATCACCAGCAACGCCGTCACGAAGAGCGCGGTTCTCGACCGTCGCATTCCTTGCCTCCCTTGAATTTACCTGGATGAACCGGAGCCCGGTTGTCGCAAGGCTACCACCGAGGCGCCCGCCCGGCAACCGATGAGCGCCCCTAGGGCTACACCGGAGCGCGCCCGGCGGGTCCGCCCGTGGCGCGGCCCCGGCGCTCTGGTATCATCCGGACGCTTCCCTGAGATCGCTTCGAACACCCTGACCGAGGTGGCCATGCCGAAGTTCTCCCGCCGGAGCGAGCAGATCCCCTTCTCCCCCATCCGAAC
>DATJGP010000034.1:0-32414 GCA_035494915.1 Candidatus Eiseniibacteriota bacterium | reverse complement strand
CATCAAGAGCCGGGACATCGACCTCATCATCAACACGCCGCTCGGGCAGGAATCGTTCTACGACGACGGCGCCATCCGGAAGAACGCCATTCTCTACGGCGTGCTCTGCCTCACCACGCTCACGGCCGCCGCCGCCACGGTAGAGGCCATCCGCGCACTTCGCGAGCGTCCGCTCGAGGTGACGAGTCTGCAGGAGATTCACCACCGCAAGGAACGCGCGGTGGAAGCGCCCACCGCGTCGGTCCCCGCCTAGGGCGTCGGGTCCGCTCCGTCGCGCACCGGAGGCTTCTCGAGCGAGCGCCACAGGTACCAGCTCGCGACGCTCCGGTACGGACGCCAGCGCTCGCCGCGCTTCAAGACCTGGGCGGGGGACGGCAGCTTGCGCGTCCGGAACGTCCGATGGAACCCCATCCGAACGCCGTAGTCGGTCGCGGGAAGCACGTCCGGCCGTCCCAGGCGGAAGATGAGGAGCATCTCCACCGTCCACCGGCCCACGCCGCGGACCGAAGACAGCCGCTCCACGATCTCCTCGTCGTCGAGCCGCTTGAGGCGGGCGAGCGTCGGCACGGTGCCGTCGAGCGTCTTCGCGGCGAGATCCTTCACCGCGAGGATCTTCGCGCGCGAGAGCCCGGCGCCGCGAAGGCGATCGTCCGCGGTCGCGAGCACGTCCTCGGGGCGCGGGTGCCGGCGCGGGCGGTAGAGGGCCAGCACGCGGCCGTGGATCGTTGCCGCGGCCTTCCCGTTGAGCTGCTGGTAGGCCACCGACCGGACGAGCGCGGCGAAGGGGCTCATCATGCTGCCATCCGGATCGATGCGGCAGGGTCCGTGGAGATCGATCACGGACGCGAGCTTGGGGTCTGCCTCCCGGATGTGCGCTTCGGCGTGACGGAGATCGAACGAGAGGGGCACGACTAGGGGCGTCCCCGCCTCCGATCGAATCCGCGGATGACCTTGGGCTTCCGTCCGAACTGAGGATTTTCCGCCGATCCCGCGCTGGGGCGCTGCTCGCGGCCGGAGCCCCGCTGCCCCTGGCCCCCGGATCCGCGCGGCCCTTGGCCGCCCGAGCCACGCTGCCCCGAGCCCTTCTGGCCGCGGCCCTGGCCGCCGGACGAGCCGGCGCTGGCTCCGCTCCGTCCGCCTCGCTTCTTCCCGCCACGGCCTCCGCCATCGCCGCGAATGCTGTCGGCGATCTCGCGCGGACGCATGTGGTAGTCGAAGTCGGGGAGCATGACTCGCGGCACGGCGCGTCCGAGGAAGCGCTCGATGGCGGTGAAGTCCTTCTGTTCCTCGGGACTCATGAGCGTGAACGCGTCGCCGACCGCGTCGACGCGCCCGGTCCGCCCGATGCGATGGACGTAGTCCTCGGGGCTATGCGGCACGTCGTAGTTCACGACGTGGCTGATCCCCTCGACGTCGATGCCGCGCGAGGCGATGTCGGTGGCCACGAGGATCTGGATCCGGCCGCGCTTCAAATCGCCGAGCGCGCGCTCCCGCTGGCTCTGGCTCCGGTTGCCATGGATGGGCGCGACGGCGTAGTTGCGCTTGCCGAGCTGGCGCGCGAGGCGATCGGCGCCGTGCTTGGTGCGCGTGAAGACGATCATGCTCCGCACCTCGATCGCGGAGAGGATCTCGTCCAGGAGCTCGGTCTTGAGATTGCGCGGCACGGGGTAGACCGCCTGCGTGATCCCGGCGGCGGGACGCGACGGCGGCGCGAGATCCACGCGCGCCGGCTCGCGCAGCGCCTCGCGCGCGACCTGGTTGAGCTCCGGCGGCATGGTCGCGGAGAAGAGGAGCGTCTGGCGGTCCTGTGGCAGGAGCCGAAGGATGCGCCGGAGGTCCGGCGCGAATCCCATGTCGACCATGCGGTCCGCTTCGTCGAGCACGAGCACTTCGACGTAATCGAGCCTCAGTGCGAGACGCCCGTGCAGATCGAGCAGCCGCCCCGGGGTGGCGACGAGGAGCTCGCACCCGGCGCGGAGCATGCGCTCCTGGGGTGGCAGCGGAACACCGCCGTAGACGACGCCCACGTTGATGTCGGTGAAGCGCGCGTAATCGCGCGCGTTCGTCTCCACCTGGGCCGCCAGCTCACGGGTGGGCGTGAGGACGAGCGCCCGGAGCCGCTTCGGTCCCTGGAGGAGGCGCGAGAGGATCGGGAGGATGAAGGCGGCGGTCTTGCCGGTTCCGGTCTGGGCGGCGCCGATCAGATCCTGGCCGGCCAGGACGATGGGGATCGCTTTGCGTTGAATCGGGGTCGGCTCGGAATACCCGGCCGCGCGCACGCCCTTCAGGATCGGCGGCGGCAGGTTGAGTGCATTGAATCCCATGAAATCCTCAAGTGTGGTGATGCGAGCCCGGATGGACCGGGCGTGAGGCGCCTAGGCGCGGTATCCGGGAAAGGTACCTGCTGCACGGGGGCATCACAACTGCGCATTCCCGCGGGCCGGGACGGGTTAGGATGGACGGATGAACCTGATCCGCCCCTGGCCCCGCGATCGAGCGCGGCGGCGCGCCTACGTCGACGACGTATTCGAGCGTGTGGCGCCCCAGTACGACCGCCTCACGCGCCTCCTCTCGTTCGGCATGGACGACCGATGGAAGGCGGGGCTCCTCACCCTGCTGCGCGAGGAGCATCGCGACGGGAGCGTTCTCGACCTCGCCACCGGCACGGGCGCGTTTCCGCTCCTCCTCAGGCGCGAGGGCCATCGCGGCCCCATCGTCGGCGCGGACCGCAGCTCCGCGATGCTCGGCCTCGCGCGGACAAAGTGCGACGGCGCCGATGTCCGCTTCGTGGAGGCCGACCTCAACGCGCTTCCGTTCGCTCCCGAATCGTTCGACGTGATCGTGATGGGGTACGGGCTCCGCTATCTCGACGACCTTCCGCGCGCCATGGCGGCGGTCCACCGGGTGCTGCGGCCCGGCGGCATGTTCCTCACGCTCGATTTCGGCGTGCCGCGGAACTCGCTCATGCGCGCGTTCTGCTTCTCCTATCTCTTCGTCGTCGGCACGCTGTGGGGACTCGTGCTCCACGGACGCGCCGACACCTACTGGCACATCGTGGAATCGCTCGAGGCCTATCCGGGGCAGGATGCGCTCGTCTCCGCCCTCACGCACGCCGGATTCGAGCACCTTCTGGTCGCGGAGCGGATTGGCGGTCTCTCGGTGGTCACGAGCGCGGCGCGGGCCGCTGAGGATGGCCGCCTCGCGCGAGGAGCCAGTACGCCGGTAGCTTGATCCACTCCCCGACCACGACCCTCCGCGCCCAGCGATCCTTCCACCAATCCGCCCGGCGCACGCTCGAGCGCTCGTCCGGCACCGCCGCCAGATTCAGCTGGATTCCGGTTCCGTGGAGCGCGCGGCGGAACGAGAGCCGCGTGCGGGCCACGTGGACTTCCGTCGTCACCACGAGGAGCGATCTCCATCCGCTCGCGCGGGCGAGCCGCGCCGCGCCCATCGCCTCGCTCCACGTTCCGAGCCGGCCGCGATGCATCCATTCGGCATGCGCGCCGCGCTCGTCCAGCATGACGAAGAAATGGCGGAGGCGAGGAGGTGTCTGCGCGACGAGCGCCGCGAGGCCGCCGTCATCCGGCAGCCCGAGGGCAGGGAATCCACGCCACTCGAATCGAGCCACGCTCAGGACGAGCGCGGGCGCGGCGCCGCTCCGCCAGAGCTCGAGCCCGTAGGCCTTCCGCTCCGGCCGGCCGGCCAGGACGACGATCGCGTCCTCGTTCAATGGAAGAAATAGAGCGACGCGCCGATCGCGGCGACCGTGGCGGCCAGCCCGAGCGGAACGAGCGTACGCACGGCGCCCCGCCCGATGAGCGCGGCGGCCCCCGCCTTGAAGAGCGTGTTCGAGATGACGCCGAGCGCGACGGCTTGTGCCGCGGTGCGGACGAGCGCCGGGTCCGAAGCCGTCCGGGCCATCGAGATCGTGAGCGCGTCCATGTCGGTGAGGCCCAGGATCGCTCCCGATGCCAGGAGTCCCGAGTCGCCCCAGTGCTTCGTCGCGAGGTAGACCGCGAAAAGAACGATCTGGAAGAGCGCGGCCATCTGGAGCGCGGAGCGCAGATGGAGAGGATTCGAGGGCTCGCCGGCCTCCTCGCCTCGCGAGGCCTGCGCGCGCTTCCATCCGACCAAGACGAGCGCCGCCGCCACGAGGAAGGGGGCGGCGAGGTAGGGGAGCACGGCAACCATGAGGCTCGTATTGAGCACCGCCGCCGACACGGCCACGCGCAGGAAGAGAACGGCGCACGCCGCCAGAATGCCGAGCGCGAGCGCGCCGGAGAGCGAGGGGTCCTCCCGGCTCTCCCGGGAGAAGGCGAACGTGATGTTGGTCGACGAGACGAGACCGCCGAGGAGGCCAGCGAGCGCGTAGCCGTGCATCTGGCCAACGGCGCGTCGCGCGATGTAGCCGACGAAGCTCATACCCGAGAAGAAGAGAACGAGCAGCCAGAGCAGGCGCGGCCGCACCCCGCCGAGCGGTCCGAAGGGGCCTTCCGGAAGGAGAGGCAGCACCACCGCCGCCATCACGGCAAAGCGGATCCCGGCGCGAATCCCGGTGTCGTCGAGCTTCTCGACCGTTCGATGGAGCCGCGTCTTCTCGACGAGGAGGAGCGCCGTCACCGCGATGACGCCGCTCCCTAGCGCGAGATATCCGAGCCCCGCGAGCGTCCCGGCGGCCACCGTCACGAGCGCCGCCACCTCGGTCGTTCCCTCGACGTCGCGTCCGCTGACCGCCACGTAACCCGCGATGACGATGCCAACCGCGCCAGCCAGCAGCACCGCCGCGAGCGCGGACGCGCCCACGGTCCAAAGCCATCCCGCGGCGGCCGCGAGGCCGCCCAGGAGGGTAAAGGTCCGGATGCCGCCGATCCGCGCCGAGGGGCCGGACGCGTGTCCCGACCACTGACGCTCCAGGCCGATGGCAAGACCCCCGAGCGCTGCGATCGCGATCCGGATCACTCCGTTGGTCTCGACGCTCATCGGTGGATCAAGCCGGCTCGAACTCGGGATGACGCGCGCCGAGGAGCCGGAGCCCGTTCGCGATCACGAGGAGTGTGCTGCCTTCGTGACAGACGACCGCGAGCCACAGAGGGAGAATGCCGGTGAGGGTCGAGATCACCAGGATCCCGATTACCCCGAAGGCGAAGCCGAGGCTCTGGTGCACCACGCGCTGCGAACGGCGCGCGAGCCAGAGCGCGAGCGGGATGCCGCGAAGATCGTCGCGCATGAGGACGACATCCGCGGTCTCGAGCGCGATGTCGGTGCCCGCGCCCCCCATGGCGATTCCGACCGTGGCGCTCGCGAGCGCTGGAGCGTCGTTCACGCCGTCGCCCACCATCGCGAGGGAGGGCCAGCGTTCCCGCAGCTCCCGAAGCGCGGCGACTTTTTCATCCGGGAGGAGTCCCGCGCGCACCACGTCGGCGCCGATCGCGCGGGCGATCGGCTGGGCCACCTGATCGTGGTCGCCCGTCAGCATCGCCACATGCTTGATTCCGAGCCTGCGGCAGGCGGCGATGGCTCCGCGAGCCTCGGCGCGAATCGAATCCGCCACCGCGATCGCGCCGCACTCCGGCGACGGATCGGGCGTGCCGTTGGTGCCCTGCCGGACCACCACGAGGAGCGCGGTCTCGCCGCGCCCCCGGATCACTTCCGCTTCGCGTCCCGCCTCGGCCGGTACGGACACCTCGTGCCGCCGGAAGAGAGGATCGCGGCCGACGCCGATCCAGCGCCCTTCGGCGTGCGCGTGCACGCCTTCGCCGCTGTGGCTCTCGAACTCCGTGACGTCGGGCCAGGTGAGCCGACGCCGCGACGCCTCCTCCACCACCGCGCGGCCCGTGTGGTGCTCGCTCCGAATCTCCACCGCGGCGGCGTAGCGGAGGAGGTCGTCCTCGTGTGCCGGAGGCACCGCGGTGACGCGGAGGACGCGAGGGCGTCCTTCGGTGATGGTGCCGGTCTTGTCGAGCGCGAGCGCGGTGACCTCTGCCAGCCGCTCCAGATGAACGCCGCCTTTGAAGAGGACGCCGTGATGCGCCGCGTGCGTGATCGCGGAGAGGATCGCCGCCGGCGTCGCGATCACGACGGCGCAGGGGGACGCGGCGACCAAGAGCACGAGGCCTCGGTAGCACGCGGTCCACGCGTCCACTCCCTGGGCGAGCGACAGTCCGGCGGTCAGCCCCGCGCCGAGGAAGACCGAGACCACGTAGGGGAGCTCCCACCGCTCCACGAACGTCTCGGCCGTGGACTTGGCCTTCCGCGCCTCGCCGACCAGGTGGATGATGCGCGCGAGGGTCGTCTCCTCGGCCGCCTTGTCCACTCGGACTATGGGGGAGCCGCGCAGGTTCATGGTGCCGGCGAACACGCGGTTCCCGGGGGCCTTCTCCACCGGAACCGACTCGCCGGTGATCGTGGATTCGTCCGCCTCGGACTGACCCTCGACCACGATGCCGTCCACCGCGAAGCGCTCGCCCGGGATGGCGCGCACGCGGTCGCCCACGCGCACGTCCTGGACCGGCACCCGCTCCTCGCGTCCGTCGCGCAGGACGAGCGCGGTGTCGGGGCGCAGCTCGATCAATCCTTTGATCGTCCGCTGCGTCCGTTCCATCGCGCGGCGCTCGAGCGCGCCGCTCAGCGAGAAGAGGAAGAGGAGGACCGCTCCCTCGCCCCAGTGGCCCAGGACCGCGGACCCTGTGGCCGCCGTGACCATCAGCAGATTGATGTCGAGACGCCGGCCGAGGAGATTCCGGATCAGGTCGAGCCCGGGACCGATCCCGCCGGCCAGGTAGGAGATGACGAAGAGCGGAACCCGGAGCCCTGCGCCTGGAGCCCATCGATCGGACGTCGCGGCGGCGATGCCGAAGACGGCGCAGATGACGGTGAGGGTGAGCTCCTGATCGCCCGAGAGGAGCGTCTTCAAGCGGGCCTTGATTCTGCCCGGCGTCCCACGCCGAGCGGATCCGGCCGCGCTCACGCTGCCCCGCGGCTCAGCGGTCCGCCGGTTCCAGGAGCCGCCGGAGCACGTAGGGGAGGATTCCGCCGTGCTCGAAGTAGCGCGCCTCCTGCGGCGTGTCGATGCGGACGATGGCTTTGAACTCGCGCGTGCCGCCGCCGTCGGCGTGGGCGCGCACGACGATCTCGGCGCCCCGCGTCGAGCCTGAGGCGATCATGGGTCCGAGTCCGACGACGTCGTACCGCTCGCGGCCGGTCAGGCCCAGCGACTCGGCCGTATCACCGAGGCGGAACTGGAGCGGCAGGATGCCCATGCCGATGAGATTGCTCCGGTGGATCCGCTCATAGCCCTCCGCGATCACGGCGCGCACGCCGAGAAGCTTCGGTCCCTTCGCGGCCCAGTCGCGCGAGGAGCCGGATCCGTATTCCTTGCCCGCGAGCACGATCGACGGGACGCCTTCCTTCTCGTAGCGCATCGCCGCGTCGTAGATCGACAGGGTCTCGCCGTCCGGAAGATGGGCGGTCATGCCTCCCTCGACGCCGGGCACGAGCTTGTTCCGGATGCGCACGTTGGCGAACGTGCCGCGCACCATGACCTCGTGGTTGCCGCGGCGCGAGCCGTAGGAGTTGTAATCCGCCGGCTTCACGCCCTGCGACTCGAGGTACTGCCCGGCGGGGGAAGCGCGCTTGATCGATCCCGCGGGCGAGATGTGGTCCGTCGTCACGCTGTCACCCAGGAAGGCGAGGACGCGAGCGCCTGCGATCTCGGCGACCGGCTTCGGCGTGCGCTCCATCCCCTCGAAGTAAGGGGGCAGCTTCACGTACGTCGAGTCAGGCTCCCACGCGTAGCGGTCGCCTTCGGGGATGGGGAGCGTGCGCCACGTCTCGTCGCCGGTGTAGACGTCCTTGTAGGTGGAGCGGAAGGTCTCGGACTTCACGGCGGTCCGGATCGTGTCCTCGATCTCCTTGCGCGACGGCCAGAGGTCGCGAAGGAAGACCGGCTTGCCATCGGAGCCCTGGCCCACGGGCTCCGTGTCCAGATCGATGTCGATGCGTCCCGCGAGGGCGTAGGCGACCACGAGGGGCGGGGAAGCGAGATAGTTCGCGCGCACCTCGGGATGGATCCGACCCTCGAAGTTCCGGTTTCCGCTCAGGACCGACGCGACGACGAGGCTTCCTTCCTCGATGGCGCTCGAGATGGGCTCGGGCAGCGGACCGCTGTTGCCGATGCAGGTCGTGCAGCCATAGCCGACGGTCTGGAATCCGAGCTTGTCGAGATACGACGTGAGCCCGGCCTGATCGAGGTAGCCGGTCACCACCTTCGATCCTGGGGCGAGGCTCGTCTTCACCCAGGGCTTCGTGTTGAGCCCGCGCTCCACCGCGCGCTTGGCGACTAGGCCGGCGGCTACCATCACGGACGGGTTCGACGTGTTGGTGCAGCTCGTGATCGCCGCGATCACGACCGAGCCCTCGTTGAGATCGAACTCCTCGCCCTTGTGCGAAACCCGCGGCGCCGCCGGCGCCATGGTCGCGATCGCGCCATCGCCTCCTTCGTTCTCCCAGCGTCCCTCGCCGGGAACCGGCTTCGCCGCGGCGGCGGGCGTGCTCTTCATGCTCGGAAGCGCGGTCTGGAAATTCTTCTTCACCTCGCGCAGCACCACGCGGTCTTGCGGCCGGCGCGGTCCCGCGAGCGACGCCTCGACCGTCGCGAGGTCGAGCTGGAGCGTGTCCGAGTACGAAGCTTCCGGCGAGCCGGGCGCCTGGAAGAGTCCCTGCTCCTTCGCGTACGCCTCGATGAGCCGAAGCTGCTCGGCGGGACGCCCTGTGAACTCGAGATAGCGAAGCGTCTCCTGATCGATGGGGAAGATGCCGCACGTGGCGCCGTACTCCGGGGCCATGTTCGCGATCGTCGCGCGATCGGCGACGGGAAGCCCGGCAAGACCCGGCCCGTAGAACTCGACGAACTTGCCGACGACGCCCTTCTTGCGGAGCATCTCGGTGACGGTGAGCACGAGGTCGGTCGCGGTCGCTCCGTCCGGCAGCTTGCCGTCGAGCCGGAAGCCGACCACCTGCGGGATCAGCATCACGACCGGCTGACCGAGCATCGCGGCCTCCGCCTCGATCCCGCCCACGCCCCAGCCCAGCACGCCGAGCCCATTGATCATCGTCGTGTGGGAATCGGTGCCGATGAGCGTGTCGGGATACGCGCATGGGTTCTTCCCGTCCGTCGCGAACACGACGCGCGCGAGGAATTCGAGGTTCACCTGGTGCACGATGCCGGTCGCGGGAGGCACGACGCGGAAGTTGTCGAACGCGCGCTGGCCCCAGCGGAGGAACAGATAGCGCTCGCGGTTCCGCTCGAACTCCTTCGTCGCATTGATGAGGAGTGCGGCGTTCGAGCCGTACTCGTCCACCTGCACGGAGTGGTCGATGACGAGCTCCGCCGGCTGGAGCGGATTGATCTTCTTGGGATCGCCGCCGAGATCGGCCATCGCGTCGCGCATGGCGGCGAGGTCGACCACCGCGGGAACGCCGGTGAAATCCTGGAGCAGCACGCGGCTCGGCGTGAACTGGATCTCGCGGTTCGGCTCCGCTCTTGGCTCCCACCGCGCGACGGCCTCCACGTCCTCGGCCTTCACGGTCCGACCGTCCTCGGTGCGAAGCAGGTTCTCGAGCAGGATCTTGATGGAGTAGGGAAGGCGCTCGACGGGGAGGCCCTTCTTGGTGAGCGCATCCAGACGGTGGATCTCGTAACTGCGGCCGCCGACCTCGAGGGTCGCTTGGGAGCCGAAGGAGTCGGTCATCGGGATCTCCGGGTGTTGCGCCCGATCGGGGCGCGGGAAAGGGATCGTCGATCGACCCTAGGATAAACGACGTCGGTGCCGGCCGGAACGGCCTTCCAGATCATACTTTCGGCGCATGCGCCCGTGCCGTAGAGTCGGCGCGGTGAGCAACTCTTCGGCAGCGCGCCGGCGTTGGCTGTGGATCGCGATCGCCGTGGTGGCTCTGGGCGCGCTGGTCGAGGGGAGCATCCTCCTCGCACCGCATATCCATCGCGCGAGGATCGAATCGTGGATCCGAGGCGCCGGGGTCTACGGCCCACTCCTCCTGCTCGCCGTCCAGGCGGGCCAGATCGTCGCGGCCCCCATCCCGGGCCTCTTCGTCCCCGTGATCGCCGGGCTCCTCTACGGCCCGATCGTCGGCCCGCTCGTCACCTCGCTCGGCACCATCCTCGGCTCCTCCGCCGCCTACGCCATCGGCCACCAGGGCGGCCGGCCCCTGGCCGAACGAATCGCGGGCAAGGAGCGCCTCCAGCGAGCGCAAACACGAATGAGCGGCAGGCGCTGGCTGGTGCTGATCCCACTCTTCTTGCTGCCCTTCTCACCCGCCGACGCACTCTGCTTCGTCGCGGGCATCATCGAGATGGGCTGGCGCCGATTCATGATCGCGGTCTTGGTAGGACGGATCCCCAAGGACGCGCTCATAGCCATTGCGGCAGCTCTGGGCTGGAAAGCCCTGGGCTAGGGTAGGCGAGGCCGCTTCTAGCTGTGCTTCCCGCGAACCACGGTCTTCAAAGGCGTACCAGCCTGGATCGTGGTGGCAGCGCGGGTGCTGTTGAGAATCGCCCCGTCCTCGACTCCGATGGCCCCGCCACCCATCTCGGCCCAGAGCTGTGAAAACGTCGCGGTGCGCGAAGCGGGCTTGATGACGATGCGATCCGGGGTGACGTTGAGCTTCTCCGGATCGGTCAACGCCGCGACGCTGCGGATGGCCGCATAGATCTGCTCCGTCGCCGCGCCTCCCTTCGACTGTCCGATGATTTCGAGGAACTGGCCCGGCTTGATGCGCACGAATCCAGCGGCGACGTTGCCTCCCTGGTCGCCCGTCAGGACGACGTTCCCGACCCACGCGGGGAAGTCGCGGAACTGCTCCGGGCGTCCCGAGGCCGACGAGATCGCGTTCTTCACGCGGAGCGAATCGACGTACTCCGACGGGGTGAGGCTCACGTTCTTCGTCGAGCCGAGCGTGAGCTGCATCGTCGCGCCCAGGTTCTCGTTGGTCGCGACCACGGCGGAGGGATTGTTCACGGTCTTCCAGCCGCTCGGGAAGATGAGCTGGAATCCGAGCTGCGGGTGATAGAACCGGCTGTTCTCGAAGTATCCGGCGCGCGGATCGTCGCCGTACACGAGCCCTTCGACGTGCCGACGGTAATTCTCGGCGCCGATCTCGAGATGGAGGGACGCGCCTCCCACGGTCGCCTCCGCGAGCTGGCGTGTGCGGACCTGCCGGTCGCCCGGATCGGGGTGGGTGGAGAGGAAGCTGGGCAGTCCGGCCCCCTCGCGATCGCCGATCCGCTTCAAGGTCTCGTACGTCGCGGGGATTTGCCGCGGGTCGTACTTCGCGCGCGCGCTGTACTGGACCCCCAGCTCGTCCGCCTGCGACTCGTGGTCGCGGCTGTACTTGAGGAAGAGGAGTCCCATGCCCTGAGCGGCGAGCCCGCCGTACTCCCGGAATCCCGAGAAGGCGACCATCCCGACCAGGAGCCCCACCTGCGCGATCTGCTGGTTCGTGATCTGCTGCGCCGAGTGGCGCGCCGTCACGTGGCCGATTTCGTGGCCGAGCACCCCGGCGAGCTGCGCCTCGGAGTTCATCTGCGCCAGGATGCCGCGCGTGATATAGATGTAGCCTCCCGGCAGCGCGAAGGCGTTGACCACGGGGGAGTCGAGAAGCCGGAAGTGCCAGACCTCTGTAGGAAGATGGGACACCTTGCCCAGCCGCTGGCCTACGGAATCGACATAGGCGGCGAGCTTGGGGTCGTCGTAGAGCCCGTACTCGCTGATGATGGCGGGGTCGGCCGCGCGCCCCATTTCCAGCTCCTGTCCCCGCGAGACCAGCGAGATCTGCTTCGCCCCGGTGGCCGGATTCGTGGCGCACCCGCCTGCCCCCATCCCCAAGGCGAGGACGGTGATGGCGAGGCAGGACCACCACGCGGACGGGACCTTGTTTCCGATCATTGTCGACCTCCCATGCCCTCACACGCTAAAGTGGAACTCAGGTGATGATACACCGTTACGTCGGTTTCCCGCCGACGGAACTGACCGGGAGGACGGAATGGCGACGATAGGCGCCGAGCTGGACCAGCTCTGCGTGGAGACGATCAAGTTCCTCTCCGCGGACGCGGTGGAGAAGGCGAACTCGGGGCACCCCGGCGCTCCCATGGGCGGCGCCGATCTGGCGTTCGTGCTCTGGTCGAAATTCCTCCGCTTCGATCCCAAGGACCCGCACTGGCTCGGCCGCGACCGGTTCGTCCTGTCGAACGGCCACGCGTCGATGCTCCTCTACTCGCTCCTCCATCTCTTTGGATTCGATCTCTCGCTGGAGGACATTCGCCAGTTCCGTCAGTTCGGCTCCCGCACGCCGGGGCATCCGGAGCGGGGGCACGCGCCTGGGGTGGAGGCCACGACGGGCCCGCTCGGCCAGGGTTTCGGAAACGGCGTCGGCATGGCGCTCGCGCACGAGATGACGATCGCGCGCTACCCCGAGCTCGAAGAGGCGCTCGCGTCGCGGGTCTTTGGAATCGTCAGCGACGGCGACCTGATGGAAGGGGTGGCGTCGGAAGCGGCCTCGCTCGCCGGCCACCTGAGGCTCGGCAACCTGATCTACCTCTACGACGACAACCACATCTCGATCGAAGGCTCGACCGCCCTCGCGTTCACCGAGGACGTGGCGAAGCGCTTCGACGCGTACGGCTGGCACACGAAGCGGATCGACGGACACGATCACCATCAGATCGAGGACGCGATCCAGGAAGCGGTCCAGGAAACGAAGCGTCCATCACTCATCCTCGCGCGCACGCTGATCGGGAAGGGAGCGCCGACCAAGGCGGGCACCGCCAAGGTCCATGGCGAGCCGCTCGGTCCGGAGGAGCTCAAGCGAACGAAGGAAGCCGCCGGATGGCCGCTCACACCGGAGTTCTACATCCCTCCCGACGCGCTCGAGCGATTCCGGGCGCTCTCCGAGGAGAAGCGCGCCGCGCGCGAGGAGTGGAATCGCCGCTACGACGCGCTACGCGCGCGCTCGCCCGAGGCGGCGCGACGCTTCGAGTCGGCCGCGCGGCTCGAGCTGCCCGAAGATCTCGAGGCGCGGCTTCTCGCGGCGGTGGACACCAAGACCTCGCTCGCGACACGGGCCTGGTCAGGCAAGGTGATCCAGGCCGCCGCGCGCGCGGTGCCGTGGCTGGTCGGAGGCTCGGCCGATCTCGGCCCCTCGACCATCACCGACATCGATCAAGGAGGGAGCGTCGGCAGGGAGGCGCTCGAGATCGAGGCGCCGGTCGACTACTCCGGACGAACGCTCCACTTCGGCGTGCGCGAGCACGGCATGGGCGCGATCGTGAACGGGATCGCGCTCCATGGCGGCTTCATCCCGTACGGCGCGACCTTCATGGTCTTCTCGGATTACATGCGCCCGTCGATCCGGCTCGCTGCGCTCACCAGGCTTCGCTCGATCTTCCTCTTCACGCACGACAGCGTCTTTCTTGGTGAGGACGGCCCCACGCACCAGCCGATCGAGCAGCTGCCCTCGCTTCGTCTCATGCCGAACCTCGACGTGTGGAGGCCGGCGGACGGCCCGGAGACCGCGGCCGCATGGGCGTCCGCCATCCGGCGGACGGACGGACCGACCGCGATGGCCCTCACCCGCCAGAAGCTGGCCCCCGTGGGCGGCTCGATGGATCTCGCCGCGCGAGGGGGCTACGTCCTGCGCGAGGGGGCGGGGGGGGGAACCCCGGTCACCCTGGTCGCGTCCGGATCGGAGACGCCTCTCGCCGTGTCGACAGCGGACCTGCTCGCGAAGAAAGGAATCGCGGCGCGGGTGGTCTCCATGCCGTGCGTGGACGTATTCCAGCGGCAGCCCGAGGACTACCGCCGTGAGGTGCTGCCCACGGGCCTGGCCTACGTCGTCGTCGAGGCGGCGCAGACCGATCTCTGGGCCGCGCTCGTCGGCGCCGATTCGCTCCGGATCGGTCTCGATCATTTCGGCGCGTCGGCGCCGGCCGAGGTGATCGCGAAGGAATTCGGCTTCACGCCGGATGCGGTGGCGGATCGAATCCAGCGGTGGCTCCCGAGCCGGTGAGCCCTCCCGAGCGTCCCTGGGCGCTCACTCGAATCGCGTTCGCGGGAATCCTCGTCCTCGCGATCGCGCACACGTTCCTGTTTCGCGGCTATCTCACCGACGACACGTTCATCCACATGCAGTTCGCGAAGAACCTCCTCGCGGGGCAGGGCTTTTCGTTCAACGCAGGGCAGCCGACGTACGGCGCCACCAGCCCGCTCTGGGTCCTCCTGATCGCGCTGGCCGGCCTGATCGTGCCCGGGACCTCCGCCACACCGCTCGATCCCGCGGCGATGCCCGTGCTCGCCGCGATCGCCAAGGCGTGGGGGATCGTCAGCTTGCTCGGCGCGATCCTCCTCCTCTATCGCCTGGGACGCCGTCTCGGCTGGTCCGCGCGGCAGTCGCTTCTCGCTCCTTTCTTCCTCGCGGCGAATGCGTGGGTCGCGCGGTGGACCGGGTCGGGGATGGAGACGCCGCTGGCCATCTTTCTCGTCGTGGCCTCACTGGATGCGGTCGCTCGGACGGTTCTCGAGCGACGGAGCGCGTGGCCGGCCGGAATTCTCGTCGGACTCGGGTTCCTGGCCCGACCGGAGTGCGCTCTCCTGGCGCTACTCGCGGCGGTCGCGATCGGCGCGAACGCGACGACGAGGAAAGGACTCATCGGGCTCTTCGGGGGAGCCCTCCTCACCGTCGGGCCGTGGCTCCTCACCGCGTGGGCCTGGTTTCACCAGATCCTCCCTAACACGAGCGCCGCCAAGGCGGGCGCGTTCGGCGATCTCGAGCTGGCCACCTCGGCGCTACGCACCTCGCTCCGGATCCTGCTCGCCACCGACGCGCTTCCGATCGCCCTCGCGATCGTGGGGCTCGCGCTCGCGGGTCCGGAGGCGCTGCGCAAGCAATCGCCGGAGCGTCGCGCCTTCTGGATCGCGCTCGCGGCCTGGCCCCTCGCGCTCGTTTTCGGGCTCGCGATGGGCGGCGTCCAAGTGGTTTCCCGGTATCTCCTTCCGGCCCTTCCTTCGCTTTCTTTGTTGGGGGCGGCCTCGATGGCCTGGGGGGCAGCGCACCTCAAGGATCCACTTCGATCCCTGGCATGGACGTCGCTCGTCGTCCTGTATCTCGCGGAGAGCGCGTTTCTCACGATCCGGTACAACGTGCCGCACGCGGTCCGGCACACGGCGGGGCTGCGGTCCTCGCTCGCGGCGTACGGGGTCTGGGCGCGGCACGAGACGCCGCCGGGGACCCTCTTCGCGGTACCGGACATCGGAGCGTTCGCCTTCTACGCGGACCGTCCGGTGCTCGACCTCTTCGGCCTCGTGACGCCGGGCATGGCGCGCGTGGCGGTCCGCTCGGGATACGACGCCGTGGTGGATCGGTTCCTCTACGAGCCGTACGGGCGCCCGGCCTATCTCATCGATCGCGCGCGCACCGCGGGACGGCTCGAGCGGAAGGACGATCCCGACGACCCGTATCACTTCCGGGAGGCACGCACGATCCCCGATCTCGGCCTCACCCGCCCGGGCACCTGGACCTACTCTCTTTACGACATCGACTGGGCCGCGTTCGATCGGGCGCACCCCCACCTGGCTATGCGGTTTGGCCGGCGTGGGGAGGGTGTGGGGGTCCTGGACCTCACATGCTGGCGCTCGCTATTCCACCGCTACGACGGTTTGGTTGGCGCCAGCTGCGGTGGTCCTGGACCCCCACACCCTCCCCGCGCCTACCACAACGCAAAGGCCGGGATCGCTACCGGAACGGATGGCTCAAACGCGGTCGTAGCTTCCAACGCAGGACCACTGCGACTCCGGACATTTATCGACTGATGGTTCCCTCCGCACGGTCGCGCCGAGGGACTCCTCGCCGGCCAAGCACGAAGCGACAGCCGCCATTGAACGAGACCCCAAAGCGCGCTATCATCGTGGGGTTCCCGCGATCCTGATCGTATCCCGTGCCGCAGGCGGTAACCTTCTTGCGTTCAAGCATCTTCCCGTCTTGGGCTCGCCTAGCTTCTAGCCTTTTCTTCCTCGTCCTCGTCGGGCCTTCCGCCGCTCGGGCGCTTCCGCCGGGACCCGTGCGTCCGGCCCCGAGTCCATCCCTCGCCGCGCCGTTCGCCCCGACCCTCCTGCCGTCCACGTCGGGGTCTCCGGTCGCCTGCGTGATCGTCGCGCCGGACTCGCTCGCGGACATCTATCAGCGGCTCGCCGACTACCAGACGCGGACCGGCCGTTCCACCGTGGTCCGCAACCTCTCGACCGTGCGCGCCCTCGACCCGCGCTCCAACGATCTCGCGCAGGCGGTGCGAAGCTTTCTCCGCTCGGCCTACGAGCTCTGGGGGACCCGGTACGCGATCCTCGCGGCGGACCACGACGCGATCCCGATGCGGATCGCGCGCGTGCTCCTGCCGGACGTCGAAGACATTCCGACCGACATGTACTACGCCGATCTCGACGGGACGTGGGACGCGAACGGGAATGGGATCTACGGCGAAGTGGCGGACAACCTGGATATGACTCCCGACCTGATCGTGGGCCGGCTGTCGGCGTCCACCCGCACGGAAGCGAACATCCTCGTCGACAAGGCGCTCCTCTACGCGAAGACGCCGCCCGCGACGGCGAAGGAGCTGATGCTGGCGGAGGTCCTCTTCCCGTCGACGTGGCAGCCGGGGCAGTCCTATTCGACCGACGGCGCGGTGAACGCGGAGTCCCTCTCCGTGAAGGCGCCGGGCTGCGCGGTGGTGGAGCGCCGCTACGAGAACTCGACCGTATACCCGGGATCGCTCCCGCTGACCAAGGCGAGCGCGCTCGCGGCGCTGGCCATCCCGCGCCACATCGTCGTGCACGTGGGGCACGGCTCTCGCTCCCAGCTCTCCGTGGGGAGCGAGATCGTGACCTCGGCCGAGCTCACCGCGGTCAACAACGACTCCGCGGCGCTCTGGATCTCGAACAACTGCGCCTCCGCGGCCGTCGACTACGACTGCGTCGCGGAGCGCTTGCTCCGGAAGCCGAAGGGCGGCGCGTTCGCCTACATCGGCGCGACCCGCGACGCGTGGCCCACGAACGACGCCACGATCTCGGAATCACTCTTCGACCATCTCTTCGGCAAGGCGTCGCCCACCCTGGGCGAAGCCGTGGAGGACGCGCGCGCGGCGCTCGGCTCCACGGTGCACGACGAGACGCTGAGCCGGTGGGGCTACTTCGAGACCGTGCTCCTCGGCGTGCCGTCCCAGCGGATCTGGAAGTGCCAGCCCACCGCGCTCACGGTCACACGTCCCGGCACGGTGCCGCTCAACGCGGGGAGCTTCGCCGTGACGGTGCTCGCGCAGGGAGCGCCGGTGGAATCCGCGCTCGTGGTGGCATGGAAGGCGGGCGAGGACTACGAGGCGGTCTACACGAACGCGTCGGGCCAGGCGACGGTGCCGTTCCATCCGGGATCGATCGGGGGATTCTCGTTCGCCGTGGATGCACCGGGCCACCTTCCGTCACTCGACTCGCTCAGTGTCACGGCATCCGCGGGGGCCAAGTACTCGGTGCTGAGCCCGTCCGCGCGCGACGATCTCGGCGGAGACAGCGACGGATCGATCGGCGCCGGAGAGACGTTCGGCATCGGCGGGACGATCAAGAACGCGGGGACCGGCGCCGGCTCGGGCACGCTCACGCTCACGCTCCAGGCTTTGACGTCAGGCGTCGTCGTGGACGTCTCGTCGGCGACCGCGCCTCTCCTCGCGGCGGGGGCGCAGACCACGGTTCCCACGACGCTCCGCGCGCACGCGCTCGCGACGCCCGCGGCGGAGCGCTCCGAGCGCCTCCGGCTCGTCGTCAGCGACGGAGTGCGGCGCGACACCACCGAGATCGCGATCGCGGTCGGGGCGCCTGTGCCGATCGTGACCAAGAACGTCTTCAGCGACGCCGTCGCGGGAGGTAATGGCAACGGCACTCTGGATCCGAACGAGACCGCGACCTACGCGTTCACGATCGGCAACGACGGAAGCGCGCGCGCACACGCGCTCGCGCTCCAGCTCCAGAATCCCGCCGCGGGGGTCACGATCCTCGATCCGAGCGCGGCACTGGCGGATCTCGCGGCCGGCGCCGTCGTCTCATCGCCGGCGCTGCGGTTCCAGGTGGGCCCTTCGGTTCCGTCCGGCCGCCTCTTCGATGTGCGGCTCACGGACGCATACGGCCATGTCTGGACGTTCGCGGTGGAGCGCGCCGCGCCGGCCGCGCCGGCGGGGCTCCGCGTGAGCGCGTCCTCCGTGAACCGGATCGTCCTCGGCTGGGACGCGGTCGCGGCGCCCGACCTGCTCGGCTACCGGATCTATCGCGGCCCGAACGACAACTCCGCGCCCGTGGCCGTGACGACGCTCCCCGTGCGCGGCATCCCATCGTACGAGGACAACGCGCTCGCCAACCTGACCTCGTACCGCTACCAGGTGAGCGCCGTGGACTCGAGCGGGAACGAAGGGCCGCGCTCGACCATCCTGCTCGCGAGCACCACGCCTCCGTCGGTCGTGGGCTGGCCGGTCCAGATGGGGGCCTCGACGTCGTCCAACGTCTGCCTCGCCGACCTCGACGGCGACGGCAAGCCCGAGATCCTCGCCGGCTCCGATTATCTCTACGCCGTCCGGAGCGACGGCACCGATTGGATCGACGGCGACCACGACCCGATCACGACCGGGATCTTCTCGACCGCGCTCCACCACATCGCGTCGTCGCCCGCGGCGGCCGACCTGGACTTCGACGGCTCGCCCGAGATCATCGCGGCCTCCTGGGACGACTCCACGCTGGCGGTGTTCCACGCGAACGGCACGATGGCCGCGGGTTGGCCGAAGAAGGGAGCCGCCCCGTTCTGGTCCGTCCCGGCCATCGGCGACATCGACAACGACGGGCAGCTCGAGATCGTGATCGGATCGAACGCGTCCGGGAAGCTCTACGCCTGGCACGCCAATGGCACCGAAGTGCAGGACGGCGACGCGAATCCCTCGACCGACGGCGTCTACTACACCCCGATCGGAAGCGTGATCTCCTCGCCCGCCATCGCCGATCTCGCCCGCGACGGCCATCGCGAGATCGTGTTCGGCACGTCGGCGGGGCGCGTGTACGCGCTCAAGGATGGCGTGGTGATGCCGGGCTGGCCGTTCCTCACCTCGGGATTCATGAGCAGCTCGCCCGCGGTGGGGGACGTCATTCCCGGCGGCGGGCTCGAGGTCGCGATCGCCTCGTCCAACGACAGCGTCTACGTGCTCACGTCGAGCGGTGCGCGCGCGCCGGGATGGCCACGGCCTCTGGAGCTGACGCCCGGCAACGGGCGGGTCAATTCGCCCGTGCTCGCGGCGCTCCGGCGCCATCTCGGCGATCCCTCGCTCTGCGTGATCCTCGCGAGCGCGTCGGGTCAGATCATCGCGTACGGGCCCAGCGGGAACATCCTCCCGGGCTGGTCGAACGTGCAGCTCGGCGCGAGCACCGAGGCGTCGCCCGCTGTCGCGGATCTCGACGGCGATGGGTCGCTCGAGGTGCTGATCGGCGCCGAGGATCGCCGCCTCTACGCGTTCCACTACGACGGGACGCCGGTGAGCGGATTCCCGATCGAGACCTCGGCGGAGATTCGCGGCACGCCGGCGATCTGGGATCTCGACGGCGACGGAGCCACCGACATCGCGGTCGCGGGCTGGGACGGCGGGCTCCACGTCTGGCGCTATCCGGGCTCGTTCCAGGAAGCAGGCATGGCCTGGCCGATGTTCCATCACGACAACTGGCACACGGGTGTGGCCACCTTTCCGGTCCTCACAGCGGTCGAGCCGCCGCCCACGCCGGAGCCGACGCCTCCGCCCGCGCGCGCCGCGCTCGCACAGAACCGGCCCAATCCGTTCAATCCCGTGACCACGATCGGCTACTCGGTGCCCGGCTCGAAGCCGGAGCGCGTCACCCTCCGCATCTTCACAGCCTCCGGCCGCCTCGTCCGAACGCTGGTTTCGCGACCGGTCGAACCCGGCTATCATGAGGCCCGCTGGGACGGGAAGGACGACAACGGACGCGATTCGGCGTCGGGCGTCTATCTCTACCGCGCCGAGATCGGCGCGACGTCGTTCACGCGGAAGATGGCCCTGCTGCGCTAGCGGGCCCAAGTCCCACCTCACGAAAGGAGCACGGATGTCCGCCCCCGTACGGGTCCGGTTCGCACCGAGCCCGACCGGCTACCTTCACGTCGGCGGCGCGCGCACCGCGCTGTTCAACTATCTCTACGCCCGGCGTCATGGCGGCGTATTCGTGCTCCGGATCGAGGACACCGATCGCGAGCGGTCGACCGAAGAGTCGACGCAGGCGATCTACGAGGCCATGTCGTGGCTCGGCCTTGCGTGGGACGAAGGCCCCGGTGTGGGCGGCGCGTTCGGTCCGTATCACCAGAGCGAGCGGCTTTCGACCTACGCCCAGTGGGCGGAGTGGCTGATGAAGGAGGGCCACGCCTACCGCTGTTTCTGCGATCCCGAGGACCTGAAGGCGCGGCGCGAGGCGGCCATGACGCGCGGCGAGCCGCCCAAGTACGACCGCACGTGTCTCAGGCTTCCGGCGGGCGAGTCGGACGCGCGCGCCGCGAAGGGCGAGGCCTTCGCACTGCGCTTCAAGATGCCGGACGGCGAGACCTCGTGGGAGGACGGCGTTCGCGGCCAGGTCACGTTCCAGAACGCGGTCCTCGATGACCTCGTGATCCTCCGGACCGACCGTCATCCGACCTACAACTTCGCCGCCGTCGTTGACGATCACCTGATGGAGATCTCGCACGTGATCCGCGGCGACGACCACATCTCGAACACGCCGCGCCAGATCCGGATCTACGACGCGCTCGGGTGGACGCCGCCGATCTTCGCGCATGTCCCGATGATTCTCGGCCCCGACGGCACGCGGCTCAGCAAGCGCCACGGCGCGACGTCGGTGACGATGTTCCGTGACGAGGGATTCCTGCCGCAGACCATGGTGAACTTCCTCGCGCTCCTCGGATGGGCGTTCGACGGCGAGCGCGAGATCTTCACGCTGAAGGAGCTGGAAGAGGTCTTCAGCCTCGACCGCGTCTCGAAGAACCCGGCGATCTTCAACTACGAGAAGCTCGAGTGGATGAACGGGGAGTACTTCCGCGCGCTTCCGCTCGGCGAGCGCGTGGATCTCGTGATCGCGCACTTGCGTGCCACGCAGGGACTCCCGGAGGCGGCGCTTGCGGACCGCGCGTTCCTCGAGCGCGCCGTCGAGGCGGCGGGGGATCGCGTGAAGCGGCCGCAGCACTTCCTCGACTACTCGGCGTACCTCTTCGTCGACCAGGTGAATCCCGATCCCGCGGCCTGGTCGGACCTCGTGGCCAAGGGTCCCGGCGCGCCGGGACGCCTGAGGAAGCTCGCGGAAGCGCTCCAGACGGTGGACTTCGAGCACGACGCGCTGGAGAAGGCGACGCGCGGGCTCGCCGCCGCGGAGGGCGTGAAGGCGGGCGAGGTGATCATGCCCGCGCGCATCGCGCTGACAGGGAAGAAGGTGACCCCCGGGATCTTCGACGTGATGCTCCTCCTCGGAAAGGAGCGCACCATTCGCCGCCTGCGCGAGGGAGCCGATCGTCTCGAGACGGCCTCGCCGGCCCCGGCGAGCTGAGCGCGATGCCGTCGCAGTCGCTCCGCGTCGCGCTGGTCCACGACTGGCTGACCGGCATGCGCGGCGGCGAGAAGTGCCTCGAGGTCCTCTGCGAGATCTTCCCGCAGGCGGACCTCTACACGCTGGTGCATCGGCGCGGCAGCGTCACCCCGACGATCGAGAATCGCCGCGTGGTCGAGTCCTGGATCGCGCGTCTCCCCTTCGGACGGAGCCGCTACCGCGCGTTCGTCGGCCTCTATCCGCGGGCCATCGAATCCTTCGACCTCTCCGAGTACGACCTCGTCGTGTCGACCAGCCACTGTGCGGCCAAGGGGGCCGTCACGCGCGCGGACACGCTGCACGTCTGTTACTGCTTCACCCCGGTGCGCTACTTCTGGGATCTACGGCGCGAGTACTTCGGCTCAGGGCGGGGCAGCGCCTTGGGACGCTTCGCGGGTGAATGGATCGGGCACTCGTTCCGCGTGTGGGACCGCGTGAGCGCGGACCGCGTGGACCTCTTCGTCGCGGATTCGCACCATGTGCGGGAGCGGATCGAGAAGCATTACCGCCGATCGGCGCTCGTGCTGCATCCGCCCGTGGACGCCGGGTTCTTCACGCCGGCGGATCCGCCCGCCCCCGCGTCGGCGGACGCGCCGCTCCTCATCGTGTCGGCGCTGGTTCCGTACAAGGGCGTGGAGCGGACGATCCGCGTGGCGAATCGCCTGGGACTCCCGCTGCGCATCGTGGGCACCGGCCCGGAGGAGAAGCGCCTCCGCCGCCTCGCAGGTCCGACGGTGCGGTTCGACTCGTGGCTCTCGATGGAAGCGCTGAGGGAGGCCTACCGAACGTGCCGCGCCTTGATCCAGGCGCACGAGGAAGACTTCGGCATCGCGCCGCTCGAGGCGATGGCCTGCGGCCGCCCTGCGGTCGCGCTGCGCAGGGGAGGCGCCGCGGAAGTGGTGGCGCCCGGGACCGGAATTCTCTTCGACGAGGAAACCGACGAGGGGCTGGAGCAGGCGCTCGCCGAGCTCAAGCGCCTCCGCTTCGACCCCGCCACACTCAGGCGCCACGCCCTCACCTTCGACCGTCCGGTCTTCAGCGCGCGCCTCGACGCGCTCATCCAGGACGCGCTCGAGGCCTTCCGCCATCGGCGCGATTCACCTCGAGCCTGGAAGGAGATGGAAGGGCTCGTGGAGCGAGATCGTGTCGGAGCCTAGCGGCGTTACTCCGGAATCTTGTCGAAATCCCCGGCGACGACGAGGTGGAGCTTCTCCGGGTGCAGCTTCTCGCGGATCACCTGGTTCACCTGGTCGCGCGTGACGGCGGCCACGCGCCCCGGAAACTCGTCCAGGTAGCGCGGCCCGTAGCCGTATTTCTCGGCGTAGGCGAGTGAGAACGCGACGCCGGCGTTCGTGCTGAGGCGCACGCGGTAGTTGCCGGCGAAGAAGCTCTTCTGCGTCTCGACCTCGGCGTCCGTGATTCCTTCCTTGGCATACTTGGCGATCTCGTCGCGCGTGGATCGGATGGCGTGCGCCGTGTTCTGGGGCGCCACCGCGACGTCCACGGCCCACACGCCGTCCAGGTAGTCGGACCAGAAGAGCCTCGAGTAGAGGAAGTAGCTCAATCCCTCCGTGTCGCGAACCCGGTTCGCGATTCGGGAGGCGACGGAGCTCCCACCGAGCGCCGCGTTCGCGATGATCGCGGCCTCCCAGTCGGGATCCATCCTCCGAATGCCGCTCGCGTGTCCGAGCACGACATCGACGTTGGCCTTGCCGGGCATCTGCTCGAGAGTCTGAGACGCCGCGTTCGCCTCGACGCGCGGGATGTTGTACGTGGGGCGGGTCCCGCGGGGGATCCCTCCGAAGAGATCGGTCACCCAGCTCGCGACCTGTGCCGTGTCCACGTCGCCCACCACGCATAGGATGAGCCCGGAACCGACCCACCGGTCGTGATGGAAGACGCGGAGATCGTCCGACGTGGCGCGGTCGAGACTCGACAGCATCGCCTCGCGCCCCACCGCGCGGAACGGGTGCCCCTCGGGATAGGCCAGCCGTGACAGCGCCTCGCGTGCGCGGACACCGGTGTTGTCGTAGGCCCGGAGGAGATCCGCGCGAAGCTCGCTCTTCGCCTTGACCAGCTCCTCCGCGGGGAAGGACGGCTCACGAAGCTCCTCGGCCAGGATGCCGAGAAGGAGCTTCGTGTCCTTCGAGAGCGCGGAGCCCGCGATCGAGGCCTCGCTCAGGTCTCCGTTGATCGCGAGCTGGGCCCCTGCATTCTCGAGCGCCTGGGAGAGCGCCTTCTTGTCGTGGGACTTCGTCCCGCGCGAGAGCATCATCGCCGTGAGCTGCGGCACCGCGCTGCCGGGCGCCTCCTGCTTGCCCGCGAGCGCGACACCGTAGACCGCCACGGTCGGCACTCCGTGGTTCGCCACGACGTCGAGGACGATCCCGTTGGGGAGCACGCGGTGCAGCGTGCGCTCCGAGAACCGGGACGACGCCTCGACCGGATCGACCGCTCCGCCAGCGCCCGCCTTCTTGGTCTTCGCGGGCGCTTTCGAGGGCGCCGCCGGCGCTGTCGCGCGCGGCGCGTTCTTCGAGACCGGGACGAACCAGCCCACGGTGGCGTGCTCGGGAACGAAGTACTTCGCGGCCACTCGCTTGATGTCGGCCGTCGTGACGGCATTCATGGAATCGAGGTAGGTGGCGAACCACTTCCAGTTGGCGGAAGCCACCGCCTCGCCCAGCTGGCTCGCGAGCTGGTACGTACCGTCGCGGGAGCGAACCACCGCGACCTCGGTCTGGCTCTTGGCCCGATTCAGCTCGGCGTCGGTCACCCCGTTGGCCGCGAGATCGGCCAGCGCGTTCTTCAGCGCCGCTTCGACCTTCTCATGGGTGACCCCGGGCGCGACGGTGGCATGGACCATGAATGGGTAGGGGTCGCGGAACGTGTAGTTGCTCGCGTCGATATCGGTCGCCAGCTTGGTCTCGACGAGCGACTGGTAGAGCTTCGAGTTCACCCCCGCCGAGAGGATCGTCTGGACGAGATCGAGCGCGATGAAGTCGTGATCGAGCGCCCCAGGACGGATGTAGCCGATCTGCACCACCCCGACCTCGCCGGGCCGCTTGACGATGACCCGCCGCTCGCCTTCCTGCGGCGGCTCCACCGTGATCACCTTCGGGATCGGCGTCTTGGATTTCGGCAGCTTGCCGAACTCGCGATCGAAGAGCCGGAGCGCGGCCATCGTGTCGAAGTCTCCGACGAGGATCGCCTCGGCGTTGTCCGGCCAGAAATAGGTGTGGTAGTGCTCGCGCAGCTTCTCGGTGGAAACGCCTTCGATGTCCGAGCGGTAGCCGATCGTGTCCCAGTGGTAGGGGTGGGCCACGATCGCGGCGGCGACCACCGCCTTGTCGAGCGCGTTGTAGGGGTCGTTCTCGCCGATCTCGTACTCGTTCCGCACCACCGACATCTCCGGCTGCCGCTCCGAGTCCAGGATGAGCGCGCGCGAGATGCGGTCGGATTCGATGTGCATGGCCAGCTCGAGCTTGTCCGCGGGAAGGGTCGAGTAGCCGGTCATCCGGTCGTTCCAGGTCGTCATGTTCGTGGTGGAGGCGTCGGCGCCAGCGCGGTAGAGGACCTGCTGGAACGTCGGCTTGTGGTTCGCCTTGCCGAAATCCCGCGTGCTCTTGTTGAAGAGCATGTGCTCGAGGAGGTGGGCGGAGCCGGTATTGCCCGGAGCCTCGTTCCTGGAGCCGACGTGATAGACGACCAGGAACGTCACGACTGGCGCCGCGCGGTTCGGCGACACGTAGATGTTCATGCCGTTCGATCGGAGCCGGTACTGGGTGATGCCGGCGAGGGAGTCGACCCACTCCACATTGGCTGGGAGTCCCTTGGCGACGGACGCCTGAGGGTGGGACGTCTCCCGGGGCTGGGCGTGAGCGGCGGTCGCGAAGAGTGTCGCGGAGACGAGCGCGATCGCAAGCGAACGCGCCACCAAGCGGCGGAATGGTAGCGCTATGTGCGGTCGCATGTTCCCTCCGGAGAAATGACGAGGCAACCCTCGCGGGTGCAACAACCCCAAGTTGGATGATTGGGAAGGATCGAAACGTTGCTAGTCATCGTGTATTTGGTAGCGCTACGGGGATTCGAACCCCGGTTTGATGGCTGAGAACCACCCGTCCTAACCCCTAGACGATAGCGCCCCAAAAAACCGGCTCTGAGAGCGGCCCTTGCGTATGTGGCTGGGGGAAGAGGATTCGAACCCCTGTACCGTGGTCCAGAGCCACGTGTCCTACCACTGGACGATCCCCCAAAAGAGCGGCCGATTCTAGCATCGGTCCGCGGGACGGTCAAACCGCGGGCCGATCCTCCGCCGCCTCCTCCACGCCTTTCCTCTCGCCCCGGAAGTGATGCCAGAGCCAGAAGCCGAAGAGCACGAGGATCCCGACCACGACGACGAGATCGAACTTGCGCCAGGACTCGCGAATGGACTCCCAGTTCTCGCCGAAGTAGACGCCGACATACCCGAGGGCGAAGCACCAAGGCAGGGAACCCAGGAACGTATAAAGGGTGAATTTCCGAAAATCGACCCGGGCCGATCCGGCGGGGAAGGAGATGAACGTTCGCACGATGGGAAGGAGCCGGCTCCAGAACGCGACCTTCAAGCCGTGCTTCTTGAGCCAGCCATCCGCGCGGTCGTACTCCTCGATCCGGATGATCTTCCAGCTCGCGAGAACCTGAGCGAGCGGCCGGCCCCCCTTCATCCCCAGCCAGTAAGCGAGCCAGGATCCGAAGACGTTGCCCACCGCCCCCGCGAGGGTGATGCCCCAGAGCGAGAAGCGGCCCGTGGTCACGAGGTAGCCCGAGAAGGGCATGATGATCTCGCTGGGGAGCGGGACGCAGGCGCTCTCGATCGTCATGCAAAGGACGATACCCCCGTACCCGAGGGTGGAGATGACCCCGAGAATGAAAGCCGCGAGCGGCGCTACGATCTTGTCGAGCAGATGATCCACGGCGCGGAACCGTACCCGACAGGCGCTCGAGCCGACAAGCGGAAAGACTTACAACTTGAGGGGTTGTACGAACGCATGCTAGCGTCCATGGTAGACATGCATCCCCCTTCGTTTCGACGGCCCTGCCGGCTCGGGAGCCTGTTGGCCCTGACGTTCGGTCTGGCTGCCCCCACCGCGGTCCATGCCGCCCCCAAGGTCGTCGCCCATAGGGAGACCCCGTCGTCGATCTCCGCCCTGTACGGTCGGGCGGTTCCGCTAGGCGATCCGTCCGTCGCGGGGCTCTTTGCCATTCCGACGCGCACCGGGTTCGAGATCCGGGATGCCGCCGCGCCGGCCGCCGTTCCGATCGGAGTCTGGCGCGCGCCGGGACGGATGGACGAGCTGACGGTGGGCGGCTCCACGGTCTACGTGTTCGCCGGATCGGACGGGATCGCGATGGTCGACGTCACGAATCCGGCTCAGCCGGTTCTCATGGGGTCACGGGTCGACGCGACCTCGGCGGTGCTGGGGGCCGCCTTGCCGCAAGGGGGAGGGCTCGTCGTCTCCGACGGAGCTTCGATCCAGATGTATCGAAGGGCGTCGCCGACGGATCTCACGCCGCTCACCGGGATCTCGTACAGCGACGGGCGCTTCGTTCGCGCGATTCGCGCGCGGGCCGATTCCTTCCTCGTCGTGAGCGAGAGGGGCGCTCCGGCTCCGAGGACCATCTTCACGCTCTATCAGCTCCCCGTGGCGGCATCCGCGCCGGTGCAGCTCCGCGAGGTTCAGGTTCCGCTCCAGACGCCGTCCGATCTCGCGTGGTCGGGGGACATCGCGTTCGCGGCGGCCGGCTCCGGCGGCGTCGTCATCGCGAACATCCGAACCGGAACGTTCCGCACGACCTCCTTGCCAAGCAATCGTGCGGTGCGCGCGCTCGACGTGAACGACTCGCTCGTCGTCATGGCCGTCGCGGCGGGAGGTTTCGCGAAGCTGAGGCGGAGCGGCGCTCTGGGCGACACGCTCGGCGGGTACACGGTAGAAGCGCTCGAGCAGGAGCCGACGCAGGTCACTCTCTCCGGAACCCGCGCCATCATCGCGACGCAGGACGCGCTCTCGGCCAGCGAGCCCGACGAGGTCGGGCGTGGGGCGATCGAGCTCCGCGATGTCGACGCTCCCATCGCGGTGGCGCCCGCCGGTGGAACGGGGCGGGTGCGCCGCGTGGTGGCCGCCGGCGGCTACGCCTACGTCGCCGACTACAGCGGCGGACTTCGCGTGTATCGCTCGGGCATCGCGGACTCCAGCCTGGTCGGCGTGCTTCCCACGACGCCGTCGGGGCGAGTCCTCGATCTGGCTGTCGATCCCGCGCGGAAGCGCGCCTATCTCGCGGCCTCCACGGACGGACTCCAGGTCGTGGACGTCTCGGATCCCGCCGCGCCCGCGGTGCTCGGCACGTTGACGCTCGCGGAGAGGGCGTCGACGGTCGCCATCGTCGATTCGAACACCGTCATGGTCGGAGGCCGCGGGACGGGCTTGGGGGGCGTGACCCTCGTCGACGTCTCGACTCCGAGCGCGCCTGCGGCGGTCGGCCATCTCTTCCTCGAAGATCCCCGCGCGATCGCGGTCAAGGACACGGTCGCGTTCGTCGCCGATGCGACGCAGGGACTGGTGAGCATCGGAGTCGGCACGCACACCGATCCGGAGATGATCGGCGAGCCGTCCGGTGTCGGCGCCGAGGACGTGGATCTCACGGGCAACTTCCTCCTCGTGGCCACGCGCACCGGAGGACTCCAGATCGTCGATGCCACCACGCCCACGCTTCTCAGCTTGCGATCCACGGTGGCTCTCCCGCGCGTGTACGGCGTCGAGGGCAAAGGGACCTCCGCGCTCGCGCTGCTCGGCGACGATCAGGCCGTGATGGTGGATTTCACGAACTCGGTGCAGCCCACGAACCTGGGGCCCGTCGCGTTCCCCGGATTCGCTCGCGACGCGTTCTGGTCGGGGGATACGGTGCTCGTCGCGGCCGACTACTCGATCGAGCGGCTCCTCGTCGTGCCGGCGGAGCAGAGTGTGCCCGCGCTCGTCATCGCGGTGGACGCCGTACGGCTGCTCGTGCACGTTTCGTGGGACCCGGTCGCGCTGCCCGGGCTTGTCGGCCTCCGCCTCTACCGAGATCGAGGAGTGGCGACCACCGTCGGAGAGGTTGTGAATGCGGAGCTCCTACCCCCGGCGGCAACCTCGGTCGTGGATTCCGCGCTCACGTCGGGAGCCACGGTCCGCTATCGACTCGAGGCGGTGCTCGAGGACGGGAGCCAGGTCGAGGTGGCGCGGGGTAGCGCCACCATCGGTGCGTCCGTCTCGGTGGGGAACGCCTACCCGAATCCCTTCCGTCCGGGGGGAAATCTCATGGTTACGGTCTCCTTCAACGGGGCGGAGAGCCCGAGGGTAACCATTCATGACGCGCGCGGACGGCTGGTGCGACGGATCCAGATGCCCGACACGTTTGCCTCGTCCGGATCCGGGGGCATCCACCAGGTCACGTGGGACGGGCGGGACGGCGCCGGCCGGGTCGTCCCGAGCGGGGTCTATTTCATGGCGCTTCAGGGACAAGGACTGAATGATGCGCGGCGCATCGTCGTGCTCCGTTAGGGGGCTCGTCCGCGCGGCGGCCGCCCTCGTCCTCCTCGCCGCCGCGATCCCCGCCAGCGCCCAGTACCCGAACCCGGGTCCCGCCAGCCAGCCCGAGGGTCCGACGCCGGGAATCAGCATGACGCGGCCCCGATTCTCGACGGACGCGACCATCCAGCCCGGGGTGAACGGCGCGACCGAGGTGCGAATCGACTATCGCCTGGGCCGCACGGAGCTCCTCTTCGAGCGCTCGGCCGATGGATACAACGCCTCGTACGAGATCCGGGTCGCCTTCTATCAAAAGAAGAAGCTGATCGCCGGCGACGAGACCGTCCGCGATCTCAAGGTCACCCGCTATGCCGAGACGATCCAGCGCGGGGAGGATCTCCTGGACCACGTCTCGTTCAAGGTCCCGCCCGGGAAGTACCGCATCCGGGTGGACCTGACCGACCTCAAGGCGGAGCGCACCTCCAGCACGGAGTTCGAGTTCCAGGTGCCCGACGCGCCGGCGGGTCCCCTGTGGTTCACCGATCTGTCGCTGGGGATGTTCGCCGTCGACTCCTTGTCGGCGACCCACGCCGCCGCCCTGGACCCCAATCCGTCCCGGACGTACGGGGAGAACCTCTCGCGGTTCGCATTTACCGGGGAATTGGTGGACAACCGGCCCGCCGGAGTGCCGGACTCGACCTACCGGCTCCACTACCAGGTCGTCAGCGACCTGCAGAAGGCGGTCGCCCAGGGAGATACCGCGGTTGTCCGACGAGGGGGACGGACACCCTTCCTCATCCACATGCTGCTCGGCCCGCTCGACCCCGGAAACTACCGGGTCGTCCTCGATCTCGTGAGTCCGGTCCCCAAGCCTCCCAAGGGGAAGAAGCCCGTCCCGATCCGTCGAGAGAAGAACTTCGTGGTGGAGCAGACCGCCGCCGCCGTCGCCCTGGATCCCAAGACCCAGCTCGAGGTCCTTCGCTACATCGCGACGGACGTGGAGCTTCGACAGATGGACCAGCTCAAGACCGTAGAGGAGAAGCTGGCTTTCTGGGCGAACTTCTGGAAGGAGCGGGACCCGAGCCCAGGCACCCCCCAGAACGAGGCCCAGGACGAGTTCTACAAGAGGGTCGCCTACGCGAACCAGCATTTCGCGGCCGGGACCCAGGGGTGGAGGACCGACATGGGGCAGATCTACATCAAGTTCGGCCAGCCGGACGAGGTCGTGCGCAATCCCTTCCGGTTCGATGGGCCCCCCGAAGAGATCTGGTACTACTACCGGGCTCGCCTCACGTACTTCTTCGTGGACAAGGACGGCTACGGCCGCTACGTGATCGACGACGCCCGAAGCAGCAAGAACTAGCAGCCTCTCCTCGCCGAGCCTTCCCACCGCTAGCCTCCCAAGTTCAAGCGACACAGGCACTTACTATTTTATTTGCAAATTAGGGTTTGACACCGTGGGAAGGGGGTGCCTAGTGTCCCGCTCGGCGTGATCCAAGCGGTCGTCCGCCGTCGAAGGAGTTGGGCGACTTGGTCTTGTCCCTGCGATGCAGGTCAACTTGAACGGAAAGGAGGTGGCGAAAAAGGTCCAAGCGAGCTGGGAATGCTCCACCGGATCTTCCCGGGCCGAAAGCCGAACATCCGTGAGCGCGGCACGGGCGATGACCCTGGATGGGCCAGGGTCCGACACCAAGGAGGCCAAACCAGTATGTTTCAGCGCAAGCTGATGGTTGTGATGTGTGCGGTCGCTCTGCTCGTGCTTTCCGCGGGCGTGAGCGAGGCTTCGCTTTCGCGAGTCGAGGGGATGGGTTTGGGCTCGGTCCCTTACTTAAGCCAATTCACCGATGACTACGTGAACATCTATCCGTACCCCACGTCGGTGGTTCGTCAGAACAACCTCGTCCTCGCCGAGCTCGGAGCCAATCCGACCGGTGACGTGAACGAGGTCGAATTCAATGATCAAAGCCTCACGCTCATCAAGAACTTCCCGTCGTTCGGCGCGCTTGCTTTCGACATGAAGCAGACGTCGCTGCACACGACCTTCCCCGGCAACCTGACCCACTCGCAGTGGGACGTGATCTGGGGCAAGGGCTTCCAGAAGATGGACCTGGCGGTCCGGCTCGATGTGACGAACTCGTCGTTCGAGCACACCGACAACACGGGCGGCGTGGTGACGCACTTCGAGGCCCACGGCTCGGGCTTCGCGCCGGACGATCCGTATCCGTTCGGTCTGTTCTTCGCGCAGAACGCCATCACCTCGACGGGCATCGAGCTCAACACGTTCGGTGTCACCCCGGCCATCGCGCTTCACATGTCGAATGACAACCGGATCGAGGCGGCCGTCACGCTCCGTCGGTACAGCCTGGATCGCAACGCCAGCGTCGGCGGTGTGGCGGGCGAGTCCTGGCAGGACAACGGCAATCTCTCCTACTCGGTCAACATCCGCGGCATCATGAACCAGGGTGACCGGTCGACGTGGTACCCGGCGTTCTGGTACGTGAACGACGATCTCGGCTACGAGGTGTCCGGTCTGGGCGCCGGCGTCGAGAATCGCGAAGTGGACGAGACCTACAAGAACGTCGGACTCGGCCTCTCGCACAACATGCGGGTGAACGACAACAACCTGCTCATCTTCGGTGTGGCGGGCTGGATGCAGAAGGCTTCGTTCGACCGCAACGATCAGAACGACGGCGTGGCCAACGGCCAGGTCCGTAGCGCTGAGAGCAAGACGACCATGGCGCCGCTCTTCTTCGCGTCGCTCGAGACCGAGGCCACGAGCTGGCTCAAGATTCGCATGGGCGCCACCCAGGCCATGATGACCACGAAGGACGAAGAGACGGCGTTCGATACCGACTCCTTCACCGACAAGGAAAAGACGTCGGACTTCAACTTCAACCTGGGCGCCGGCATCAAGTGGAACAACCTGGACTTCGACCTGACGCTCAATGAGGCGTTCCCGCTTTCGGGCGGTTACATCCTCTCCGGCGACCAGGAGACTCCGGCCACGCGGGCGTCGGCGACGTACCACTTCTAGAACCGACCAAGGCGGGTTTGACCCGCTTCGGCGAGCAGCAAGGCCGCCCGGCGATTTTCCGCCGGGCGGCCCTTTTTTGTGAAATTGTGTTGACAGCGCTTGAGGGCAGACTTCTAC
>DATJGP010000033.1:0-3320 GCA_035494915.1 Candidatus Eiseniibacteriota bacterium | reverse complement strand
TGCTGGATGGCGCCCGAGATGCCGACCGCGAAATAGAGCGTCGGGTTCACGACCTTCCCGGTCTGGCCCACCTGATGGCTGTGATCGATCCAGCCCGCGTCCACCGCGGCGCGCGACGCGCCGAGCGTGGCGCCGAGCGCCTTGCAGAGCTTTTTCAAGATTTCGAAATTCTCCGGGCCCTGCATCGCGCGGCCGCCGCTCACGATGATGTCGGCCTCGGTCAGGTCGGCCACTTCCGCATCGCCTGCTTCGAGCCCGGCGACGCGCGCACGCACCTTCACCTGGGCGGGAGTGACGTTCTCGACTGCGGCTTTGCGCGAAGCCTCCGGCGCGCCGGGGCGGAATGTGTTCGGTCGCACCGTGGCCATGCGAGGCCGTGCGGCATTCCAGCCAACGCGCGCGAACGCCTTGCCCGCGAAGATGGGTCGGCGCGCGATGAGCGAGTCGCCGTCCCACTCGAAGCCCACGCAGTCCGAGGCGAGCCCCACGCGGAGGCGGGCCGCGGCGCGGGGCGCGAGGTCCTTGCCGAGCGCCGATCCGCCGAACAACACAAGCTCAGGCTTCGCGGCGTCCACCCCGGCCCGCACGGCTTCAGCCCACTCCTCGGGCGCGTAGGCGCCGAGCGCGTCGGACGAAACCTGGAGGACCTTGTCGGCGCCATGCTGCGCCAGGCGATCCGCTTCGCCCGCGCCCAGCGTGCCGAGGGCGAGGACTCCCACCGGCTGAGCCTTGGCGTCGGCCAGGCGGCGTGCCTCGGCGAGAATCTCGAGCGCGACCTTCCGGGCGGCTCCGTCTTTCACTTCCGCGATGACCAGGATCACAGAACCTTCGCCTCGTCGCGGAGCAGGTGCACCAGCTCGCGCGCGGTGTCGTGCGGATCACCCTCGAGAATCTTCCCCGCACTGCGCGGGGGCGGAAGCGCGGCGTCGATCATGCGCACGCCAGCGGCGTCCGGTGACACGGATGCGGGATCGACGCCGACTTCGGCGAGCGTCCATTCGGGAATGACCTTCTTCTTCACGGCCATGATGCCCTTGAGCGACGCGTAGCGCGGCTCGTTGAGCCCCTTCTGTGCGGTGATCACGGTGGGGAGCTCGAACTCGACGCGCTCGAGGCCGCCTTCGATCTCGCGCTTGGCGACGCCCTTCTTGGCGGCGGCGTCGAGCTCGAGGCCGACGACCACGGAGACGTGGGGAAGATCGAGCAGCTCGGCCACCATCGGACCGACCTGCGACCAGTCGGAGTCCACGCCCTGCTTGCCGGTGAGCACGAGGTCGAATCCGATCTTCGTCGCCGCTGCGGCGAGCACCGTGGCGACGGCGAGAGGATCGCCCAGCGCGACGCCGTCTCCCTTGACCCAAACGCCTTCGTCGGCGCCGAGGGAGAGGGCGTACTTGATGGCTTCCTTCACGCGGTCCGGGCCCAGGCTCACGGCCGTGACCTTCCCGGCGCCCAGCTTCTCCCTGATCCGGAGCGCTTCCTCGATCGCGAACTCATCGTACGGGTTCACGATCCACTTCACGCCGCTCAGGTCCACCGAGCCGTCCTTCACCAGGATGCGGGTCTCGGTGTCGGGCACCTGCTTCACGAGGACGACGATGTTCATGACGCGCGAAATCTCCCAGGAAAGGTCGAACGGTGAGCGCGGCAGTATAGTACGATGACGTGTCTTATGGAAGAACGCACCCGAGCGATCGAGGGCCTCCGCCCGGAGGTCGAAGCGCGCCCATGACCCACCCCTTCCTGAAGCGGCTCGAGCAGGGCGTGGTCCTGGCCGACGGCGCCATGGGCACCTACCTGTACGAGAAGGGCATCCCCTTCGACCGCTCGTTCGACCTCCTCAATCTCACCGACGCGTCGCTCATCCAGGCCGTCCACCGCGAGTACATCCGCGCCGGTGCCGAGGTGATCGAGACCAATACTTTCGGTGGGAATCGATATCGGCTTGCCGCGCACGGCGCCACGGAGACCGCGCGCCGCGTGAATCGCGCCGGCGCTCAGATCGCGCGGAACGCGCGCGAGGAAGTGGGCGAGGCGGTGTTCGTGGCGGGCTCGATGGGGCCGCTCGGAAAGCCGGTCGCCCCGCTCGGCACGATCACGCGCGAGGAGGCGTACGACGCGTATCGCGAGCAGGCGGAGGGTCTCGTGGAGGGGGGCGTCGATCTCATCATCCTCGAGACGCAGACCGACATGGCCGAGGCGCTCATCGCGATCGATGCCGTGCGGAGCGTGACGGGGGACGTGCCGCTCGTCGTCCAGATGACCTACACCGAGGACGGCCGCACGCTGTACGGCTCGTATCCCGAGGACGTGGTGCATGCGGTGCTGGGGAAGAAGGTGGACCTCCTCGGAGCCAATTGCAGCGTGGGGCCGCAGAAGCTCCTCGAGATCGTGGAGCGGCTGAAGCGTCGCAGCCAGCTTCCGATCTCGGTGATGCCGAACGCGGGACTCCCTCGATTCGTGCACGGCCGGTTCGTGTACCTGAGCTCGCCGGAGTATCTCGCGGAGTACGCGCAGCGCTTCAGCGCGGCGGGTGCCCGGCTCGTGGGCGGGTGTTGCGGGACGACGCCGACGCACACGCGGAAGATGCGGGACGCTTTGCGCGCCGCGGCCGGAGCGCCCACGCCGCTGGCGCCGTCGCCCCCCAGTGCCGGGCCTGCGATCGTGATCGAGGAGACGGCGACGAAGACGGACCCCACGTCGAGGTCGATCCTCGCGCGGAAGCTCGCGGCGAAGGAATTCGTGGTCTCGGTGGAGGTCGATCCGCCGCGCGGCGCGCGGCCCAAGAAGATGATCGAGGGGGCGCAGTTCCTGAAGGACGCCGGCGTCGACTTCATCAACGTCGCCGACAGCCCCATGGCGCGCGTGCGCATGTCCTCGATCGCGCTCGCGTCGATGATCGGGCATCAGGTCGGGATCGAGACGATCCTCCACTTCACCTGCCGCGACCGGAATCTCATGGGCATCCAGTCCGACCTCATGGGCGCGCACGCGCTCGGCATCCGGAACATCCTCGCGCTGACCGGCGATCCGCCGCGCGCGGGGGATTATCCGAATGCGACCGCCGTGTTCGACGTGGATTCGATCGGTTTGATCGGCGTCCTCAAGCGGCTCAACGCGGGCACCGATCTCGGCGGCAACTCCATTGGGGAGCCGACGACGTTCGTCATCGGCTGCGCGGTGAACCCGACCGCGGAGACGCTCGACGAGGAGCTGGATCGCTTCCAGAGGAAGATGGAGGCCGGAGCGGAGTTCGCGATGACGCAGCCGGTCTACGAGCTCGAGACCCTGTCGAAATTCCTCACCAAGCTGGACAAGCT
>DATJGP010000032.1:0-3749 GCA_035494915.1 Candidatus Eiseniibacteriota bacterium | reverse complement strand
AGGTGCTGGCTGAGATCCGGGCCGGTTTCGCCGAGCCCTCCGAGGTAGATGATTCGCTCCACGCCGGCCTGGCGAGCCGCGTGAGCGAATACCGAGGCGAGGCGCCGGTCCTGTTCCGCATACTTCGCTCCGGCGGAGGTCATGGAGTGAACCAGGTAGAATGCCGCCTGGCACCCCTGGAGATTGCGTGCGAGGGATGTGGCGTCCGCAAGATCCGCTTGCCGGACCTCCACTCGGGAATCCTCAGCCCATTCGCGGCCCTGCAGCTTGCCCGGCGAGCGGACGAGACAACGAATGGAGTAACCAGAATCGAGCAGGCGCGGAGCGAGCCGTCCGCCAATGTAGCCGGTGGCTCCGGCAATCGCGACACTGCGTGGATTGGAGCGTTCAGGCAATTGCTGTGGCCGACTGCCTTGTCTTCTGCAGCCGGCTGACGTCGAAACCCTGCGCTCGGGCTTCTTCGACGAGTCGATCGTATGTGGCATCGTCCATCTGGGGCGATCGCGACAGAATCCAAAGGTATTCCCGGGTTGGATCGCCCACGAGCGCGTGGGTGTAATCCGACGAGAGCGCGATGACCTGATAATCTCCCCACGCCTGCGGAATGAACGAAAGGAAAGCCGGAGCGAACCGTACCTTCAGGATCGAATTCGGTTGTCCTCTGCCGGCAACACGCGCCACGCCCGTTGCCTGGATCTGCTCTCCGTTTCCCAGCCGACAGCGATTCAGCACCGAGATGTGTCCGCTGGGCTGCAAGGTGTAGGTCGCGGTCACATCTCCGGCACACCGTTTCTGGAAGCGGTTCGGAAGCCGGGCAATCTCGTACCAATGTCCCGCATAGCGAGCGAGGTCCACCTCGGGCACAACGCGCAACTGGCGCGTGCCCCGGGCGGTACGCGCGAGAACGATTGCGGACAGCGTAGCGAGGCACCCCGCGATCAGCACTGTTCTCTTCTTCATCCACCCACGTCTCTTGATCGGCGTCAGTCAGATTGGTTCGATAGGTTCAGTTCGTCGGGGCGGACCCAGATAGATCTGGTCCCGCAGGTGTTCGAAGTCGGCGAGTCCCGCCCGTGCAGGGTGGCCAACTGAGCTTCTTCGGCGAGCGACGGTCGGGTGTCTCGCGTTCGCGCCGTCGGCTGGAACCTGAGCCCGTCCTTCGCGCGCCGGTGCCTGCCTCCCGAGCCGGGACTCGTCGTCTTGCCCCGGGCAATGACTGGCCCGCGATGGCTGCCACCGAGATCGTCACTCACACTCTGCTCCAGGCTGCCACGGACCGCAACATGACGCGACGATGCCCGGGTGCGGCGAAGCGCAGTTCAACGAGCGGATGCTCTGGGCAAGGCGCGTGACACCCGGACGGGCGTCATGATCCCGGGAAGCCGCACGATCGACGATCGAGGGAAAGTTCGCACACGAGAGCAACCACCGGCAAACTGATCCGGCCCGGCCTCGGGCCCATACGGCCCGGCGGGCCTCGCAGACCACCGCGGCATGTGGAGGCGTCTCTGGAGGCACTCCAGGAGTTCGTCAACAACTTCACGTACCTCGGTGTGTTCGCCATCCTCTTGCTCGGCAGCCTGGGAGTGCCGATCCCCGAGGAGATGCCGATCATCGCGGCTGCCGTGATGAGCCACGAGGGTATCGTCCGCTGGTGGCTGGCGCTGCCCGTCTGCCTCCTGGGGGTGCTGTCTGGCGATATGGTGCTCTACTGGGTCGGCCGACGCTGGAGTGAGCGGGTCCTCCACTGGCGACTGGTCCGACTGGTACTGTCGCCCGCGCGGGAGCAGTGGCTGAAGGGAGCGTATCGGCGGCATGCGCTGAAGACCGTCGTCACGGCGCGGCACATCATGGGACTCCGCGCCGCCGCGTTCCTGACCGCGGGCAGTGCACGCGTACCGTTCTGGGAATTCGTGGTGGCGGACGCGGGCGCTGCCCTGGTCGGCGTCCCCCTGGTGTTCGGGTTGGCATACTTCTTCACGGATCAGATCAAGGCCATCACGGCCAATGTGCATCGCGGGGAGCGCTGGCTCGGTCTGGCCAGCCTCCTGGCGCTGCTGACGCTGCTGGTTGTCGGCGTGTGGCGATGGCGGCGTCGCCTGGGGAAGGAGCGTCGGGATCGGGGGCGGGCCGACGCACAGTCGCAGTGAGCCCCTTCTACGGCGTCGTGAGGACGATCGCGCGGTTCTGGATCTGGTTCTTCTTCGAGCGCGTCGAGGTCCGGCACCCCGAACGAGTCCCGCGCAGGGGTCCGGTGCTGCTCTGCATCAACCATCCGAACAATCTGATCGATTCGCTGCTGGTGGGCTCCGTGCTCCCGCGCCAGGTGCACTACCTCGCCACGGGGATGCTCTTCCGCAACCCGCTCATTGCGCGGCTCCTCGTTGCCCTGGGAGTGATTCCGATCTACCGGAAGGCAGACGACCGGGACCGGATGGACCGCAGCGCGACGATGTTCGCGGCGTGCGAAGCGGCATTCGACCGCGGCCGGCTCATCGCCATCTACCCCGAAGGGGTTACCCGCGCGGAGGCGCACCTGCAACCGATCAAGACGGGCGCGGCCCGGATCGCGCTCGGTTACGAGGCGCACGCTCCGGGAGCCCTCACGGTTGTGCCGGTCGGACTCAGTTTCGCGGCCCGTCGAAGATTCCGCGGGCGCGTCCTCGTCTCGTTCGGCGAGCCGCTCGACGTCTCCTCGTACCTCACGAGCTACCGTGAGGAGCCAGCGAGGGCGCTGCATGCGCTCACGGCGGCGATCCAGCGGGCGATGGAGCGCGAGGTGGTCCACGTCGAGCGCATCGACGCGGCGGCGTTCGGGCGTGCCGTGGAGGCGCTCCATCGCGGCGAGCTCGAGCGTGAGCTGTGGGATGAGCGCTGGCTCACGCGACGACAGATCGACCCGTCCCAGCCCCCCGGGTCGATGGCGGCCGCGGTCGAGCACTTCCGCGTTCACGACCCCGAGCGTATCGAGCGGCTCTGGCAGCGGATCCTCGGTTACCACCTTGGACTCACTGCCTACCGCCTCCATGACGAGGCGGTGCGGACTCGCCTCGAGCGAACAGCGGAACGGCAGCGCGTGGCACGATCGTGGCAAACGATCGTGGGCCTCCCCTTCTTTGCGTACGGTGCGGCCGTCAACTTCCTCCCCTACTATGTGCCCGGCTGGCTCGCGAAGCAGACGTCGCGTCGGCCAACGGACTACGCGACGATCCGGCTCCTCGTGAGCATCGTCGCCTTTCCGCTCTTCTGGGTTCTCGAGACGGCGCTCGTCGGCTGGGTGACCGGTCTCCGGTGGGCGCTCGCCTTCCTTCTCTCCCTCCCGCTCGGGGGTCTGGTCGCGTATCGCTACCTGGTCGGCACGGGGCGGCTGCGCCACCAGCTCAGGTTCGGCGCGCTCCTGCTCACCCGCGCGCAGGAAGCGAGGCGCCTCCTCGCTGAGCGCCGCGAGATCATCGAGGAACTCGAGCGCGCCAAGCGTGACTGCTGGCGAGGCGCGGAGGGACCGAACGCGTGAGCGTCAGAAACTGCCCCGGCGGCTCGGTCTCTCGGCCCGCATCACATCAGGCCGAAGTGCCGGAGCGCCTCTTCGATCGCCTCGCGCTTGTCGGGCGGGCACGGCTCGACGGCCCGATGGCGACGGGCCCGGCTTGCCCCCCGGAGCGTCGGGATGCCGTGCACCTCCTTGACGTGAACGATCCACCCCATCTTCGGGACGAAGCCGTGCTGATGCTGAACGAACTTCTGAATCT
>DATJGP010000031.1:0-24777 GCA_035494915.1 Candidatus Eiseniibacteriota bacterium | reverse complement strand
GTGAGCGCGGCCGACATCGCCTTCAGCCGATCGGGCCAGATCGCGGCGACGAGGAGCGCGGCGGACACGGACAGCCACCCGAGCGCGATCGACAGAAGCGTGAGGACGAGGAACGCGGGGGCCTGCGCGGCGCCTGCGTTCCACGCCACGACGAGGCCTCCCCCTCCGAATCCGACCGCCTGCGCCACCGTGAGGGCCGCGCCGAGCCCCAGGAACTTCCCCGCCAGCACTTCCCCGCGCGCGACCGGCTGCGCGAGCAGGAGCGACAGGGATTCCGCGCCACCGCTGAGGCTGGTCACGCCGAGAAGGAGCGCCGCGAGCGGAACGAGGAAGAGGGAGAGATTGAGGAGGCTCAGGGTGACCCGCGCGAATCCCTGGAAGCCCACTTCCTGGCTCTGCGCGAGGCCGAAGAACGAGAGCGCCAGCACGACGAGCGCGAACAGGATGGAGAAGAGGAAGAGCCAGCGCGATTCGATCGTGCGCCGGTACTCCTCGCGCGCGATGACGGCAATTCGATGCATGGGGGCGTTCATCAGCGGTGTCCCTCGATGAGATGGGAGCCCGCGACCCGGAGCCGGCCCGCGGGGCGGCCGTCCACCAGCCACGCGAAATCCTCGCCCGGGCGATCGGCCGTGAACTCGCCGCGCGCCGCCGCGATTCCCACCACGTGCAGCGCGGGGAGGCGGCCCTCATAGCCGGCGAGCGTGACATCCACGTCGTGGTGACCGTCGTTCACGACCTCGAGCGCGACGCGCGAGCCGAGCGGCACCACCGACTCGCTCGGCGTGATCGCACCGTCACGCACATGAATCGACACGGGCACGCGCGGCGCAGGAGCGTTCACGGGCGTGGGCGCCTGGCTCGACTGCAACCGGCCCGAGCGCGCGATCAAGCTGAGCGCCAGCCCCACCACGAGCACGGCGGCCAGGAGAACGAGGTAGCGGCGCGTCATGACCTGGCCTTTCCCACGAATTCGTGGAGACGACCGACGCGTCCGTTCGTGCGCACGCCGACGTCGCGGGCGGATGCCTCGGCCGCGAACGCGGCGAGGCCGCCGCCCATGGGCGTGGGGAACGAGCCCTGCACCACCCAGACCGTGTCGGCGAGGCAGAGCCGCCCCTCGTCGTAGTCCTGGAGGTAGATCGATTCTCCGGAGCGCGCCGGACCGTCCCGGAGCAGGCACTCGATCGAATCGAACTGGCGGTAGTGTCCATCGCTCCCACGCACGCACGCGAAGTGGGTGTCCTGGATCGCCATGCCGCAGGAAGCGCACGGCGAACCGATGCGCACGCGCGGACCTTCGTTGCGCGCACAGCCGATGGCGACGAGGAGCGCCGCCGCGGCGAGCCACACCGTGAGCGCCCGGCAACCGCTACACATCGCGACGCCCTCCCCGGATCACCGACAGAAACGTTTCCTCCAGCGTCGGGCCCTGCATGTGGAACGAGCGCAGCTCGACGCCGGCGCCGCGGAGGGCATCGAGGACCTCGAGGCTCCGTCCGTTGGTCGCCCCGATGAGCAGCTCGCGCGCTCCCGATCGCTCGAAAGAGACCTCGAGTCTCCGGAGCACCGGCTCCGCCACCGCGGCCTCACCTTTGGTCTCGATCTTGAGCCGGCTCGCGCGGAGCTGGCGCTGGCGCAGGTCGTCGATGCGCTCGATCTGGAGAGCGCGGCCCTCGAGAAGGATCAGCACGCGATCCGCGATCCGCTCGACCTCAGTCAGGAGGTGCGAGCTCAGCACGATCGTCTTCCCTTCCTCGCGGAGCCGCTCGACGAGGGAGCGAAATTCCCAGGTCGCCTCCGGATCGAGGCTCCCCGTCGGCTCGTCGAGGATGAGAAGCGACGGATCGCCGAGGAGCGCCTGCGCGAGGGAGAGGCGCTGCGTGTACCCGCCCGACAGCTCGCCCGCGCGCCGCGCCGCGTGGCTCTCCAGCCCGACGCGCTCGAGCGCTTGTCCCACCGCGGCCGCGTCGAGCCCCTTCAGGTCCGCGAAGAAGCGGAGCACCTCGAGCACCGTGCGCGCGGGGGCGAACTCGACCCGCTGCGGCACGTAGCCGAGCGCGCGGCGCGCGCGCGGGTCGTGCGGCGGAAGGCGGTCCGGTCCGATGAGAACGCGACCCGCATCGGGACGGGTGAGTCCGAGGAGCATCTTGAGCGTGGTGGTCTTGCCCGCGCCGTTCGGACCGATGAGCGCGAAGGTCTCGCCCGGCTCCACGGCGAAGTCGAGCCCGTCCACCGCCACGATCGCGCCGAAGCGCTTGCGAATTCCCTCGACCTGGATCATGCGCGCCCCCGCACCGCGAGGCCCGCGACTCCGGCGGCCAGAAGGCCGCCAAACGCGACCGCCGACGCCCACGACGGACCCGCCCCGCGGGCGGCCGTGCCCTTTACCTTCGCTTCGGCCGCGGGACGGATCAGCGGATGCTCGTCGACGATGTCGCTCGGCCGGAGGCTCGGGAACACCCGCTCCGCCACGGCGATCGCGGCGACCGCGGGGCTCTTGGCGAGAAGCGAGAGATCCGGATATTGCTTCGACAGGAACGCGAACGCGCTCACCGGCGAGTACGGGACGTCGCTCAGGCCGTCGCCGTTCAGGTCGTACGCTTCGTTCTCGCCCCAGTAGTTCCCGGACCGTCCGTCATCGAAGCGATTGTCCGAATGCCGCATGTCGAGCGCGACCGGATAGTCGTTGTTCAGGAAGGTGTTCCCCGCGGTGACGTTTCCGGCGCACGACGAGTAGAGGAGCATCCCCCATCCGTTGTCCTGGAAGAGATTGTCGACGAGCCGGTTCCGGTTCGAGTTGTCGAGGAACATGGCGATCGTGTTGTCGATTAGCCGGTTCTTCCGGAACGTGCCCGCCGAGCAGTCGCGAAGGAGGAGGCCGTAGGTGCGGGGGCCGCGATTGGACACGAGGTCGTTCCCCACGACCACGAGATTGTTCGAGAACATGATCGCGCAGCCCGCCACGTTGTGCGTGAAGAGGTTCCCCGTGAGCCGGGTCCCCTGGCAGTACATCGTGTGAAGGCCGTAGCGCCCGTTCCACTGGAGGCGATTGCCGGCGACGCCCGCCCGATCGGCGAACGAGAGGTAGACCGCGTCGGCGAAGTGCTCGACGGTGTTCCGAGCGAGCGTCGCGTCGTGGGCGTACCAGAGGTGGATGCCATTGCCGGAACCCCCCTCGTCCATGGGGCGCACGGAGCCCTCGAGGCGGCAGCCCTCGACGCGCAAGCGATCCGCGCGCTCGGCATACACGCCGTAAAGCACGTTGTCGATCGTGAGGCGGCGCAGGATGACGTCGGTGGCCTGGAGGATGCGGACGCCGGCGTCGGCGGTGATGACCCGTCGTCCGCTCCTCCGGACGGCGAGATCCTCCACCACCGTGCCTGACGCAATGACCTCGAGCACGCTTCCGGTGCCCGAGCCTTCGAGGATGACACCCGGCCCTCCCCGGAGAACCAATGCGCGATCGACACGCACGGGCCCGCGGTGAATGCCAGGAAGGAGGGTCACGGTGTCTCCCTCATGGGCGCGGGCGAGTGCGCCGGCGAGCGCGCCCGCACGGGCCGGAACGGTGATCTCGGAAGCCATGGCCCGTTCCGGCGCCGCGATCAGGCTGAGCACGACGAGCGCGGCCGCGATTGCCGCCTCGGCGTGTTTCTTCTCCCGCCACTCGAGCCAGATCGCGATGGGTCCAAGGAGCCAGGCCAGCCCGAGGAGCCATGTTCCAGGGCCCGGCAGGCTCCAGACCTTGAAGTTGGCCATCTTCGAGTAGCCGATCAGGGGCGGCGTGAACGTATCCAGCTTGATCGCGGCGCGCGGATTCAGGTCGTGGCCGTAGTGCCAGAGCCAGTACGCGTAGTCGCGGAACATGTAGATGGCGAAGCCCGTGAACGCGAGCCAGCCGAGGAGCGCGATGATGCGCCGGTTCACGAGCGCCGCGACGAGCGCCATGAACCCGAACAGCGTGAGGAGCTGGGGCAGGTACGTGAACTCGCGAAAGTCCGACGCGGTGATGGGGTGCATCCCCACGTAATGGTTCAGGGTGTTGATCTTCTGGAGATCGCCCCGGATGGCGTTCGTGTAGATGGTGAGCGTGAGCCCCTCGGGATACTGCGGCGCCCGGAGCTTCATCACCCAGATCGGAAGCACCGGCAGGAAGAACACGGGGATGAGGACCAGAGCCGCGATCAGGATGAGCCGGCGCTCGGCCTTCGGAAACGATCCCCACCAGTACGCAACCATGACTTCCTCCGATGATGAAGGCGGGGCCGCCCAAGCGGCCCCGCGCCTCTCCTACTTAGCGGCCAATGGCCGCCGCGACCTCTTCGACCTGCTTCTTGGTGGGACGCTCTACGGCGGCGATGTGGGTGCCCGCCGGAGCGACCTCGATGTAGCCCTGCATCTCCTGGTGCAGCGCGCTGCAGAAGTTGGAGCAGTAGAAGGGGGTGATCCCCGCCCTCGTCGCGACCCAGCGCGCGGTCTTCGTCTCGCCCGGCTCGACCTGCATGTCCATGTTCGAGTTCAGGATTCCGAATCCGTGCGTGATGTCGTCGTCCTGCTCCACGTTCGTCAGGTGGAAATAGACGGTGTCCCCTTGAGCGACGTGGAGCACGTCGGGCGTGAAGTGAGTACGCACCGCCAGCATGTAGGCGTCGACGCGGCTCCCCTTCCGCTCCACGCGCGCCTCATCGGCCGTCTTGACGGCGGTCGGGTCCGAGTTCTCGGCGAGCGGATAGATCTTCTCGGATTTCACCTTGGACACCGCGATGATCTGGCCGTAGTGCGGCTCCGGGTACGTCGGGAAGTCGTAGAGGAGCTCCATCTTCGGTCCGCGCAGGTCGATCAGCTGCGCTCCCTCCGGATGCGACGGCCCGACCGACACGTAGCGGTCCTTCGAGAGCTTGTCGAGCGCCAGCAGGTACTCGCCGGTCGGGTGCATGGTGCAGCCCTCCGCCGCGACGAGGTGGCCGATCGAGTAGTAGACGTCGATCTTGTCGATGACCTTCCACGAGCCGATCTTCCACTTCGCTACCTGCGAGTCGAGGAAAAGCGAGGTGTAGGCGTTGCCCTTACCGTCGAACTCGGTGTGTAGCGGGCCGAGGCCCACGGGAACCTTCGCCTCGAGCACGTCCTCGTAGCGGAGCACCGGGATTCCGGCGGCGTCGCCGTCGAACTTCTTCGCGTCGATCGCGGCCGCCATCTTCTTGAAGCTGAACACCGAAACCTCGGCCTGGAGCTTGCCCGAGGCGCAGATGTACTCGCCCGTCGGGGTCACGTCACAGCCGTGCGGGCTCTTAGGCGTCGGGATCAGGTACACGATTCCCGGGACCTCCTTGGGATCGAGCACCGGAGCGCCCGCGATCATGTGCGCCTTGCCGGCGTCCACGGCCTTCTGGGCTTCCTTCCAGTTCACCGCCGCGAGGTAGTCCATCTCGTTTTGCGACGCCTTGACCTCGAGCGAGTCGTAGGCCTCTTCGCTGTTGTAGCAGGTGAAGAACTGCCAGCCCATGCTCGGGCCCTTGCCCGCGTCGGAAAGATCCCAGTCGAACGGCGGCATCAGGATCTCGAAGCCCATCGACATGTGCCCCTTCGGATCGACCTTGATTCCCGCGATGATGCCGTTGAAGTCCTTCTTGTAGTCGGCGACCTTCGCTACCTTCGTCGTGGGCACGGGAGCCGAGAAGCGGGAGGCCGCGAACACGTACTCCGTGTTCGGCGTCGGGTACGGGCACGCGTGCGCCGCCGAGATGTTGGGGATGGGCCCGTAGATCTCGTGCGTGGTGAAGTCTTTGAGATCGATCCGCGCGATGCGCGCGTGCGGCATGTCGTTGATGAAGAGCCAACGGCCGTCATAGTCTCCGTTCGTCTCGGAGAGGCCGGGGTGGTGCGCGTCCCCCCAGGTGAATCCGCCCAGCATGGCCTTCGACTCCTCGTCGAAGCCGTAGCCCCTCGCGGGCTCGGGGGTGAACACGGGAATCGTGGTGATGTGCCGGCACGACGGAAGGCCGTATACGAAGACCTGGCCGGAGTGGCCGCCGGAGAGGAAGGCGTAGTGCGTGTCGTACTCGCCCGGCTTCACGTACACCTTCTGCGCGGCCGTGCCGCCTCCCTTCCCCGCACACCCGACCGCGAGAACCGCCGCGATCAGGGCCAGACCCAGAAGAACTGAACCGAGCGAGCGTTTCATGGCACTACCTCCCTTGCGTGTTGGCCGCCGTCAGCTTGCCGGCCGCTTCGAGCTCCTTGTCCTTGCGCTTCGCATATTCGATCAATGCCTTGGCCTCTTCGGGCTTCAGCATCAGGTTGGGCATCTGCACGGCGTACTTGCCCAGGAGCTCGCGGGAGATGGGATCCTCCTTCGTCATCACGTCCGGATGGAGCATCTGCTGCTCCATCCATTCAGCCGAGCGGCGGTGCGTGACGCCGGCCAGGTCCGGTCCCGTGATGCGGATACCGAACGCGTGGCACGTGGAGCACGTCTTCGACTTGAAGAGCGCCTCTCCCTGCTGGGCGAGGGTTTCGTCCACCGGCGCCTCGGCGGCGCGGGGGCCCGTGTCGTGGGGCGAGGTCGCGCTCGCGGCCGGACCTTCGCCATCCTTCGCGCCCCCGCCGCATCCCGCCAGCGAGAGCGCGACGGCTACGCCGATCGTCAACATCACCCATCCCCTCATGACTGCACTCCTTTCGAAGGCCCGTGACGCAGGCCCAGCCCGCAGGACGGAGCCGAGCCGCGGTTCATTCGGGCCGCCAGAGCTTCCACCTCGGCCGGCCGAAGCACTCGCTCCGCCATGCCGATCACCAACGCTTCCTCCTTCCGAATGTGAATCCGGAGGAGGTCCACCAGGTCGCGAACCTGGACCGTTATCTGCTCACGATCGTCTCCCGGCAGGGAGAGGGTTTCCTCGAGGTCGGAGAGCATCATCCGGAGCGCGCCGTGATCCGCGCACAACGGCTCGATGCTCGCGCGCGTTTCAGGGAGCGCGTTCATCAATGCCGGATACAGCACTTCGTCCTCGGCCGCCATGTGACTTCCGAACTGCCGCCCGAGGAGTGCCACGAGGCCCCTCACGGCCGGCACCGAATCCGCGCCGCCCGCAACGGCCTGCTCCATCGCCGCGACCTCGTCGAGCACCCGGCGGTGGTCCTCCCTCATTCGCTCGAAGATCGATTCCATCGTTCCTCCCGTGTGGATCACGAGATGAATTGTCGGAGATTGGAGGCGGATCGCCCATGATCGCGGTCATGGAGCGATGCGATTTCCGGGCTCCCCGGCGACGTGGCAATTGTTGGCAGGACCACAGGTTGAGGGCAGGAGGCCAGGAACGGTATGATGCCCGTCATATGCTCCTCTCAGAGCCCCGATGGCCCTAACGCAGCCCGAGCGCGTGCTCCAGGCGGTGCGCTCGACGCCCCTCTTTCGCGGCCTGTCGCCCGACGACCAGGGGCGCATCGCCTCCGTCGCCACGATTCGCGAGTACACGCGCGGCGACCGGCTCTGGAGCGAGGGGGATCCGTCCGAGTCCCTGACCGTGATCGTGCGCGGGCGGGTGAAGATCGTGAAGGAGGGAGAGTCGTCCGACGTGATCCTCGAGATCTTCGGCGAGGGAGAGCCGGTCGGGGCGATCGCGGTCTACAACTACATGCCCTACCCGGCCGGGGCCATCGCCATGGAGCCGGTGACGCTCCTCGTCGTTCCGCGACGCGATTATTTCGAGCTGCTCGACCGCCACCCCGATTTCGCCCGGGCCTGCATCCGCGAGCTGACCAAGCTCGTGGTCGCCCTCACGCGGAAGCTCGAGGAGATGCGCGGGCAGAAGGTCGAGGTGCGGATCGCGCAGCTCTTCCTCAGCCTCGCCGAGCGCATGGGGACCGAAACCAAGAAGGGGATCGAAGTGCCGCTCCATCTATCGCGTCAGGAGATCGCGGACTTGACCGGAACGACGGTGGAGACCGCCATCCGCACGCTCTCGCGCTGGGGGCACGAGAAGATCGTGATCACCGGTGAGAAGAGCTTCCTGATCCCGTCCCGCGAGCGGCTCGAGCACGTGGTCGAGGGGCGCGAGAAGTAGCGTCTATTCCGGAACGTCGAAGAGGAAGGCGCGGCGCCACCGGGGCGGACGGCGCTCCGGATCGAAGCCCGAGAGGAGCCACGCGCGCCAGCTCGCCACGTCCTCGTCGGTGGTCTGCTCCGGGCGGAACTCCACCCCGCCGTAGCTGAACCGGTCCCGACTCCAGGCGAGATTGCTGCGCTTGTAGAAGAACGCGCAGAGCCGCTCCTTCCCTTCCCTGGGCCTGAAAAGCTTGAGCCGGCAGCGGCCAGGCTTGCCCCGCTCGAGCGGAGCGATCTCGAGACCTCCGGGACTGATCTCCAGCTCGAAGGGCTCGAGACCTTCCTCGAACGCGCCCATCACGCGCTCCAGGAACGGCAGCGCGTCGAGATCGGCGAGCGCGACGTTGGGCGCCCCCCAGCGGATCAGCACGGGGACACCGGTACGCGCGGAGTCATCCGCTTCCGGAACAGGGGCTGCGCGACATGGCGCATGCCGGCGAGCCAGGCCTCGTACATCCAGGTCGTGAGTCCCGGCTTCGCGAGATAGCGGGTGTCGTCCGGCTGGCAGACCAGACTCACTTCCAGATTGGGGGCGAGCCCCATCGGGATCCGATGGCGCCGGCATGCTTCGTACACGTGCTCGAACACCACCCGCATGTCCTCGTACCGCGGGGACGGGTGACGCTCCATGTCGGAGCCGATCACCGGGCGGAAGATGCAGACCGTCGGAAAGGCGCCCACGCTCGTGATGTAGTCGATGGCGCGGAGCGTGTCCTCGAGCGGCTCGACGCCGGCGATGATCTCCCCCGAGACCGCACCCTTCCCCAGCTTCCGCGCGGTGTACTCCAGCGCGTCGAAAAACGCCTGCTGTCCCAGCGCCGTCTCCTTGCCCGGGAGATACCGGGCGAAATAGTCGGGGTTGTGGAACTCGTAGCACAGGGAGAAGTGATCCACGCCGAGGTCGATCAGCCGGTCGTAGACGGAGAGATCCCGGCTCGGCATGAGCTGGAGCCCGACGAGGCCGCCCACGCGCTCCTTCACGGCCTTCACGAAAGGCATCGCCTCCTCGTGGCAGCGCTTCGAGTAGCCGCTGTTGAAATGGAAGAAGGTGACTCCGCTCTCCTCCTTCGCCGCGCGGCACACCTCGACCACGTCCTCGAGCCCCTTGAGCGCGACCTCGTTCACGCCGACATTGGCGCCCGTGGTGCAGAAGCGGCAGTGTATGGAAGGGTCTGAATACCAGAACAGGCAGCCGTTCGAGATGTAGATGCCAAGGTAGGTCCCCTGGAGCACGCCGACGCGCCGCATGGGCGTCCCCGCCGACGTGCGGCGCCCGTACCACGCGGGCTCCGCCGGAACCCGCACCGGGTAGCGAAGGCCGGAGCGATCGTCCTCGATCCGGTACTCCCCGCGCGCCTTGACGAGGCGATAGGGAGACGCGCGCACGAAGTCCTCCTCCACGGGGACGTTCACCCAGATGTCCTTGAGCGGGCCGGGGAGCGTCAGCTCGAGTCCCGATCCGAGGCCCGCGCGGGTCCGCGAGACGCCGCGTCCGTCCTCGAGAAGCGCGCACGAGGAATCGATGCGGACGCCCCTGCAGAAGAGATCGATCTCGAGCTCGCAGGGATTGAGAGCGGCGCGCACGGGCGGGCCTAGGGTGTGGCGGCGGCCGGCTTCGAGACGAGCGTCGCGCGCGACACCTCGATGACGTGGACGCCGTTCTTCGTCGACGCGAGCCCTCTCACCTCGACGACATACGAGGGCCAGTCCTTGCATTGAACGAAGGGGTCGGGCGATCCCGCGTAGCTCCCGGGCGCCATGGAGCGGCCGTGCTCCTGCGTGAGGAGCCAGAGGGTGCTGTCCGCCGTGATGATCCCCATGGGAACGCCGGACGCGATGCAGCGCTTGGCGCAGTCTTGATGGAGGGGTCCCGACAGGCCGCGCGCGAGCCAGCAGCTCAGATCGAGGAGCTCGCCGCGAACGACCGCGACGTTCGGACGCTTGGATGCGGGCGGACTCTGGGAATTGGCTGAGGCCGAGGCGATGGCCAGAGCGAGGACGAGAACCGCCGCCAAGGCGACGCTGCGGAATCTGGGTTTCACGGTGCACGCTCCGGGATCGGGAATCAGGACTGGATGTCCGGCACCCATGACGCTATCACCCGGAGACGACGAAGCCGCATGGGACCAAAGTCCCATGCGACTCCCTTGGAGCGGCGAAGTGGTTAGCTGCGGTTGCCGATGGGCACGTACGCTCGCTTGGGCGAGCCGACGTAGATCTGGCGCGGGCGTCCGATGCGGAAATCCTTGTCGCGGCGCATCTCGAGCCACTGCGCGATCCAGCCCGGCAGACGCCCGAGCGTGAACATGACCGTGAACATGTTCACCGGGATGCCGAGCGCCTGGTAGATGACGCCTGAGTAGAAGTCGACGTTGGGATAGAGCTTCCGGCTCACGAAGTACTCGTCCTTGAGCGCGATCTCCTCCAGGTTCATGGCGATCTCGAGGAGCCGGCTCGACTGCCCCACGCGCTCGATGACCTGGCTGCAGGCCTTCTTCAAGATCGCGGCGCGCGGGTCGTAGGACTTGTACACGCGGTGGCCGAAGCCCATGAGCCGCGCCGTGTCGTTCTTGTCCTTGGCCTTCGCGAGGAACTTGTCCGCGCTCCCCTCCTCCGCGGCGATCCGCTCGAGCATCTCGATCACCTGCTGGTTGGCGCCGCCATGGAGCGGGCCCCAGAGGGCGCTGATCCCCGCCGCGATGCTCGCGTAGAGGTTCGCCATCGAGCTCCCCACCATGCGCACCGTGCTGGTCGAGCAGTTCTGCTCGTGATCCGCGTGCAGGATCAGGAGCAGATCGATGGTCCGCGCGAGCACCGGGTCGACCTCGTACGTGTCGCTCGGCACCGCGAACATCATGTTCAGGAAGTTCGAGGTGTAGTCGAGACGGTTCTGCGGATACACGAACGGCTGCCCGATCGAGTGCTTGTAGGAGCTGGCCGCGATCGTCGGCATCTTCGCGATCAGCCGGATGATCGTCTCGTGGATCTGCAGCTCGCTCTCGGGCTTCTGGTAGAACGTGGCGAGCGCGCCCACCGCGGCGGCGCAGACCGGCATCGGGTGCGCGTCCTTGGGAAGCGCGTCGAAGAAGCGGCCGAAGTCCTGGTGGAGCATCGTGTGGATCGTGACTTCGTGCGTGAACCCGTCGAGCTCGGCGCGCGTCGGGAGCTCGCCGTGGATGAGGAGCCAGGCCACCTCGAGGAACGTGCTCCGGGCGGCCAGATCCTCGATGGGATAGCCGCGGTAGCGCAGGATCCCCTTCTCGCCGTCGATGAAGGTGATCGCGCTCCGGCAGGCGCCGGTATTGCCGTAGCCCGGGTCCAGCGTGATGAGTCCGGTGGCCGAGCGGAGCTTCTCGATGTCGACCGCGGTCTCGTCCTCCGTGCCCTTGATGACGGGGAGCGAGAGCGAGGTTCCGTTGTAGGTCAGGTTGGCAGTCTCGGCGGTACCTTGTTTGACGTCGGTCGGCATCAGTCCCCTCCTCACAGGATCGTCGATCGCGTGCCTAGAGTATAGGACGCGCGTCCGTGCGTCACGCGCGGAGAGGCTTCCCCATCATCGCGTCGCTGACGCGGCCGAAGACCCTTCGAGCGACCGCTCGCATGGGGGGCAGGTGCCGCGCGAGCTCGTCGAGGGCGCGTCCCGCCGTTGCGACGTCCGCATAGCCCGACGCGAGATCGTGCTCGACGAGCGCACGGATCATCGGCTCGCTCATTTCCATGTGAAAGAGGAGCCCGATATGGGGCCCGTGCCGAAACCCCTGGCAAGGGGTGAGCTCGGAGGACGCGAGCGAGACGGATCCCGGCGGCGGATCGAAGGCGTCGCCGTGCCAGTGAAACGCCGTGAACGCGCCGGGGAGGCCGGCCCAGAGCGGGTCGTCCATGGCGAGAGTCACCGGAAACCAGCCCAGCTCCTTTCGCGCGGGTCGCACGGTGGCGCCGAGCGCGGTCGCAAGGAGCTGGCTCCCGAGGCAGACCCCGAGGACCGGAATGTCGCTCTCGACCGCGCGCCGGATCAGCTCGATCTCGGCAGCGAGGTGCGGATGCCGGTCCGCTTCGTAGACGCCCATGGGGCCGCCCATCACCACGAGCGCGTCGTGGGGCACGATGTGGGCCGGCACCGGCTCTCCCTCGAAGACGCGCACCGTCGTGAGCCGCGCGCCCTCCGCCGCGAGCACGTCGCCGATCAGACCGGTCGTCTCGGGCTCCACGTGCTGGATGGCCAGCACGGACGGAACCCGCTGGTCAGGCGCCATCATGAGGTCCCTCCCGTCACGCTGCCTCCCGTTGCGCGTATGCTGATTCGATGGGCTATCGCCCGTGCGTTTTCAGATACCACGAACCGGAGGCCGAAGCATGAGATTCCTCGCAGCGTTTCTCGCCCTCGCCGTCCTCGCCGCCCCGTGCCCGGTCCAATCCGCCCCCGCCGCCTCTGACGTCAAGCCCGAGACGAGGCGCGCCACGTTCGCCGGAGGCTGCTTCTGGTGCATGGAAACCGCGTTCGAAGGGCGCCAAGGAATCGTGGCCGTGATCTCCGGATTCTCGGGCGGCAAGGAGGCGCATCCCACCTACGACGAAGTCTCCGCCGGACGGACGGGCCACATGGAGTCGGTGGAGGTCGTCTATCACCCGAGCGAGATCAGCTACGAGCGCCTCCTCGAGATCTACTGGCACAACATCGATCCCACCCAGAGCGACGGGCAGTTCTGCGACCGTGGCGCCCAATATCGATCGGCGGTCTTCGTCCGCGACGCTGAGGAGCGCACGCTGGCCGAGAAGTCGAAGAGCGCGATCGCCAAAACGCTCCATGGGCCGGTCGTGACGCGCATCCTGCCCTTCACTGGGTTCTGGCCCGCCGAGGAATATCACCAGGATTACTTCCGTAAGAACCCAGACGACTACCACCGCTACCGCGAGGGGTGCGGGCGCGACCGCCGGCTGAAGGAGCTGTGGGGGGCCCGGGCGGGCGAGGAGCCCGCGGTCCACTAGGCGGAATTCCTGGCCAGGACGTGAGTTACCGGACAGTCCTGTCGGAACGGGCATGTCACAGACATTTGTGTCTCACAGTAAAAACATGTTTACTCTTGAATAGCGTGGCTGCTATAATTCTCAGGACGTCGGCGGATAAGTAGTTAGCGCATCTTTGCGAATTCATCGTCCGTAGAAATCGTAAGCTGCCGACGACGCTTCATTCCCTGGAGCCTCGCATGCGTACCCTGATCCCAGCAGTCGCGTCCGTCGCTTTCCTGGTGTTCTCCCCCACTTCCGAGTGCCAGGCTTCGTCCGGTCGTCCTGCCCCTCGCCCTGATGCGTCGAAGACGCAGATCGTCGAGTTGCACAAGGACCAGATGTCGAAGCCGGCGACTCCGCCACCGGACCTGTCGCCATCCGGAGTGACATCGCAAGAAAAAGCTTCCACTCCTCCGGACGCTCCAGAACCCGGCACGCTCGGTCTCGTCGTCTCGGCGGCAGCGATCGCCCTGGCCAGCCGGCGCCGCTCCAAGTAAGCCAAGTCGTAGGGCTGTAACACACTAAGCCAGAAGGCGCACCGCCTTCTGGCTTTGGCGCTTTGGCGCTTTCGCGCGTCCCCACGTTCCCCCCCTTGATGTACCAACTCTGGCACTCAAACTGCTGTAGATGGCGGGACTCATCGAGTCCCAAGACAGTGGAGGGGGGTCCATGAAGACACCAACGGGAATGGCGCTGCTGCTATGGGCGATGGTCGGCGCCCTGGCGGGAGCCGTCGTGTGGGGGGCGGCACCGGCACGGGCCGGCGACGCCGCTTCCAATGCGTCCCAGCCCTACATCGCTCCGATCGTCCCAGCATTCGACAAGAGCCAGCACGAGGGAAGGATCGGCGTGGGGGAGCAGGTTCGAGATCAGGGTTCCTCGCTGCGCAAGGACCTGATCCGGAAACGAACGATTGGAGACATCATCGACCGCTCCAAGCGCGGTGGTGGCACCGGAGGAACACCAACGGAGACGATCAACGCTCCGCTCGACACGCAGCCCATCTCGCTTTCGTATCAACCGGCGAGCGACCCGCCGCCAGACTGTCCGGAGCCGAGCGGATTCGCGCTGGCGGGCATCGGGGTAGCCGGCATGATCCTCTATGGGAGGCGCGGAAAGCGCTGATCGATCTTCACGAACGTCGGCGTACACGGGCTCCTCGGCGCAAGCCGGGGGGCCCGCTGTGCTAGGCTCCCGAGCCATGCCCTTCAGCGATCCATCGTCGTTCCGCCTTCCACGCCTGCGGTTCCTTCCGGTCGAGCAGCTCGTGCCGCACGAGCAGCAGGACGACCGGCGGACGGGCGCGCTCTCGACACGGCTCAAGGATTCCGGGGTCCTCAAGAACCCGCCGGTCGTGACCTCGGCCGAGGCGATTGGCGATCCGCGGTACGTCGTCCTGGATGGTGCCAACCGCGTGGCCACGCTCAAGGGCGCCGGCTTTCCCCACGCGGTCGTGCAGATCGTGGACTACGACGATCCCGGCGTCCGGCTCACCACATGGCACCACGCGCTGACGCACGACGTCGGAACCGAAATCGAGGCGGCGATCGCCTCCATCCCGGGCCTCACGCTGCGCGAGCTGGATCTGCCCCATGCGCGCGCGCTCCTCGCGCGGCGCGAGGCGATCGCGTTCCTGGTCCGGGCCGGAGCGTGCGTGCTCTCGCTCCACGGCGGCCAGGATCTGCACGAGCGAAACGCGCTCCTGAACGCCGTGGTCGATCGCTACCGTTCGCGCGTGCCCTACTACCGCGTGACCCGGGATTCGCTGGAAGAGGCTCGCGCGCGATATCCCGACGTCGAGTCGCTCCTCGTGTTTCCCCACTTCCATCCCGAGGAGATCCTGGAGGTGGCTCTGAGCGGCGCCCGCCTGCCCGCCGGCATCACGCGGCACGTGATCGCGTGGCGAGCCCTCCGCGTCAACCTGCCGCTCGCGCTGATGGCCGACCCCGATCGCACGCTCGAAGAGAAGGACCGCTGGCTCGAGCAGTGGATCGCGGACCGCATCGCGACGAGCTCCGTGCGCTTCTACGAGGAGAGCACGGTGCTCTTCGACGAGTGATGTCGCTCCTGTGAAGCCGCTCTCGCCGCCGCGTCTCGACGAGATCCGCGCCGCGCGCGAGCGGATTCGCGGGCTCGCCGTCCGCACCCCGCTCCTCCGCCTTCCCCTCGAGAAGGACCAGCCCGAGATCTATCTGAAGCTGGAGACGCTGCAGCCGATCGGCTCGTTCAAGATCCGCGGCGGAGGAAATGCGATGCGGAGCGCCTCCGGGGATCTGCTCGCGCGCGGCGTCTATACCGCGAGCGCCGGGAACATGGCGCAGGCCGTCGCCTGGTGCGCGCGCGAGATGGGGATTCCGTGCACGGTGGTCCTGCCCGACGACGCGCCTCGCGCCAAGCTCGACGCCATCGAGCGGCTCGGCGCGCGCGCGCACCTCGTTCCCTTTGCCGACTGGTGGAAGGTCCTCGAGGAGCACCGCTACCCCGGCCTCGACGGCCTCTTCGTGCATCCCGTCGCGGATCCGGCGGTGATCGCCGGCAACGGCACGATCGGCCTCGAGATCCTCGAGGACCTGCCCGACGTGGACGCAGTGCTCGTTCCGTTCGGAGGCGGCGGACTGAGCGGCGGAATCGCGTCCGCCATCAGGGCCGAGAAGCCGGGGGTGCCGGTCTATGCTTGCGAGGTCGCGACTGCGGCGCCTCTCGCGGCGTCCCTGGCCGCGGGGGTTCCGAGCTCGGTCGAGCGGATCCCGAGCTTCGTCGACGGAATCGGGGGACGAAGCGTCCTTCCCGAGATGTGGCCGCTTCTCCGAGGCGTCCTCGAGGGATCGATCGTCGTCTCGCTCGAGGAGGCGGCGGCCGCGGTGCGGCTCCTCGTCGCACGCGCCCGCGTCGTGGCCGAGGGGGCGGGCGCCGTTCCGGTCGCGGCCGCCCTGTCCGGGCAAGCCGGCCGGGGGCGCCTCGCCTGCGTGGTGTCGGGAGGCAACATCGACCCCCAGAAGCTCGCGACGATCCTGACCGGGGGTATCCCCTAGCTCACTGTCCGGGACTCCCGATTCAAGATTTTCGCCCTGCGTACCGATGGTACGAGTGGAACCCGGCACTCGAAACGGCGTACCACCGGATAGGCCCCACTCCCGTGCACGATCTCAATCCACAAGAGCTTCGCCGCGCCATCCTCACGCACCACCTGGCTCGCCTCACCTGGGTGGCGTTCATCATCACGTTCGTCATCGCCCGGTCCATCGCCCTCCTGAGCACCGACTTCCACGTGATGGTGGGCGAGACGCACCTCCACCACCTGAACATCGGCATCATTCTCCTCGCGGCCATGGGCGGGTACCTTCTCTTTCGCCGACCGGGGGGCCACGAGCTTCGGTCGGCGGCGGTGCTCTACGGCATCGCGCTCGGCCTCACCTTCGACGAGTTCGGCATGTGGCTTCATCTCGAGGACGAGTACTGGCAGCGGGCGAGCTACGACGCGGTCGGGATCATCGGCGCGTTCCTCGGGCTCCTCTCGGCGGGACCGATGCTGCGGCGCGTGCGGCGGAAGTACTGGGCCACGGTGGCGGGCGCCGCGATCGTGGCGGTGCTCTTCGGGATCCTGGTCCTGAAGCCCTTCCTCAGCCCGGGCGTGAGCGCACCGCGCTAGCGGAGCAGCACCGTCCGCGCGCTCGAGACGATCCCGGCGGCCTCGAGCCTTAGCCAGTAGACACCGGACGGAGCGGGCGCTCCGCCATCGAACCGTCCATCCCATCCGAGAGGGGTTCGACCCGCCGGCATGATCCCGCGGTGAAGCGTCCGCACCTTGCGCCCCTTCACGTCGAACACGTCGACGCTCGCGTCGGCCGGACCCGGCAGGTCCACCTCGAGCGTGAGCGCGCCATAGAACGGGAGTCGTCCCTTGAGCCGGAGCTGCACGCGCGCCGGGGGCCCACCGGCTTCCACCCCGACGATGGAATCCTCGCTGACGATGCGATACACCTCACCGTCGTCGTCGCAGATGTAGAGCTCGCCCCGCGCGTCCTCCCCGAAGCTCGTCACGCGTCCGATCGAGTACGCGCCGCCGGCCGGCACGAGGTCGGCGGTGCGCTCCACGATGTTGACGAGCGAGCCTCCCTGGAACGTTCCCGACCAGATCTGCCCCGTGCAGTAGTCGGCGTAGAAGTAGCTCCCCTGCAGCCCGGGGATCTTGGAGCCGCGATACACGTAGCCGCCGGTGATCGAGCACTTGCCGCCGGTGTGCGTGTACTCCGTCGCGGGAAGGATGAACGGGCAGGACGGATTCGAGCAGGAGCCGCAGGGCGTTGTCGTGCTCGTGGTGAACGCGAGCGTTCCTTCGTAGCAGCGCCACCCGAGATTCGCCCCCGCACCCGTTCCATAAGGTAGGAAGTCCACCTCCTCGCGCGTCGCCTGTCCCACGTCCGCGATGATGAAGTCGTGCGTCTGCCGGTCGAAGCTGTCCCGCCACGGATTCCGGAGTCCGAAACACCAGATCTCGTCGAGCCCTGCCGTCGCGCCCGCGTACGGATTGTCGGGCGGGATCGAGTAGGTCGCGCCGCTCACGTCGATGCGCAGGATCTTCCCGAGGAGCGAGTTCAGGTTCTGCGCCCGGTCCCCCGGATCTCCCGCGTCGCCTCCGTCTCCCATCGCGATGTACAGGTACCCATCGGGTCCGAAAGCGATCCAGCCGCCGTTGTGATTGGCAAAGGGCTGCGCGATCGACAGGATCACGGTCCCACTGGGATTGGCGACGTCTGGGTCCCCGCTCACCTGGTAACGCACGATACGCGTCGTGCCGCCGGCGTCGGTGTAGTCGACGTAGAAGCGCCCGGTCTGCGCGTAGTCGGGAGCGAACGCGAGACCGAGGAGGCCCTGCTCGTTGCCCGTCGCGAGAAGGTCGGTCGTGAGGAATGGGGTCGCGTTGACGGCGCCGTTCTTCACGATCTTGATCCGTCCCCGGGCATCCGAGCCGCGCCGCTCCACCACGAAGAGCCGCGTCGTGTCTCCGGGCGGAGCGGTGACGTAGAGCGGGAAGTTGAGCCCGCTCGCGACGCGCACCGTGGTGAGCGGCGGCACCTGCGCGCGGGCCGGCCCGGCCAGGAAGATTGCCAGGAGCGCGGTGACGAGCGCGCCGGGGAGAAGCACACCCCGCGCGATGTGTCGCGCACGGCTCAATGCGGCTTCCTATGGCTCTCCGCGGCTTCGCGCCAACGGTCCCGCCATCCCGAGATCATGACGCTCTCGTCCGCGGGCGCATCGCCCACGACCTGGAGCACATTGCCCGACGGATCGAGCACGACCACGCGGTGCGCGCTCGTGTTCATGTCGAACGAGCCGTCGTCGATGCCCCAGAAGAGGTTCAGGTTGACGACGTAGACGTTGTGGGACTCGACCCCCTCGAAATGGAATCGATCCTTGTGCTCGATCGTCGCCCAGTAGGTGAGCTCGCTCTTCATGGGAGCGCTCGTTCCGGTGTTCCGGTAGAGATTCCGCCGGTAGTGCGCGGAGAGGTCGGCGTAGTAGCGCACGGCGCGCCAGGTGACCGCGTGAGGGATGCGTCTCGGCCCGAGCCCGCGGGACCACCACACCACGGCGTGCGCGGTGTCGGCCCCCATCTCCCAGTGATTGTCGAGCGCCCTCTCGACCAGGGGACCCCGGTCGGGATACGTGGACTCCGCGATCGCGAGGAGGCGCGCGCTCAGGCTGTCGTCGGCAGCGCGCTCCACCGACACGCTGAAGGCATAGTCCGTCTCGTCGAGCCTGGACGGCCGCTCCTCGTAGCCCGCCACCTCCGCCTGGTCGACGAAGTAACCGGGAGGCGTGGCGTGAGCGGGGATGGGCCGCGCGGCGAGGGCTGCGAGCGGCAGGATGACGGCGAGCGCGGAGACCCGCCGCCTGCGTTGCGTTCGGTCCATGCGTCACCTCCGAGCCCGGCGGCTCCCCTCGATCATGCTCCGGGGGCGGGGCCGAGCCAAGCGGCAAATGCCGGCGTCCCGGCCAAGGAAAACAGGGGATTGCGCTCGGTGGGGCTGAGGTAGAATCGACGCCTCGATCCGGACCTGAGTCCGATCCTCGGCGCCGACATCCACCCGCTGCAGTTTGGAGGTACGCTGTCATGGCATCGATCAAGCCCATTCCCGATGGCTACACCACGGTCACGCCGTCCCTCTGCATGAAGGACTGCAACAAGGCGATCGATTTCTACAAGAAGGCGCTCGGAGCGCAGGAGCTGATGCGCATGCCCGGGCCGGACGGAAGGATCATGCACGCGGAGGTCAAGATCGGCACCTCGATCATCATGATGAACGACGAGATCATGGGCTCGAGGTCGGCCGAGACTCTCGGCGGTTCGCCCGTCGGCTTCTATCTCTACGTGGAGGACTGCGACAGCGCGCACAAGAAGGCCGTGGCCGGTGGATGCACGGAGATCATGCCGCCTTCGGATATGTTCTGGGGCGACCGCATGGGCGGCGTGGCCGATCCGTTCGGCTACAAGTGGAACTTCTCCACGCACATCAAGGACATGACGCCCGAGGAGATCAAGAAGGGCCAGGACGAGTTCATGAAGCAGATGGCGGGCTCCCGCTAGGCGGGCGCCCGATGGAAGTGACGGAGCCCTTCGGCCGCGAGGCCGGAGGGCTCTCGTCGTTTCAGCGGAGCAGCACCACCTTGCGGGTTTGCGCCGCGCCTGCCGATTCGATCCGGTAGAAGTAGGTCCCCGCCGCCACCAGAACGCCTCGCTCGTCGGTGCCGTCCCAGCGGAGCGAGCTCGAGCCCTCGGGCAGGAGGCCGCGCCTGAGCTCGCGCACCAGCCGGCCGTGCACGTCGTAGACGGCGATCCGCCCTTCGCGCGCCCGCGCGAGCTCGAAATCGATCGCGGCGGAGGAGCGGAACGGATTCGGGTAGGGAGCGTGGAGCGTCATCGCCGCGGGGGCGACCGGAGCATCGGCCACGGCCGTCACGTCTCCGAAGAGGAGCTCGTACGTATCGTCCTTCAAAACGCCGTCCAGGCCGGCATAGACGAGCATGCTCTTGCGCACGGTGTCGTAGACCGCCGTATGGCCGTAACGAGGCGTGGGCGACAACCCCGCAGGGAAGAGCTGCGTCCAGGCCGGCGCACCGGTGAGCGCCAGGGCCCAGGTATCGCCGCAGAACGTCACACCGTCGAACCCGCCGAACACCACGAGGCGGTCGCGCGACTGATCGTAGATCGCGGTGGGCTGATAACGTTGCGACGGAGGCGTGCCCGAAGCGCTGATCTGGGTCCATGCGGGGCTGCCCGAGAGCGAGAGCGTCCACGCGTCGTTCATGAGCGTGCTGTCGGTGCCCCCGAAGACCACCATCGAATTCGTGACCGGATTGCGCGCCGAGCCCGCGAGGAATCGCGCGGGCGGTGGCGTGCCGGAGGGCGTGAGCTGCGTCCAGGTGGGCGTGCCCGAGAGGGTGAGCGCCCACGCGTCGTTGTAGATGAGAACTCCCGCGCCGCCAAAGACCACGAGGCGATCTCCCACCGGGTCGTAAACGCCGCACGCACCGAACCGCTCCGGAGGCGGCGTTCCGGCCGGATTCAGCTTGGTCCATGCGGGCGTCGCGCCAAGGGTGAGGCTCCAGACGTCGTTCATTTCGTTGTGGCTCGCGTCGGAGCCGCCGAACACCAGCACGCGGTCGTGCGTGGAGTCGTAGACCATGAGGTGTCCATCCCGCGCGATGGGCTTCGTGCCCGTGGGATTGAGATTGCCCCACGCCTGCGTGCCGAGGGCGAGCGCCCACGCGTCCTGGAGGAGCGCGCCCGACTCGCCATGGCCGCCGAACACGATCATGCGATCGCGCGGCGCGTCGTACGCCGCGGCGTGACCGTAGCGCGGAGGTGCGGGGCCGCCCAAGGGCGCGAGGGTCGTCCACGCGGTCGACCCCGAGAGTGATAGCGAGAGGGTCGCGTTGGTCGGCTGATCCGCCAGGCCGCCGAACACGAGCATCCGGTCGCCCGCGGTGTCGAGCACCGCGACGTGATCGTAGCGCCCGACGGGGATGCTGCCGGACGGCGCCAGCTGGGCCCACGCGGGGGATGCGAAGGCCAGCGCCCATGACGTCCCTGGCGGGTCGCCCGAGGCGTCATCGCCGCCGAAGAGAACCATGCGGTCCCGCGTGGCGTCGTAGATCGCCTTGTGTCCCGTGCGCGCCGGCGGGGGCGTTCCGGATGGCGTGAGGAGCGTCCACGTGGGCGTGCCCGCGAACGACAGCGCCCACAGATCGCCCTTCGGTCCGCCCGTGTCGTTGCCGCCGAAGACGACGAGGCGGTCTCGGACGGAGTCGTAGATCCCGGAGTGCCGCGCGCGAGCATCCGGAGGACCGCCCGACGGCGCCATATTGGTCCACGCCGGCGTGCCCGCGAGGGCGAGCGCCCACGCGTCGCTGCGATACGTGAGCCCGGACTGGCCGCCAAACACCACCATGCGATCGCGCACCGGATCGTAGACGGCGCTGTGTCCCGAGCGCGTCGGAGGCGGGGTTCCCGTGGGCGCGAGCAGGGTCCAAGCGGGGCTTGCGCCGAGCGAGAGCGCCCACACGTCGCTGAGCGCTCCCGGCGCCGCGCCACCGTAGACGAGCATGCGATCGCGAACCGGATCGTAGATCGCGGTCGCGCCGCGGCGCGCGCTCGGCGGCGTCCCCGCGACCGCGAGGAGCTTCCAGGTCGGCGTCCCGGCCAAGCTCAGCTCCCAGACGTCGTTCTTCAGCGTCGACCCGACGAGTCCGCCGAAGACGAGCATCCGGTTGCGCACCGGATCGTAGATGGCCGCGTGCTGCACCCGCGCCGCGGGTGGCGGGAACGAGAGGAGCGACCAGACTCCATCGTCCGTCGCGACCGCCGCGGACGGCGTGAGCGATGCCGCGAAAAGCGCCGCGGCGATGAGGCCGCCGCGGATCGATGCGAGTCGAATCATTTCGACAGCTCCTCCAGACGATGCTGCGCCATCCTGTCTTTGGGATCGAGCTCGAGCGCCTTCTTGAACGCCGCGATCGCCTGGTCCTTCTGCCCCGCGGCCGCGTACGCCTCGGCCAAGCCATCCTGGGCGCGCGCGGAATTTGGATTCTGCTCCACGTTCAGCTGGTTCACGCGGATCGCATCCTCGTGCTTCCCCTTGTCCGAAAGGCTCTCGCCCAGGTCGATCAAGCTTCCCTCGCCGAAGTCATAGGCGTTCCGCCCATAGAAGCGCGACCGTAGAGCCTGGTATTGGGCGACCGTGCTGTCGATGCCGGAGGTCTCGTAGGTCCACCCGAGCTCCTCCACCAACGTGGCCGGCGTGGGGCGGCCGTGGTGGCACGTGATGCATCCCACGGTGACGCGGTGCGTGCCCTGGAGCTTCATCTTCTTCAGATCGGAGTGGACGTCCCCGGTCATCTTCATCATCTCGCGGGCGATGTCCTTCTTCGGATTCTGGTCCGAGGCGAAATCGAAGCTCGAGAGCGGCTTACCTTCCTCGCCCACGTGGCAGTGGTTGCAGCGCACGCCCAGGGAGCGCGTGAAGGCCATCATCGCCCCCCGGAGCTCGTCCTTGGACGTCGTCTTGGGCAGGACCTTGAGGTTCTTCGCCTTGTCCGGCCAATCCCACGCGGGAGGTTGCTGCGCGGGGGGCTGCTGGGCGAGGGTCGGGCCGGCGAGCCACAAGAGGAGCGCTGCGGAAGCAACGGAAACGGCAACGGAGGGCGAAACGGGAATTCGCATCGGGTCTCCTGTCCGGCTATGGGTTTCATGCCGTCTCCGAAAGTGGAGACTTCAAGCCTACCCCCGGTGCGGGCAGGCGTCAAACCTCCGCCACCGTGGTACTCTCGCTCCCCATGGAGCCCTACATCCTCGGCCACTCGGAGCACGAGACCCGCCGGCTCATCCTGCAGCACCAGATCTACGGACCGATCACCCGGCGCTTCTTCGAGGCGGCGGGGATCGGACGCGGCATGAAGGTGCTCGACGTCGGAAGCGGCGCGGGGGATGTCGCGCTCCTGGTCGCGGACCTCGTCGGCCCTGCGGGGCGCGTCGTGGGCGTGGACATGAACGCCGAGATCCTGGACACGGCGCGGGAGCGCGCCGCGGTAGCGGGCTGGCGCAACGTGGAGTTCCACGCCGGCGACTTCACGACCGTCGTGACGGAGCGGGACTTCGACGCGGTCGTGGGGCGCTGGGTGCTCATGCACGTGCCCGACCCGGTGACGCTCGTCCGAAATGCCGCGGCCCGGCTTCGCGTCGGCGGAATCGTCGCGTTCCACGAGAACGACTTCACGTATCCGCCCACGACCTTCCCGCCCACTCCGGTCGACACGGAGCTCGCGCGCTGGCTCGTGCCTCCGCCGGGCGGCCGCGGTCCCGAGATGCGTATGGGCACCAAGCTCCACACCACGTTCCTGGATGCGGGCCTCCCAGGGCCCCAATTTCGCCTCGAGGCCCCGGCGGGCGGCGGGCCCGACTGGCCCGGCTTCGAGTACGTGGCCGAGACGGCGCGCAGTCTTCTCCCCATGCTCGAGAAGATCACCGGTGTGAAGCCGACGGAGGTCGACATCGATACCCTGGGCGCGCGCCTTCGGGAGGACGCGGCGAAGCACCGCGCGATCCAGATGCTGCCGCTCATGTTCGGGGCGTGGACGCGCAAGACCGGCTAGTGTCCCCTCGTTCCGCTCCCACTCCCGGAGGACCCATGCGTCTCGGCACCCCCCTCGCACCCGGAGCCACGAAGGTCATGCTCCTGGGGGCCGGCGAGCTCGGCAAGGAAGTCCTGATCGCGCTCCAGCGCCTCGGCGTGGAGACGATCGCGGTCGATCGCTACCCGGACGCGCCCGGGCATCAGGTGGCGCATCGCGCTCACGTGATCGACATGACCGACCCCGCGGCGATCCGCGCCGTGGTGGAAGCGGAGCGCCCTCACCTCGTCGTACCCGAGATCGAAGCCATCGCCACGGACGAGCTCCTCCGCATCGAGGAGGACGGTCTCGCGACCGTGATCCCGACCGCGCGCGCCACGCGGCTCACCATGAACCGCGAAGGAATCCGCCGTCTCGTCGCGGAGACGCTCCGCCTTCCCACGTCTCGATACGAATTCGCCGAGAGCGAGGACGAGCTCCGCGCCGCCGCTTCGAGGATCGGCTTCCCGTGCGTGGTGAAGCCGGTCATGTCCTCGTCGGGCAAGGGGCAGTCCGTCGTGTCGAGCCCGGACGACGTGGCCCGCGCGTGGGAGTACGCCGAGAGCGCGGGACGGGTGAAGCACGGCCGCGTGATCGTGGAGGAGATGATCCGCTTCGACTACGAGATCACGCTCCTCACCGTGCGCTCCGCCGGCGAGAAAGGGACGAGCCGGACCTCGTTCTGCGAGCCGATCGGGCACGTGCAGGTGCGGGGCGACTACGTCGAGAGCTGGCAGCCGCAGCCCATGAGCGACGTCGCGCTCGCCCGCGCCAGGGACATCGCGAAGCGCGTCACCGACGATCTGGGCGGCCGTGGCGTCTTCGGAGTCGAGCTGTTCGTGAAGGGCGACCAGGTCTGGTTCAGCGAGGTGAGCCCGCGCCCGCACGACACCGGCATGGTCACCATGGCAACGCAGTTCCAGAGCGAGTTCGAGCTGCACGCGCGCGCCGTCCTGGGACTTCCCGTGAACACGGGTCTGCGTTCTCCG
>DATJGP010000030.1:0-5342 GCA_035494915.1 Candidatus Eiseniibacteriota bacterium | reverse complement strand
GGGAACGCGTTGGGGACATGCTCGACGACGAGCTCCGATCCATCGGCCCCCCAGGTGATCCCGATCACGTCGAAGCGGACCGGGCGGTCGAGGAGCCCGCGACGTGCGAGGTATATCGCGGCCGTCTTGGCCACGTCTTCGCGCTTCTTCCAGCCTACCGCGACCAGGGGCGCCGCACGATCGGCGCCGCTCCGGAACTTCACTTCAACGAACACGACCGTGCGTCCGTCGCGCGCCACGAGATCGATCTCGCCGCGCCCTTCGCGGACATTCCGGTCGACGACCTCGAAACCCTTCAATCCACAAAACGCCTCGGCGATCTGCTCGCCGCACCGCGCTGCACGTTCCTTCCACATCCCTGCCCCGCATCGACCCGGCAGGCCCTGCGGGCCGCAACTCGCGACCACCCCGGCCCCTACAGCTGAATCTCCTCCTGCACGAACAGTAGCTCCCACACAGGCCTGAAGCTCTTACGGTGAATCCCGCATGGCCCGTGCTCCTTCAACGCCGATAGATGCTCCGGCGTCCCGTATCCCTTGTTCGTCCCAAACCCATACTGCGGATAGAGCATCGCCTCCGCTTCCATCAGCGCGTCCCGCGTCACCTTGGCGATGATCGACGCGGCCGCGACCGCCAGCGACTTGGCGTCCCCATCGACCACGGCCTCGCACGGGATCTCGCACCAGACGGGATCCTTCCCATCAACTAAACGGCCCTGGGGGTCGAGCCCCAGGGCCGTCAACGCTCGTCTCATCGCAAGCAGGCTGGCGAGCCGGATGTTGTGCGCGTCGACTTCCTCGACGCTCCCCACCCCGACTCCGACCGCCGTCGCCTTCGCTCGTATCTTCACCGCGGCTTCCTCGCGCTCCGCCGCGGTCATCTCCTTCGAATCGCGAACGCCTCGAATCTTCACGCCGGCGGGGAACGCAACGCAGGCGGCCACCACGGGGCCGGCCAGTGGGCCGCGTCCGGCCTCGTCGATGCCCGCGAGGAGCTCACCCCAGCGCGAGCGATATTCGTCGTCGAAGCGCGTCAGTCCTTTACGCGCCATCTCCTCCGGTTTTCTCCCGCTCCGCCACCTTCGCCGCCTTGCCCTTGCGACCACGGAGATAGAAGAGCTTCGCGCGACGCACCTTGCCCTTGCGATCCAATTCGATCTTGGCAACGGATGGCGAGTGGAGCGGGAACGTCCGCTCGACGCCGATTCCGCTGGAGACCTTGCGCACGGTGAAGCTCGAGCGCATGCCGCTTCCACGCACGTTGGTCACAACGCCGTGGAAGATCTGCGAGCGCTCCTTCTCGCCCTCGACCACGCGCACGTGAACGCGCACGGTGTCGCCGGGACCGAAGTCCATCGTGCGATCGGTCTTGAATCGCGTCTCGAACCGCTCCAACACACTCATCGTCCTGCCTCCTTCTCGATCTCGTTCAGGAGCTTCCGGTCCTCGGCGCTCCATACGCGCTCACGGATGAGGTCCGGGCGCTTCCGTAGCGTTCGCCGGATGGCTTCCCGGCGCCGCCAAATTCTGATTTGTTCGTGATTGCCGCTCAGCAGGACGTCGGGAACCTTGAGTCCCCGGAACTCTTCCGGCCGAGTGTACACGGGCGCGTCCAGCAGTTCTTCCGAAAAGGAATCGGCTTCCGCCGACTCCGCGTGCCCCAGGACGCCCTCCTGGAGCCGTGACAACGCATCGAGGATCACGAGCGCGGCGGCCTCGCCGCCCGAGAGCACGTAGTCCCCGATCGAGACCTCCTCGGCCTCGAGCGTCGGGATCACCCGCTCGTCGATCCCCTTGTAGCGTCCGCACACCACGAGCACGTGCTGCTCGACTGCCAGCTCGCGCGCGTACTTCTGGTCGAACACGCGCCCTTGCGGGCTGGTCACCAGCACCCGCGGCTTCCCGCCGGCGTCCACGGCGCTCTCGTACGCGCGCGCGATGGTGTCGACCTTCATCACCATTCCCGCGCCGCCGCCGTACGGGTAGTCGTCCGTGGTGCCGTACTTGTCGGTTGCGAAGTCGCGGATCTGGATCAGCGCGACATCGACGATGCCCTTCTCGCGGCCGATCCGGATCATCCCTTCGCCGAGCGGGCCGTCGAAGAAACCCGGGTTCAGCGTCAGGATCGTGAAGCGCATCAGCCCTCGTCGTCCCAGCCGGGGAGCCCCTTGGGAGGCTCCACGACCAGGACGCCGCCCGCGACGTCCACCGAGACGATCACCTCGGGAAGCGCGGGCAGCAGGATCTCGCCGCGCGGGCCCTCGAGCACGTAGACGTCGTTGCTGCCGGTCGAGAAGACATCGACGACGCGACCCACTTCGTCGCCCCGCGGCGTCTTCGCCGTCAACCCCATCAGCTCGAACCGGTAGTGCCGGCCGTCGCTCAGCGGCTTGACCGCGCTCCGCGGGACCGTGAGGTCCGCGCCGTGGAGCGCCTCTGCCGCCGTGCGATCGCCGACACCTTCGAAATAAACGATCAGCCGATGCTGGAAGGGCTTCGACTTCACGACCTTCAGCGTGCGTTGCTCGCCCGAGGGGAGCCGCGCCATCAGCTCGCTGCCAGCCGCGAACCGCTCCGGCGCGTCGCTGAAGGACTCCACGACCACTTCACCCCGGAGGCCGTGCGCGCGGGCGATGTTGCCGACCAGGATTTCGTCTTCAGCGCCGCTTCCGCCGTCGCCCTCGGCGCCGGCGCTAGAGTCCGGCCGCTTAATCCGCTATCTCCAACGTAGCGTGCTTCCCCTGCGCCGACGCCGACGCCGCGAGGAGCGTGCGGAGCGACTGTGCGGTGCGGCCCTCGCGGCCGATCACCTTGCCCAGGTCCCCGGGCGACACGCGGAGCGTGAGCACCGTCGTGTCTCCGCTCTCGTGCTCGTCCACGTGCACCCCTTCGGGTTGGTCGACGAGCTGGCGCGCGCAGTACTCGATCAATGCCTTCACCGGGCCTCCTACTTCTTTTCCTTCTTCTTCTTGGTCGCGCGCGGCTTCGCAACGCCGCTCGCCTTGCGGGCCTTCGCCTTGGCGCGGGTCTTCGCCTTCTTCTGGCCGCCCTTCGTGGCCTTGGCCTTCGGCTTCACGGTCTTCTTCTTCGCCGCGGCCTTCTTCGCGACCTTCTTCTTCGGGGCCGGGACTTCCTTGAGCTCGGGCGTCGCGGGAGCCGCCGGCATCAACGGCTTCCGGAGCGCGTCCGGAGCGTGCTTGGCCACCATCACGCCGACCGACTCCGACGGAAGCGCGCCGCGCTGGATCCACATCGACAGGCGCTCCGAGTTGATCTGGAACGTCGCCGGATTCGTGTGCGGATCGTAGTACCCGAGCTGCTCGATGTAACGGCCGTCCCTCGGGTAGCGGGAATCGGCAACGACCACGCGGTAGAACGGACGCCCCTTCGCGCCCGTGCGCCTCATGCGGATTACGACGGACATTCCGAATCTCCTCCTCGGTGTGACACGATCGCCGGACGCTGGCTCAGCGGAAATTGGGCAACTTCTTGCCACGCATGCCGCGCCCGAAGCGCTTCAACATCGTCTGCATTTCTTCGAACTGCCGGAGCAGGCGGTTCACGTCCTGCACCTGGGTGCCGCTGCCCTTGGCGATGCGCTTCCGGCGGCTGCCGTTGATGATCGACGGCTGGTCGCGCTCGCCCGGCGTCATCGACTGGATGATCGCCTCCGTGCGCCTGAGCTCACGGTCGTCCACCTGCGTCCCCGCGGGGATCTTCACCCCGGGGATCATCTTCATGATCTCCTCAAGCGGCCCCAGCTTCTTCATCTCCTGGAGCTGCCCGAGGAAATCCTCGAGGGTGAATCGCTCCTTCTTCAGCTTCTTCTCGAGGGCTTCCGCCTTCGAGAAGTCCAGCCGCTCCTGGGCGCGCTCGACCAGCGTGAGCACGTCCCCCATCCCGAGAATCCGGGACGCGAGCCGGTCCGCGTGGAACGGCTCGAAGCCGTCCACCTTCTCGCCCACCCCCATGTAGCGGATGGGCGCGCCCGCGACCGAGCGGAGCGAGAGCGCCGCGCCACCCCGCGCGTCGCCGTCCATCTTCGTCAGGATGAAGCCGCTCACTTTGAGCTGCTTCGTGAACGACTCGGCGATCGCGACCGCGTCCTGACCCGTCATCCCGTCCAGAACGAGGTACGTCTCGTTCGGCTGGATGGCGTCCTGCACCCGCACCACCTCGGCCATCAGCTCCTCGTCCACATGGAGCCGGCCCGCGGTGTCCGCGATCAGGAGGTCGTAACCCTCCTTGTCCGCGCGCTGCCGCGCCGCCTTGCCGAGCGCAACCGGATCTTTCGTCGACCGATCCAGGTGCACCGGCGCGCCGATCTGCTTGCCGAGCACCTCGAGCTGATCGATGGCCGCGGGACGCTGAAGATCGAGCGCCGCGAGAAGGACCCGCTTGTCGCGTCCCTTCCAGTAGCGCGCGAGCTTCGCCGCCGTGGTCGTCTTGCCCGAGCCCTGGAGCCCCGCGAGCAGGATGACCGCCGCGCGATTCGACGGAAACTGGAGTCCCGGAGTCGCCGCGCCGCCCCCGAGGAGCTTCACCAGCTCGTCGTGGACGATCTTCACGATCTGCTGCCCGGGCGTGACGCTCGAGAGCAGATCTTCGCCGATCGCGCGCGCTTCGACGGCCTTCAGGAAGTCGCGCGCGACGTTCAGGTTCACGTCGGCTTCGAGGAGAACGCGCCGGATCTCCCGGAGCGAATCCTTGACGTCCTGCTCGCTCAGCCGTCCCCGGCCGAGCAATTTCTTGAAAACGCCTGATAGGCGGTCGGTTAGCTCTTCGAACATTGGGCACCCTGGCCTGGGGGAGGCAGGGCCTGCCCCTGGAGCGGCAAACGTCGAAGGGTACCAGCGAGGCAGCCGATTGGCAAGGCGGGACTTGGGAGCGGCGCGGGCCCGCCGGGGGCCCCGGGCGGGTGTCCCGCGCCTTACCGGAGGCCTGCCGGTGCGCGGCCTTCGGCCCCATGGGGCCCTGTCGGGCTCCCCATGTCCTGCGTAAGTGTACGCGAGACGCGGCCCCTCTGGGTACCGACATAAAATTGTTTGACACTTCTTCGCGCAGGTTGCTAGCGTCATGGGTGAGCGGAGTTCCCTGCCGCCTCGTGCCCAATCCGCAGCCAAAACCTAGTCCTTCCAGCGGGTTTCTTCTTGCGGGGTTTTGATTTGCGAATCACGTTGATGTGCGGGGAACTCTCTCACTGTAATATCGGAGTACGGTAGACCTCGGGCTTTCCCCCCCGTCGCCGGATTAAGGAGCAGTTCCACTGCGGATTCTCCCGATTCTGGCGATTGTCGCCCTCGCGGGCTGCAGCAGCGACGGCGTGCATTCCCCTCAAAAATT